>CAYMML010000008.1:0-8960 GCA_964391515.1 uncultured Thermodesulfovibrio sp. | reverse complement strand
TATTGGTTATTGGGTTAATTTTTCATCAACTCTCCTGGATCAAACCCTTCGGGAAGAAACTGTTTCAGTATATCTATAATATCCTCCTCGTCAACGCCTCTTCCACCGAGTTCAGCCCTTTTCGAGATAAGATTAAGGGTGGTATCAAGATATATCCTGAACCGCCTGCACTTCTCAAGCAGTTTTGGCTGTTTGCCCTTTATAACCATTTCTGGCGAACCTCCAAGAAAGTCCTCAAAAAACCGGGCAAACTCCTCATAGTCTTCGTATCTGAGGAGCCTGAAGGTGAAACTCTGAAAATAAAGCATATACCCCCGAAGCGACGCAAACAGTGCCTCCCTTAACTCCAGATTATTGAAATTCTCCTCAAAGATTTTGAAAAACCAGGAAAGCGCAGTCACATCCTCAAGCAGCCTTACAGACTGTTCATACCTCGTCTCGATGCCAGGAAACAGGTCTTCCTCCTTAATACCCGGTTTTATTGCCTGTGATATTAAAAGAATGGACTGTTCAGCGGTGTTTTTAAGGATACCGTAAGAGTTTTCTATCCTTCCCCTCACAACCCCGGGATTGGTCTTTTTTAGCAGATCCTTCAACTCCTGGTCATAAACCCTCTTTGACTCCATGGTGATCTGAAACGAAAGAGACTCTACCGCCCCACCCACCTTGCCATCAAACCCACTTTTCCTGAGGTCATCTATATAACTTATCAGATCCCTTATCTCAGACTTTATCAGCACCAGTATCATATATGCTGTATTCAGCACTACCGGCAGATGTGAAGAACTATCAACATGGGAGAGAAACCTTAAGACCCTGAAAAGATATATAAGAATTATGGAAACAGCACGCTTCCTCTCTCTTTGTTTTATGGATTTAACTATACTTGAAACCATATCATTTTCAATTTTGTCAAACTCGGGATGAAACTCCTTCTTGAATGGGTCAAGAAACCTGTTCTCCCTGATCTCCCTTATAATAAGTTCACCAAAGTTTTTGAAGGCGTCATAAGAAACAGACTCACCCCGCAGGATGTCATGAATAATCACCTTTAAGTTCACAAAAGAGTCATAAAGTAAGAATATAGACTTCTCCTCGGTGTCCTGTTTGTAAAGAGACTCCCTGAATATATCCCTCCGCCTGTCTGTAAGGAACTTCTGCTCGGCAAACTTCTGAAACCAGAATGCGTTTTTTCTACTCTCCGGTATCAGACTCTCAAGGATGCTTAGTAGTCTTAAAATTACATCCCTTATTGCTGAGAGTTCAGGGTAAAAGTCCCTGGTTCTATAGTTTCTATCGGTAATGGGATGATTGTCAGGGTTAAACCCCCTGTCAAGTACGCGCAGCAGCACATCCAGTTCAGAAAACTCCTTCCTTCTCAACCTCTTAGATTCTGCTACCCAATCTTGCATCTTATCTCCCCCTACCGTTTTGGGACATGAACAGCCTCACCGTGTACGTCCTCTGCTGCCTCCATTAACCCTTCAGAAAGTGTAGGATGTGCATGAATGGTCTCTGCAATATCCTTTACCTTCAGCCCCGCCTGTAGCGCTAATGCAGCCTCATGGATCAGGTCTGATGCATGGGGCCCTATAATATGTACCCCCAGGAGTTTATCTGAGGACTTCTCCCCTATTACCTTCACCATGCCTGTAATCTCCCCGATGGCATGAGCCTTCCCAAGTGCCCTGAACTGGAAATGACCGGTCACATAATCAATCCCCCTATCCCTTACCTGGTGTTCTCTCAAACCTACGGAGGCTATCTCAGGAGATGTAAACACCGCCGCAGGTACCACTGAATAGTCCATCTCAGTATCAATGCCCATTATATTACTCACAGCCACCTGAGCCTCTCTATATGCCGTATGGGCAAGCATCATCCCACCTGTTACATCACCAATTGCAAAAACACCTGGCAGGCTTGTCTCCATCCTTGTATTCACCTTTATACTGCCACGGTCGGTCTTTTCTATCCCCACATCCTCAAGCCCTATATCGTCAGTGTTAAATGCCCTCCCAATGGAAACGAGCACCTTTTCAGTCACAATCTCTTTGCCGTTTGACAGAGTTGTGTGAACACCGTTTTCATCTATCACCACCTTCTCAGCCCTTGCCTCGGTATATAATTTTATCTTTTGCTTTTTTAGTTCCCTTTCAAAGATTTTCGAAATCTCCTCATCCTCTGTGGAAAGCACCCTTGGTAACAACTCCACAATAGTCACATCAGTTCCAAGGGCATTATAAATACAGGCAAACTCACAGCCGATTACCCCACCACCCACAATAAGGAGACTTTTGGGGATATCTGTAAGTTCAAGCGCCTCAGTGGAAGTGATTATATTTTCCCCATCAAAAGGAAATGCAGGGATATCTGCAGGACGTGAACCGGTGGCTACTATTATCCTGTCTGCCTCCATCTCTCCCCCGTCATCACCCTCCACAAGCAGTCTTCTTTCCCCAACTATCCTTCCTCTACCCTTCCGGAGTTTCACCCCCCAACTCTTAAACAAACTCCTTATCCCTTTAATCTGAACCTCTATAACCTTTCGCTTTCTCTCGATTATCCTGGATAGATTTGGGGTAACCGTCCCGTTCAGTTCAAGACCGAATTGTTCAAACTCCCTGACCTTCCTGTACAGTTCTGTCGAGGCAAGCATCGTCTTTGTTGGTATGCAACCATGGTTCAGGCACGTGCCCCCAACCTCGCTACTCTCAACAACAGTGACCTCCGCCCCCTGCCTTGCAGCCCTGAGGGCTGCCACATACCCACCAGGTCCTGCACCGAGAACAGCAATTCTCACTTGGCCTCTTCCTCTACATATCTCTCGTAGTCTGAGGCATCAAGCAGATCATCGAGTTCCGAAGGGTCTGACATCTCTACCACACATATCCAGCCCTTATCGTAAGGCTCCTCGTTTATGATTTCAGGAGACTCATCCAGTTCTTCGTTTACCTCTATTACGGTTCCAGAAACAGGTGCAATTACTGAAGATGTCGCCTTTGTAGATTCTATCTCTGAAAACTCTGCATCCTTCTCAATCTCTGAATCCAGGTCTGGTAGATCAATATAGACTATGTCACCAAGGGTATCCTGAGCATAGTCTGTAATCCCGATTATTGCTTTTCCCCCTTTAACCCTCACCCAGGTATGCTCCTTATGATATCTGAGATCTTCCGGGAAAATCATCGGTTCCTCCTTGGTCTTTTCTTAAGCCTGTAAAACAGGCCTTGAAAAATCTGCCTCTATCATACAACCAACTTCTTAAGGGGATGAACTATAAATTTTCTATACATGAACCCTCGGGGTTTATTACGGGCACAAGAAAGAAACCTCACCTGTTAAATATATCATACTTCCTGGAGTTTTGATATATCAAGCAGGGACATGACGGTTGTGGCAATCGCATTGAGAAGACGAAGCCTGTTTTTGCGGATATCTTCATTTTTATCCATTACGAGCACCTTGTCAAAGAACCTGTTCACAGGCTCCTTGAGGCTTCGTAAGGTATCAAAGGCTCCTTTATAGTCTGCACTTTCAACTCTTTTCTTGAACTCACCACTAAATTTAACAGCGGCATCATGGAGGGCAGTCTCCTCCTCTGTCTGAAACAGCCCCCTATCGGGCTCACCTTCTATACTCTCAGACTTCAGGATGTTGAAGACCCTCTTCAAGGCAAGAATTACTTCATTGTACTCGCCATCTTTCTTGAACTCACCTATCGCATCTGCAAGGCTTATAATCCTTGAAGGTGAGATTGTATCAATACTGCCCTCAATTGACTTATATATATCAAAGGAGATGCCTCGGCCGAGCATAAACGGCTCAATCCTGTTTCTGAAAAACTCTATGATCTTATCAATGAGGGTTTTGTCCCCTTTTAAGTCTTCCCGGTTGTTGATAGAAATCTCAAACAGTTCTCTTAAAGATACCTCATACCCCCGATTTATCATGATTCTGAAAACCGCAAGTGCGTCCCTTCTCAATGCGAAGGGGTCTTCAGACCCTGTCGGTATAAGCCCAACAGAAAAGAAAGAGACGATATTATCAACCCTGTCTGCAAGGCTGAGAATTGTACCGGTACCGGTTTTCGGGAGTTCCCCTTCGGCAGAGTCGGGCAAGTACTGTTCATAAATTGCCTGTGCAACCTCCTCGTCTTCACCATCATTAAGTGCATAGTATCTGCCCATCAACCCTTGCAGTTCAGGAAACTCATAAACTACCCCGGAAAGGAGGTCAGACTTTGAGAGTAATGCGGCACGCCCTGCCTTTTCTTTGTCTTCCTGTAGTTTCTCTGCAAGCAGAACCGCCAAACCCTTCACTCTCATCATCTTATCGTAAAGGGTTCCCAGTTTATCGTGAAATGTTACCCGTTTTAACTCATCCACCCTTTGTTCAAGGCTCACCTGAAGGTCATCCTTATAGTAAAATCTGGCATCCTCAAACCTTGCCTTGATAACCCTTTCAGCACCCCTCTTTACTGCATCACGGTTTTCCTCAGATGTGTTACTTATTACGATAAACCTGTTCATGAGGCTTCCATCTTCTTTCAAAACCGCAAAGTACTTTTGATGGTCTTTCATCACGGTTACAAGGAGTTCCCTTGGTAATTCAAGGTACTCCTCCGAGAATTCACACAGCACAGGGTCAGGCCTTTCCACGAGGAAGTTCACTGTATCGAGCAGATCTCTATCCATTAACACCCTTCCACCGGCCTCTTCAGCAAGCCTGTAGAGGGCGCTCTCTATCATCTCTCTCCGTTTATCAATATCCACTATTACAGAGCATCTTTCAAGTAGAGCCACATAATCATCCGGATGATTGATAACGGCTTCGTCTGGTGAGAGGAACCTGTGGCCACGAGTTATGTTTCCACTCCTTATCCCCTCCAGTTCAAAAGGTACAATATTGCTACCGTACATCGCAACAATCCAGTGCAATGGCCTTACAAACCTCAGATCCATATCTGCCCATCTCATCGCCTTGGGTTGGTGAAGGCCTGTGATAATGTTTACAAGTATTTCCGGTAGCACATCAAAAGTAGGCCTTCCTTTCTCCTCTTTTATTACGGCCACATACTCCTTTTTCCCTTTTTCCATTATCTGGAGTGAGTCAAGTGAAACACCCTGAGACCTTGCAAACCCTTCAGCCGCTTTGGTAGGATTTCCATCTTTATCAAAGGCAACCTGTCTTGGCGGCCCGTAAACGATCTCCTTCCTGGGCATCTGAGAAGAGGCCATACCTTTGACAAGTAGTGTAAGCCTTCTTGGAGTTCCAAATGTCCTTATATCATCATACCCTATGCCATGCTTTTCAAGTTCCCTTGCCATTCCGTCTTTTAGCCCATCAAGAAGTGGCCTTACAAACCTTGCAGGCACCTCCTCAGTGCCAATCTCAAGCAGAAAATCATCCGCCTCTTTTTCTATACCCATTACAGACGCTAACTCACTGGCTTCAGTGCCCTTTTTCTCCTTTTTCTCTGCCTCAAGAAGTGGATACCCCATCTCCTCCCTCTGTCTGTAAAACGCCTCAGCAACAAGCCTTGCAATACCCCTCACACGTGCTATGTATCCTGTTCTTTCTGTAACAGACAGGGCACCTCTTGCATCAAGCAGGTTAAAGGTATGCGAGCATTTGAGACAGTACTCATAGGCTGGCAGAACAACCCCTTCTTCAATCAACCTCTTTGCCTCCTTCTCGTAGGCATCAAAACTATACTTGAGCAGATCCACATTGGCAAGGTCGAAGTTGAACCTTGAAAACTCCACCTCCCCCCTGTGGTGTATCTCGCCGTATTTGATACCATCACACCACTTGAGATCAAAAACGCTCTCCACTTCCTGGAGATACATGGCTATCCTCTCAAGGCCATAAGTTATCTCAACCGAAACCGGCTTGAGGTCAATACCTCCAACCTGCTGAAAGTAGGTAAACTGTGTTATCTCCATACCATCAAGCCAGACCTCCCAGCCCAGCCCCCACGCACCAAGTGTAGGCGATTCCCAGTCGTCTTCCACAAACCTTATATCATGCTTAAGCGGGTCAAGGCCAAGCGCCTTCAGGCTTTCAAGGTAGAGTTCCTGGCTATCCAGCGGGGAAGGCTTCAGGATTACCTGATACTGGTAGTAGTGCTGGAGCCTGTTTGGGTTTTCACCATACCTTCCATCGGTGGGCCTTCTGGACGGCTCAACATATGCAACTCTCCAGGGTTCAGGCCCGAGTACACGGAGGAAGGTGGCAGGATGAAATGTCCCCGCCCCTACTTCCATGTCGTAGGGCTGTAAAAGGATACACCCACGCTCGTTCCAGAACTGATTGAGTTTTATTATGATCTCTTGAAAGTTCATACTCACACCAGGAAGTTAAATATAAAGAATACCCTGTTTTTTTGTCAATTTTTGTGAGATGCGGTTTTGCTGTAGCATTGTTATGTTATACTTTGCAATCATGAAAATGGTAACATATTAGCATTACACTAAACTTCACTGAAGAAAGGAGTCATCTGTGAAACAATTCAAGAGTATAACTATTGCGATTATCATCATCATTTTTGCATCTGGAGCCGCTTTTGGAGGTGTAATTGCGAGGTTTAAAGATGGGGGAGTAATGATGCTGGAAGGTGGTAAACTCAAACAGTCAAATAATGATGGTACCTTGATTATCAACACAAACACAGAAGAGTTGATTATTATAAACAATGAAAACCGTTCATATATAATGGGAACGGTAGATGAATACTGTAAATCCATACAGGCAGCAATGGATGAAATGATGCGGTCGATCCCCCCGGAACAGAGGGAGATGCTAAAAAGTATGCAGGGCTCCGGTAGAAATGCTGAAAATACACGGATAACCGTCAAAAAAGCGGGCAATGGCGGTACAATTGCTGGTTATAAAACCACAAAATATATCGTTTATAAAAACGGAAAGGTATTTGAAGAACTATGGCTTGCAAAAGGAACCCCTATGGAAAAAGAGGTAAACCAGATCGACAAGATAGAAAAACTCACAAAAAAGTTTGAAAATTGCAGCAACACAACTTCTATGCCCGCTGAGGCCTCACCCTTTGATCTCTCTAAAGAATATCAATCACTATTCAAAAAGGGATGGGTGATGAAACGAATTGTTCATTACGATGATCCTACCATGATGGGAAGAGGCCCCTCAAGCGAGGTTGAGGAGATAATCAGCATCGAAAAAAGCCCAATACCTAAAAACGGATTTCTCCCTCCTCCAGGATACAGACGGATACCTCCGTCCGAGATGTACATGATGAATTAGCCCGAAAAATTACTCACAAGATTTGCCATTCCTCCGGCAAGGTGGTAGAGGTTGTGGCAGTGGTGGATCCATATGCCGGGATTATCTGCAACGAACTCAACGGCAGCCCGCCCCATCATCGGCGGAACTATAACGGTGTCTTTTCTGATCCTTGTGCCGGTTTTCTTCCCTGTTCCAACCACCTCAAAGAAGTGGCCATGCAGGTGCATGGGATGAGGAGCCATACTGTGGTTAAAATATTCAAGCCTTATCCCTTCGCCGGGCTTTAATGGGAGGAGTTCTTCGAACATGAATTCAGTATCTTTACAACTCTTATATCAACATCAATGCCTTCAAGGGGGTCATCAAGAGGTAAGACACCAAGTGTGCGTGCCTCCTCATAAAGGGCAGTGAAAATCTGCAGTGCCTGCCTGTAGTCAGGTGGAAAGGTCTTAATAAACTCCCTTTCCAGGGTCTCAACCCTTTATGGGTTCTTTATCATCTGACCCAGGTGGTTCCTTCTCAAAGACCTCCCAGAGTTTCATCTCCATCCTTAATGTCCTGAGTTTCAAGGTCTCATCCCAGTTGTATATATCCGGCGGGCCGTATTTTTTGCTCTTCAGAATATACCGCTCAAGGTATTCCCGGTCAGGAAAGATAATAATATATTCCTTTACTCCAAACCTCTCATAAAGGGTCTTTTTCTCACGCCGGTCTTTGAGTTCTGTGGAAGGAGAGGTTATCTCCACTACAAGGTCAGGGGCACCCTGGATGTTGTCTTCGGTTATCTTTTTCTTTGCACAGACCACAAAAAGATCGGGCTGAACCACATTAAAATCATCAAGCACAACATCAGTGGGGGCGATAAAATGCTGGCATGTTTTCAGTTGTCGATTAAATTCATAATCAAGTTTACTGAGAATCCTCTGATGCTTTACCTTGGGTGCAGGAGACATGCAGTATGCCTCACCATCAATCAACTCCCACCTCTCATCCTCTGGCCAGGTGAGGTAGTCCTGGTAGGTGTATCTCCTATCTTTCTTCACTGCTACAGGCATATCTAATTATAGCATATTAATTAAGTGTTTCTTGCGAGATTGGCCATCCCACCTGCGAGGTGATAGAGCTGTGGCAGTGATGTAACCGGATCTTTTGAAAAACCCTGCAGAATACTCAGACAGATAAATTGTCGATTCCCGTTACAAACTCCCCTGCCAGTGGCATGAGATATTCAATGTCTCTGTCCTCCGGTTCCTTCATGTGGGCACAGTCACACTCATGGGTGAAGTTGTAGGCAAATCTCAGGGCATCAAGGAATTTTGCATCCATAAGCCCCTTCTGTACGTATTCCTTTTCAAATCTTTCAATCAGATCAGCATGGGTAAGTCTGCCTATGTCTTCGATATCAAACAACGCCATAAGTGCGTATATCATGGTATGGTATAGTTTTGTCAGGGTGGCAAGGTTACTTACCTTTGCATCATGGATAATCCTTGCTTCAGCAAGGCTATGTTGAGCCTCACTAAATCTTTTCTCTTTTATACCTTTACTCATAAATACTTCCTCACAGCCTCTTCAAGTTTTTCACCATACCCCTTTATATAACCGATAATCTCCTGTCTTATTATATGATCTCTGTCAAGGACATATGTGACGGGAATTTTGATGGCTCCGTACGCCTTGCTGGTTATTTTATCATC
>CAYMML010000007.1:10382-32198 GCA_964391515.1 uncultured Thermodesulfovibrio sp. | reverse complement strand
GGGGAGGTTGAACAGTGTCTTCAGGTCTATACCGAAGTTCTGAAGTATTATTGAGTCTGCCCTGGCATCCCCTTCTGCCTTCATGGAAAGAGAGAACCCCTCTTTTTCGTTTTTGAAAATCTCGACACTTTTCATTACCGGATCGACGATCCAGTATTCCTTTACCCCGGATCGTTCGTAAACTTTGAACTTCTCCCGAAGATCGTAATGGGCAGTGGACGGCGAAAGAATCTCAATGATCAGGTCAGGCGGGCCGTATATGCCGTCTTCCCTGATTATATGGAGCCTCTCTCTTGATATGAATATTAGGTCGGGTTGGAGAGCGTTTTCATTGTCGAGATAGACGTCTATTGGTGCACAAAGGACAAGACCTATACCTTTTGTAAAAATCCTTAAAGTTTCAAAGAGATTACTCAAAACCATCTGATGCCGAGGATTTGGTGCAGGTGTCATAACCAGTTCCCCCTCTATCAACTGATATGGCGCTCCTTCAGGGAGGAGTTTGTAATAGTTCACATTGAGGCGTTTTTCTCTGACCAGAGGCATGGCCGTCTCTCCTTCTGTTATTATACCACAGTCTTGTATTAAAAACTGGTATTAAACATGCTTTTCTGATAGTTTCGGAGGCAGGCCTTACCCTGTCACAATCCTTGCGAAGGCAAGGAATGGTGAGGGGTAGATGCCGATGAATATTACCAGGATTGCTGTAACAATCAGTGCAAGCCCCAGTGATGGCGATGTTGAAAGCGAAATAGGCTCACCCTCAGGTTCGTGCATATACATGTACATGACCACACGGAGGTAGAAGTAGGCGGATATGGCACTGAATATCACAGATATAACGGCAAGCCAGGTATAACCGGCACCTATCACCGCCCTGAAGAGGTAAAACTTACCGATAAAACCCGCCGTCGGAGGAATGCCTGTGAGGGAAAACATGAACAGTAACATCAGTGCTGCCGTAAGTGGGTGGGTTTTTGAGAGTCCCTTAAAGTCATCCAGACTCTCACCACGAATGTTCTCACTTCTCATGAGAATAAGGATTGAAAATGCCCCGATGTTCATAAACATATAAATGAGCAGATAGTTCATCATGGAGGAGACCCCATCAATTCCACCGGCAATCACCCCGAGCACAGCGTAACCGGCATGTGCAATAGAGGAGTAGGCAAGCATCCTCTTTACGCTCCTCTGCTGTATGGCTATGATGTTTCCTACTGCCATGGTGAGGATGGAGAGCCCTATCAGTAGGGGTGTCCAGTTCAGGTGTAACTGGTCAAGCCCTACAAGGAAGACCCTTCCAAGTGCGGCAAACCCTGCCGCCTTTGGGCCCACGGACATAAAGGCGGTGATGGAGGTGGGTGCGCCCTCATAGACATCGGGTGTCCACATATGAAAGGGGGCAAGGGCGATCTTGAATGAGAATGCAGCAAGTAAAAATATAACTGAAAGCAGAAGGGGGATTGTTACCTTCCTTTCCGTGAGTGTTGACGCAATAGTGTTTATATCGGTTGTGCCCGTCTGGGCGTAGAGGAGCATGATGCCGTAAAGCAGGATGGCAGATGAAAAGGCACCAAGCAGGAAATACTTGAGGGATGCCTCATTTGAGCGGTATTCATGGCGTATAAACCCGGCAAGCACATAGGTGCTGAGTGCCATGAGTTCAAGACCCAGATAGAGCAGTATAAGGTCGCCGGCCGATGCCATGAACATCATCCCGATAGTGGAAAACATGAGAAGTGAGTAGTACTCACCATGAGGGGATGCCTCAATTTCAAGGTATCTTGAAGAGATAAGCACGGTAAGGATCAGACTTGTGAGAAATATAAACTTGAAAAATGTGCTGTAACCGTCTGAGATAAACATACCGCCAAAGGCGGAACCAAAGGATTCGGGGATGAAGTAGGCGGTTATGGCAACAGAGACGATGGTAAGCGTCCCGATGGTCTCCTTCCTCTTTATTACCAGTTCAGATAAAAGCACGATAAGTGCAAGAACGGTAAGAACGATTTCAGGAACAAGGGGTAAAAGGCTGTTCAGATCCATAGTCAGAAACCTCCCGTTATTTGCTGAAGGGCAACCATTGAGTCAGGAAGCCCCTGTACCCTCTCAAGCAGGTGATTGACGCTCACGTGCATATATCCAAGAAAGGTGTTCGGGTAGATCCCGATCCAGAGCACAAATACTGCAAGGATGAATATGGTCATAAACTCCTTGAACTCCATGGGGGAAAGGTTTGCAATCTTTTCGTTTACCTCGTTGAAAAACACCCTCTGGTAGAGCCATAGCATGTAACCTGCACCGATGATGATGCCGGTTGCGGCAAGCACACCGGCTATCTTCTTTGCCTTGAATCCTCCCAGGATGATCAGAAACTCACCGATAAACCCGTTCAGCCCGGGAAGCCCTATGGAGGCAAGGGTAAAGAGCATAAAGAGCCCTGCATAGACCGGCATAACCGTTGCAAGGCCACCGTAGTCTGCTATCTCCCTTGAGTGGGTTCTTTCGTAAACTATACCAACACAGAGGAAGAGTGCGCCGGTTACTATCCCATGGTTTATCATCTGAAGTATTCCACCTTCCACCCCCTGGACATTGAGTGCAAATATCCCCAGGGTGACAAAGCCCATGTGGCTGACGGAACTATAGGCGATGAGCCTCTTCAGGTCGGTCTGTGCAAGGCAGACAATACCGCCGTAGATGATTGCGGCAACGGAAAGCCCAAGCATTATGGGAGTCATCATCTTTGATGCCTCAGGGAGCATGGGGAGAGAAAACCTGAGGAAGCCGTAAGCCCCCATCTTGATAAGAATGGCGGCAAGGATGACACTGCCTGCCGTGGGTGCCTCGGTGTGGGCGTCGGGGAGCCAGGTATGAACGGGAAACATGGGAACCTTAACGGCAAAGGCGGCAAAAAACGCCCAGAAGAGGTATATCTGCACCGAAAGCGGGAGGGTGAGTTGAGAGAGTTTAAGTATATTGAATGTGCCTCCCTTTAGATAGAGAAAGATTATGCCCACAAGCATCAGCACGCTTCCCACAAGTGTATAGAGGAAGAACTTTATTGCCGCATACACCCTTCTTGGCCCTCCCCATACGCCGATTATCAGGTACATGGGGATGAGCATCGCCTCCCAGAATATGTAAAAGAGGAAGAAGTCCAGGGAGCAGAACACCCCGATCATGGATGCCTCAATCAGGAGGAGTGAGATGAAGAACTCCTTGGATTTTGTCTTTATGGCGTTCCAGGAGATAAGGACACACAGTATGGTTATCAGAGTGCTGAGGAGGACGAAAAGGACGCTTATCCCGTCAACACCGAGATAGTACTGTATGCCCCAGGCGGGTATCCAGTCTTTTCTCTCAACGAACTGCATGGCGTGTGTGGTCTTATCGAAGTGTGTAAAGAGCGGCAGTGAGAGCAGAAATGTTATAAGTGTGGTCACAAATGCGGTAAACCTGATGAAGTTTTCCTGTTTTCTGTTTACAAAAAAGATCACCAGTGCCCCGACAACCGGGGTGAATATCACAGATGTCAGAACCGGATAACCAAAGTCCATCTCTTCAACTCCTTGAACTCATTTATTTCATACAGCGGTTACTATCATCACTATTGCAAGGAGGAGGAAGATTCCAATAGCCATGAACGTTCCATAGTGCTGAAGCATGCCTGACTGCACCTTCCTTGCCTGTGCACCAAACCATCCGATAAGTGCCGGTATGCCGTTTACTATACCTTCAATGATAGCACCATCGGTAAATCCGACGATGATCTTCCTTCCGGTAAACAGGGCAGGGCGGACGATGATCAGATCATATAACTCGTCCACATAATACTTGTTCCATAACACCCTGTATATGAATGAAAACCTTTTTGCAAGACTGATAGGGATATTACGGTTTTTGAGATAAAAGAGCATGGCAATCAGAATACCACTTACCGCCACAACCACCGACAGCGCCATCGTCATCCACTCCTCGGCATGGGTTGCCTCACCGTGAGGGTGCCCGAGGACTGGGGCAAGAAACTCCCCAAAGTGCTCCCCACCGCCAAGGATAGGGGGGATACCCACCCAGCCCGAGGCAACGGCACCTATACACAGTATGATGAGCGGTACGGTCATCACCCTTGGGGATTCATGAAGGTGGTGCTTCTGCTCCTCCGTTCCCCTGAACTCACCATGGAAGGTGAGAAAGATGAGCCTGAATGAGTAGAAGGCGGTAAGTAGCGCAGCAAGTGTGCCCAGTACCCATACGAACTTTCCAGCCCCGCCTGAGGCGTATGCCCTGAAGAGTATCTCGTCCTTACTGAAGAACCCTGCAAGTCCCGGGATGCCGGAGATGCTCAGTGAGGCGATGAGCATTGTCCAGTATGTAACGGGCATGTATTTCTTGAGACCGCCCATCTTCTGGCAGTCCAGTTCGCCGCCCATTGCGTGCATCACGCTTCCGGCACATAGAAAGAGTAGTGCCTTGAAGTATGCGTGTGTGTAAAGGTGAAAAATACCGGCACTGTAGGCGCCCACACCACAGGCAAGAAACATGTAACCCAGTTGGCTGATGGTGGAGTAGGCAACCACCCTCTTTATATCGTTCTGAACGAGTGCGATTGTGGCTGCAAATAGTGCGGTTATTCCACCCACTACCGCAACCACGGTCATAGCGGTATGTGAGAGGTTAAAGATGGGGTTAGCCCTTGCCACCATGAACACTCCCGCCGTAACCATAGTGGCGGCATGTATGAGTGCACTGACGGGTGTTGGACCCTCCATCGCATCGGGGAGCCATACATGGAGTGGAAGTTGTGCAGATTTTCCCACCGCTCCACAGAAGAGAAGGAGTGCGATCAGGGTTACCAGATTTACCTCCATGCCGAGGATATTTACGGTCTTATCTGCAATGGTTGATACATTTTCAAACACCGGCACATAATGGAGGGTGCCGAGGGTGAGGAAGATGAGGATAACCCCGAGCCCAAACCCGAAGTCTCCAAACCGGTTTACGATAAATGCCTTTTTCCCGGCATCAGAGGCGGATTTCTTTTCGTACCAGAACCCGATCAGCAGGTATGAACAGAGCCCAACCGCCTCCCATCCGAAGTACAACTGGAGAAAGTTGTTTGCCATGACGAGCATTAGCATGGAGAATGTAAAGAGGCTCAGATAGGCGTAAAACCTGTAGTAGCCAGGGTCATCGTGCATGTACCCGATGGAGTAAACATGTACGAGAAAACTCACAGAGGTTACCACTATGAGCATCACGGCGGTGAGAGGGTCTATGAGAAACCCGACGGAAACCCTGAATTTGCCTGAAAGTATCCAGGTGTACAGGTCGCTGTTCAGGGTCTTGCCGTTTAAAACATCAATCAGCACAAGAAGTGCCACCACAAGTGAGCCAAACACCGCAAGTGTGGAGGGCCAGTGTGCCTGGTGTCTGAAGAGTTTTCTTCCCAGCGAAATATTCAGCACAAACGCAGCGAGTGGAAGAAAGGGTATGAGCAGATAGTAGTTCATGCGTTTCCTCCTCTATCCCTTCAACTCACCAATCTCATCAAGGTGAGGTGTTGTCCTGTTTCTGAAGAGTGAGATAACAATGGCAAGCCCGATTGCTGCCTCGGCTGCGGCCACCGCTATTATGAAAAACACCAGTATCTCACCCCTTAGATCCTGCATATAGTGGCTGAGCGCCACCAGAGAGATGTTTACCCCGTTTAGCATGAGTTCAATGCAGAGGAACATTATAATTATGTTCCTCTTTGTCAGAAATCCAAATGCACCTATACAGAACACAATACTACCAAGCCAGAGGTACCAGTGTAGCGGGATCATGAAACCTCCCTTACTGTATGTAATAGAGTGTGGTTCAATCAAGCCTCCTTTTTGCAAGCACTATGGCACCTACAATTGCCACTAAAAGTACCAGTGATGTCACCTCAAAGGGCAGCAGATAACTGGTGTAGAGCAACTTCCCCAGTGCCTTTGTGTATGTGAGTTCTTTAATCTTCTCAATGCTCCACTCACCCTTCTGGGTGATGCTGAAGCCCCCCAGTGCAAGAATAAGCGTAATAAGGATTCCTGCCACCACCGCAAGGGAGGCAGGCCAGCCGTCCGTTAACTGTTCTGTAGATATCTCATCCCTGAGATTAAGCAGCATAATGGCAAAGAGAAACAGAACGAGTATGGCGCCGGCATACACTATTATCTGCACCGCAGCGAGAAACTCCGCCTGTAAAAGCAGGTATATTCCTGCAACATGAAAGAACATGACGAGCATGTACAGGACGCTGTGGATGGGGTTTTTGCTTAATACCACCATCAGGGCAAACCCTATCACTGCAAGAGCCAGGTATCCGAAAAAGAACTCAATCACCGCTTCCTCCGGTCTCTCTGTTTTCTACCCTGCCGTTTCCCTTTCTGAATACGGCCTGGTCTTCATGTGATACATAATGGGTGCTCTTGGGGTTCCAGTAGGAGTCAAAGTAATCGTACCCCTTTTCACCCATGTATTTATCCCAGTTTTGAAGGAGTTTTTCCTTTGTCATGTAAAATGGCTCCCTGTCATAGTCTGCATACTCGTAATGAGGCGTAAGCACCACCGCCCCGTAGGGGCAGGCCTCCACACAGAA
Source organism: uncultured Thermodesulfovibrio sp. (assembly GCA_964391515.1). Taxonomy (GTDB): domain Bacteria; phylum Nitrospirota; class Thermodesulfovibrionia; order Thermodesulfovibrionales; family JdFR-85; genus WFTX01. The sequence continues at coordinate 25,573 of CAYMML010000007.1, read as the reverse complement.
TGCGCAGTAAACACACCTGAGAACCTCTATCTCATACCGGTCAACCACCTTCTCATGATTCTCACCTTCAGAGGTGTAGATGTATATGCACCGTGACGGACAGATTGCAGCACAGAGACCGCAACCCACGCACTTTGCCTCCCCTGTGGCGGGGTTTCTCACCAGGGCATGCAGCCCCCTGAACCCCAGGGCGGCAGGTCTTTTTTCCTTCGGGTACCGGCGGGTTACCACCGTTTTTCTATCAGTAAATGGGTCTAAAAGCCCCTTCAAAAAGACCCTGAGTGTGAGGGCAAGCCCCTTGATTATCTCGATAAAAAATATCTTCTTTACTATCTCATTTGCACTCATTGGTTAACCTCTGTCCTGTCTTTCTTATTTCACCAGGTACTTAATGACGCCGGTAATTATAATATTCAAGAGCGAAAGGGGGATTAACACCTTCCAGCCAATGGACATCAACTGATCGTAACGGTACCTCGGAAGTGTTGCCCTGATCCAGTAGTAGAAAAAGATCACGAAATAGACCTTAAGCGCAAACCAGACCACCCCGGGAACGAACTTGAGAAAGGGAAGCACCTTCGTTATATACCAGGGGATCGTCCATCCTCCGAAATAACATGTTACCGCAAGAGAACCCATTATGATCATACCTATGTACTCTGCTGCGTAAAAGAGGGCGAACCTCATTCCGCTGTACTCCACAAAGTAGCCTGCCACCAGTTCACTTTCACACTCTGGCAGGTCGAAGGGAGACCGGTTTGTTTCTGCTATCGCCGCTACAATGAATACGAAAAACCCAAGTATCTGCGGAATGGCATACATCCCTGTTGGGTATGCCGCCTGAGCCTTAACGATGTCGGTCAGGTTCAGTGAACCGGCCATGATCATCACCCCAACCAGGCTGAGCCCCATTGCTATCTCATAACTGATCACCTGAGCAGACGACCTGAGCCCTCCAAGAAAGGCATACTTTGAGTCAGAGGACCAGCCAGATAGGACTATGCCGTAGGAGCCCAGTGAGGACATGGCAAGTATAAAAAGAAGCCCGATATTTATGTTTGCAATGACAAACCCATCGAAAAATGGGATTACGGCAAGCGAGGAGAGGGCGGCCATGAGGGAGATGATCGGTGCAAAATAGAATACGGGTTTGTCTGCCTTTTCCGGGATGATGTCTTCCTTGAAAAAGAGTTTCAACATGTCGGCTATGGGCTGGAGAACCCCGTGAGGGCCAACCTCCATTGGCCCCATCCTGACCTGCATGTGCCCGATAACCTTCCGTTCAAAGTAGGTTGCGTAGGCGACATGGAACATAACGATTCCGATTACGATTAAAATCTTAAGGACTATGAACCCGATGTTCAGCAATAGATCAAAACTGCCTGGTTGCACGATCATCTCAAACATTGTTCATTCTCCTCTGCCACTGATTGTAAAACTCCCGTAAGCAGGCTTTGGTATGCCTGTAAACTCATCTATCCTGTAACTTACCAGTTCCATGAAGTTTCCGGTTTCAAAGATGTTGGAAAGCCTGATGCTCCTGTCAGGCAGGGTATCGTCTATTTTTACCTTGAGGAAGACGAAACCGTATTCCGTCCTGAGTTCTACCGACTCACCCTCCTTGACACCAAGTTCCTCTGCCGTATGAGTGGAGAGTAACAGTTTTGCTTCCGGGTATATGCTCATGAGTGCCTTTGATTTCCTGCTTGTGGTTCCAGAGTGGTAGAGCGGCCGCTCCTGGATTATGGTGATAAGCCCCTTTCTCTCTTCAGAGAAGGAGTCAAGCCCTTCAACCCTGAATTCCTGTTCCACACCCCTCAAAGGCTCGCCGTGATAGGGGAATATCGCCCTGCCTCGTGATATCTCTGAATAGGTGAGCCCTGTATGAAGGGGTGATACCGTGTTTATCTCATTCCAGACGGCCTCTACACCGGAGTATTTCTCGCTGCCTCCGAGCCTTTCAACTATTGAGGCAAGTATCTCCCAGTCGGGCATTGTCCCGTTAAGGGTTCTCCCCTGATTGATCTTCTGTATCCGCCTTTCGAGATTTGTAAAGGTTCCTTCCTTTTCACTCCATGCAGAGGCAGGAAGCACCACATCGGCAAGTTTTGCGGTCTCTGTAAGGAATATGTCCTGAACCACCAGGAAGTCGAGGCTCTGGAGAGCCTTTTCGGTCTTCTTTCTGTCAGGCATGTTGAAAAGCGGGTTTTCACCCATTATATAAAGGGCCTTGAGGCTACCCGAAAGTGCTCCTTCAACCATCTGGTAGATGTTCATTCCAGGTTTTTCCGGCACCTTGAGACCGGTGGTCTCCTCAATCTTGTGCCTGAACATCTCAAGGTCTATCGGCCTTGCGCCCGGGAGCATCTCAGGAAGACAGCCCATATCTATAAGCCCCTGGAAGTTCGGTTTCTCTGACAGGAGAAAAATCCTTGCATTTGTCAGGTGGGAAACCACACCGGCAAGGAAGAGCATCTTTGATGGCCTTGGTGAAAGTGCCACCTCCGGCCCTATGACCACCACGGGTGTGTCCATGCCGGAGAGGTCATCGACCACGGATGAGATGGTATCAGGGCTTATCCCAAGTGATGCAAGGTCCTCATCAGTCGGCCTTTTTAGTGATTTTAGTAGTTCTGCAATATTGCCTTTCGAGTCTTTCAGTTCCTTCTTTTCCAGAAGACCTGTTACGATTGCCGATAAGACGACCTCCTGTCCCTCAATTCCGGGTGTGAGCCTGTAGTTGAGAAACCGCATAAGCCCACCTGGAGGCCCAAGCATTATAACTCTGGCACCATTTCTGTGGGCAGAGCGTATCTGAAGCCCCAGTATGGGGTTGATCCTCGTGGGGTCTCCACCCAGGACAAACACACCGTCAGAGTTGGCTATACCGGGTATCAGGTTTGCCGTAATGCCCTGTCCAAAAATACCCTCAAGATACCTCAATGCAGGCAGATAGAAGTTTCTTGCTACAGAATCAATATTATTAGAACCGATGACGAAACGGATCAGTTTCTGAAGCATGTAGTTGTCTTCGTTTGAACACCTGGGTGATGCTATGCCGCCGATACTTTCGGCTCCTGTATCATTCTTAATCTCCTTTAGTCTGGTGGCGACAAAGTCAAGTGCTTCCTCCCATGAGACGGGCTTAAGGTCGCCGTCCTTTCTTACGAGGGGGGTGGTGAGCCTCTCCCTGGATTCGGGAAAGTCGTAACCGAACCTCCCCCTCACACAGAGGAGGCCGTTGTTAAGTCCAAGCCCCATCCTGGGGATGGTTCTTATAATGGTGTTTTCCCTGAGTTGCATCACCATGGTGCATCCCACGCCGCAGTGGCCGCAGGTGGTCTCCACCTCACGCTCCACATACCAGGGTCTGTAACTGTGGCGGTGAAGGCGAGACATTATTGCACCTACAGGACAGACGGTGAGACAGTTGCCACAGTACTCACAGTTGTACCTGCCACCGGAGAATGGCTCCACAAAGGAGTGGTTGCCCCTGCCGGTAACGGTGATTGCATATGCACCCTGGAGGTCATCACACATCCTGGTGCAGCGGGTACAGAGGACACACCGTTCCATGTTTCTGACGATTATGGGGTCGTCAAAACTCTCGGGGTGCTGTCTCTTGCCCTCCGTAAACCTCCCTGCCTCAGGGCCGTATTCTGCAACCAGATCCTGGAGTTCACACTCTCCTGCCTTGTCACAGACAGGGCAGTCAAGTGGGTGGTTAATGAGGAGAAACTCAAGCATCGCCTTTCTGGCTGCCCGTATCTGATCAGTCTCAGTTTTCACAACCATTCCGTCAGCCGCCATGAGGGTGCATGCAGTCTGGAGTTTGGGGAGTTTTTCAACCTCCACAAGACAGAGGCGGCAGCCGCCAAAGGGCCTGAGCCCCTCAAAGTAGCAGAGGGTGGGGATCTTAATCCCCGCCTGCCTTGCAGCCTCAAGCACCGTTACGGGCTTTTCGAGTTCGATCTCTTGACCGTTTATTGTTAGTTTAATCATGGGCTTAAAATTAATTAAGTAATTAAGTAATTAAGTTATTAAGTAATTAGGTTATTGGGTTATTTTTATCAGTAGTCTCTTATCCTTTAGCCATGCACTCCTTTTTCTCTATGTGATATTCAAACTCTTCACCGAAGTTTTTGATAAAACTGAGAACCACGTTGGCCGCCCCGTCACCAAGGGGGCAGAAGGTCTTTCCTGCAACGCTCTTTGCCACATCCTGGAGTAATTCCAGATCACCCTCTCTGCCAAATCCGTTTTCTATCCTCTCAAGTATATTCCTCATCCATCCCGTTCCTTCCCGACAGGGAGTGCATTTCCCGCACGACTCATGCTCAAAGAACCTGAGGGCACGCCAGCACACCCGCACCAGGCAGACCGTCTCGTCGAAGACCATAACCGCTCCCGAGCCGAGCATACTTCCCACCTTGGGCAGGTTTATGAAGTCCATCTGGCAGTCTATGTGTTCCGGCCTCAGTATCGGTGTGGAGATGCCTCCAGGGATAACCGCCTTGAGCGCCCTGTCATTCAGGATCCCACCTGCATGTTCGTAGATGATCTCCCTGAGGGTGGTACCCATGGGGAGTTCATAAACGCCGGGTTTCTTCACACAGCAACTTATTGAGTATAACTTCGGCCCCGGGCATTCGGGGTTTCCGATGCCGGTGTAGGCATCTGCACCTATATCCACTATAAGCGGGATGTTTGAAAGGGTTTCCACGTTGTTTACAATAGTGGGCTTGCCCCAGGCACCTGCATTAACGGGGAAGGGGGGTTTGATCCTCGGCTGTCCGCGCCTTCCCTCGAGTGAGTCTATCAGTGCGGTCTCCTCACCGCAGATGTAGGCACCTGCCCCCTGGTGAACGGAAAGGTGAAAACTTATACCCCTGCCAAGTATGTTATCACCAAGGAGGTTTTCATTGTACGCCTCTTCTATCGCCCTTTCAAGTATGTATCTTGCCCCGGGATACTCACCTCTCAGGTAAATGTATCCGAACTCGGCCTTCAGTGCATAGCCCGATATTACCATACCTTCAATGAGGAGATGTGGGTTCTTTTCAAGTATGGGACGGTCTTTGAATGTGCCCGGTTCACCCTCGTCGGCATTGCAGACCAGATATTTGGGAAACTTCGGGTCCTTGGATGCAAAGTCCCACTTCATCCCGGTGGGAAAGCCGGCACCGCCTCTTCCCCTGAGACCTGAGCGCTTTACCTCCTCGATGATCTGGCCGGGCTCCATTGAAAGGGCCTTTTCAAGTGCGGTGTATCCTCCCCTTGACCTGTAGGAGGCAAGGGTCTCTGAGCCGCTCTCGCTTATACCTTTAAGGAGAAAACTTTCCATATCTGGTTTATTTATACCTCTCCAGTATCTCGATAATGTTACTTTCGTTCAGATCAGGGTGGAAGTCCTCGTTTACGAGCATCGCTGGTGCCCTGTCACAGGCACCGATACACTCCATTATCATCAGCGAAAACCTCCCATCGGGCGATGTCCCGCCCGGTTCGAGGCCGTATCTTTCCTTCAATAAGTCAACGAGTTTTTCTGCCCCGAAGATCATACAGGCGACATTGGTGCATATCTGGATTATATTCCTGCCGGATGGAAACTTCCTGTACATTGCATAAAATGTGGCGACACCCTTAACGGTCGCCTCGGGCAGGTTTAACGCCTCCGAGACCGCCTGCATCGCCTCCGGGCTCAGCCAGCCGTATTCACGTTGGGCGATATGTAGTGCAGGTAGCAGTGCCCCACGCCTTTCTGGGTATCTGGTCAGAACCTTTGTTATCTCCTCTTTTATACCGGTGCTCATCTGTCGCATTCTCCAAGTACAATGTCAATGGTTCCGATATTCGCTATCACATCTGAGATAAGTCCTCCCTCACAGAGCCTCGGGAGGACAGATGCATGCACAAATGAAGGTGCCCTTACCCTCATGCGGTAGGGCCTGCCGGTGCCGTCACTTACTATATAAAACCCAAGTTCGCCCTTTGGCACCTCCGTGGCCACATAGATCTCTCCCTCGGGTGCTGCAAGAGGGCCCTTTGTGATGAGGACGAAGTGGTGTATCAGAGACTCCATATCTGCAAGAACCCTGTCCTTTGGTGGAAGGGTGAACTTCGGTGCATCGGGGGCGAGTATGGGCCCCTTTGGGATCTGTTCAATACACTGACGGATGATCCTGTTTGACTGTCTGAGTTCCTCCATCCTGCAACGGTATCTGTCATAGACATCACCGTTTTTGCCAAGGGGAACATCGAACTCTACACGGTCATAGGCATCGTAGGGAAACTTCTTTCGTATATCGTAATCCACACCAGAACCCCTCAAGGTAGGGCCGGAAAGCCCCCAGTTTATCGCCTCCTCGGCGGATATAACGCCGATTCCCTTTGTCCTCTTGTGCCATATCCTGTTTTCATCAAGGAGGGTCTCGTACTCGTCTATCCTTGAGGGAAACTCCTCGGTAAACTGGTAGAGGCTATCTAAGAACTCCTGGGAGACATCGTTTCTTACCCCACCTATCCGGGGATAACTCACCGTGAGCCGTGCCCCGCAGAGCATCTCAAAGAGGTCAAGCAGCCACTCCCTCTCTCTGAAGGCGTAGAGAAAGGGGGTCATGGCGCCGAGGTCAAGTGCATGGGTGCCAAGCCAGATTATATGACTGCTTATCCTCGTCATCTCGCACACTATGGTGCGGATGTATTCTGCCCTCTCAGGAGCCTTGATCCCGAGAAGTCTCTCCACCGCAAGGCAGTAGCCCACATTGTTTGACATGGAGGATATGTAATCAAGCCTGTCGGTAAGGGGGAGTGCCTGTAGGTAGGTCATCCCCTCGGCAAGTTTCTCAACCCCCCTGTGGAGATAGCCCACATAGGGGGTGCACTTGACGACCCTCTCTCCGTCTATGGTGAGGACGAGCCTTAAGACACCATGAGTTGAGGGGTGTTGCGGCCCCATGCTCAGGGTGAGTTCTCTCGTCTCCAGGGGTTTTGCCTCTATTTCTTCCATGTAAACTCCTCAAGTCGTTTTGCAGTGTCGAGCACTTCCTGAAAACCCTTCCATTCGGGTTCTGCCCCACGCTCCGGGTAGTCCTTCCTGAGCGGATGACCTTCCCAGTCTTCAGGAAGGAGTATCCTTCTCAGATCGGGGTGGCCATTGAAGGTGATACCGTATAGGTCAAAACACTCCCTTTCATGCCAGTCTGCACCACGCCAGATAGATATAACACTGTCAATGGATGGGTCGTCTTCCGGCACCTCCGCTCTTAGCCGTATCATGTGGTGGTGTTTCATAGAGTATAGTGTATAGACCACCTCAAAACGGGGCTCCTTCTTTCTGTAATAATCCACACCGCAGAGGTCTTTAAGGTAGTCCATTGAAAATTCGGGGTCGTCATGAAGAAAACGGGATAAATCCACGATACGGTCTCTTTTTACGATCAGAGAGACCTGTCCTCTGAACTCCTTTATTTCTTTGACCTCGTCTGGAAACCTCTCCTTTATCTTCTCTGCTATCTCCAGCGGCTCCAACGGAGTTGCTCCTTTCTGATCTTCTCCTGAAGTTTGACGATACCGTGCATGAGTGCCTCGGGTCGTGGTGGGCAACCCGGAACATAGACATCAACAGGGAGGAAACTATCACACCCCTGTACAGTGCTGTAAGAACGGAATATCCCGCCTGAGCAGGCACAACTGCCCATGGAGATCACATAACGGGGTTCCGGCATCTGGTCATAGACACGCCTTACCACGGGAGCCATCTTTTTTGTCACCGTGCCGGCAACGATCATCATGTCTGCCTGCCTCGGCGAGCCCCTGAAGATGATGCCAAGGCGGTCAAGGTCATAGTGGCTTGAACCGGTGGTCATCATCTCGATTGCACAGCAGGCAAGGCCAAAGGTAACCGGCCACAGGGAGGATGCCCTTCCCCAGTTGACCAGTTTATCAAGAGTAGTGATGATGGTATTTGCACCGGGGATTATCTTTACCCCTTCTTCAACCTCTACAAGTTGCCTCTCAGTATCCACAACCATTCCAAATCACCTCAGAACAGGAGATTTAACTTCTATTCCCAGCGAAATGCCTTCTTTTTCCAGGCATAAATGTAACCCACAAGGAGCATTAGAATGAAGATTATCATCTCCACCAGGGCATACAGACCTATCCGGTCGTACACAATAGCCCAGGGGTAGAGAAAGATCGCCTCCACATCAAATACGACAAAAAGCATTGCGATAATGTAAAAACTGATAGAAAACCTGACACGGGGTTCGCCAACCGGATTTACACCCGATTCGTATGGCATTATCTTTTCACGATAGGGCCTTCTGAGCCTGAAAATCGCCCCCACGATAAGGGCACCAAGCCCAAAAAGTATTGAAATTGCAATGAAAATTGCAACTGGCAGATATTCCTCTGGCAAATACCGTCCAGGCATGGCATCTTTTATACAAAAATTGAAACTTATTTGTCAATAAAAAAAGTTTATTTACTGGTAAAATAAATCTCTGAGTTTATAAAAAGGCAAAATCGTGAGTTCATGTGGTGGGGAGAAACTGGATTTTAAGTTGTCGGTTATTGTAGAGTTTAAGAGGGAATTATGAAACCTTATAAAGGTGGTATATGGCTGATTTTTCAGGTAATTTAGAGTTTCTGAGGGACCTCATAGCAAAAAAGTCGCGCAACTCCCTGAGCAGCAAACTGCTCGTTGCCATAGGGACACTTATCCTCATCGGGAGCACCATATTCTGGTACATGATAATAGTGAGAGGGGAGCGGCTTTTTCTTCAAAACACAATAGAGCATGCCGAGACCTATATGGAGATGATAGAAAAGAGCCTATTTGCCAACATGCACACCTTGAAGACCGGTGCCATACAACAGACTATTGAGACGCTTGGCACATCTAAGAACATAGAGGGAGTAAGGATATTCACCTTTGACGGCCGGGTGATTTTTTCAAGCAAGGTGGAGAATGTGGGAAAGACAATGAGTGAGGACTCCCTCAGTTGCACACTCTGCCATAAAGGGGCAAAACCCGGAAGGGACACACTCCAGATAGACCCATCAAGCACCGCCTGGAAGATTGTAAGGGCAGAAAATAGAAAGAGGATTATCAAACTTGCAAGGCCGGTGATGAACCGCTCTTCTTGCTCATCAGCCTCCTGCCATCAGCATCCGCCGGATAAAAGGGTGCTCGGCATACTTGAGACCGATTACTCCCTTGCCTCCATAGACGAAAAGATAACCAGACAGAAGGTCACCACTATACTCTTTGGCATAATCTTTACGGCCTTCTGTTCTGTTGTGCTCTGTGTGATATTGTGGAAACTCATAATAAGGCCCATTATGCTCCTCAGCGAGGGGATGGAAAGGGTATCTGAGGGGGACCTTGATCATCATATCGATGTCAATACGAGAGACGAGATGGGTATGATCGCCCGGACATTCAACCAGATGACACAGGAACTCAAGGCAGACAGACAGAAACTCGAAAACTGGGCAAAGGAACTTGAGGCAGAGGTAAACAGGAAGACGGAGGAGATAAAGCGGGGGCAGGAGCAGTTGTTCCATGCCGAAAAACTTGCATCCCTTGGCCGGATGGCGGCAGGTGTGGCACACGAGATAAACAGCCCCCTTACGGGTATTGTCACGTTTGCCCACCTCATGCTAAAGAGGATACCCGAAGAAAACAAGATGGACAGGGAAGACCTGGAGGTGATAATAGAGCAGGCGGAGAGGTGTTCCAAGATCATAAAGGGCCTCCTCGGGTTTTCCAGGGCAATCCCGTCAGAGAAGACGGAGATAGACATAAATGCGACCATCAGACAGACCATAGATATCATCAGAAACCAGGCAAAGTTTCACAACGTAAAGATACATCTTGAACTTAATCCGGATCTACCAAGGGTGAAGGGCGATGCCTCCCAACTACAGCAGGTGTACATGAACCTGCTGATAAATGCAGCAGATGCGATGAACGACCGTGGTGAGGTCTTCATAAAAACCCGTGAGGTAAGTGAAGATTCAAAGAGGTTTGTGGAGATCGAGTTTACCGATACGGGGCCGGGTATCCCTGAGGAGTATCTTGGTAAGTTGTTTGAGCCGTTTTTCACGACAAAGCCGGTGGGGAAAGGAACCGGACTCGGGCTTGCAGTAAGCCATGGTATCATCAGAAAGCATGGGGGGTATATAAGGGTGAAGAGTGCTCCCGGGAAGGGGACGACCTTTTATCTGAGAATCCCGGTCTCGGCAGAGTATGCCGATGAGGAGGATGTGTAGTGTTAGTGTTGCAATGATCCTTGCCCTGGTCGGGTGGTTTCACATTAAGTGACTTGTATAATACCCGTTAAGTTTAAGTGAGTTTATACAGTTTTTAAGGTTCACCCTTGCTTAAAAGAAGGCATTTTTAAATGTGCGATGAAGAACGGTATCCCTTTCATACTTGTTGTTGATGACGATCCTATCGTCAGGACAAGTTGTAGAAAGATCCTTGGAGAGGAAGACTACAGGATTGAAGAGGCTGCCTCAATAAGAGAAGGACGGGATGTTTTCAGTAGGGGTGGATTTGATCTGGTTCTTACAGACCTTAAACTTCCGGACGGCACAGGTATAGAACTTCTCAGGCATTTCAAGGAAGAAAGCCCTGATACAGAGGTTATTTTGATAACGGGCTACGGCACAGTCTCCACCGCTGTGCAGGCGATGAAATACGGAGCCTATGACTATGTGGAAAAGCCCTTCAGACCGGACGAGTTGGTTCTCCTTGTAAAGAGGGCTCTTGAGAAAAGGTCTCTCAGGGTGGAGAACAGGAAACTGAGAGAGGCGGTGGGTGGTGGCAGGCATATAAAAAACATAGTCAGTGTCTCACCTGCCATGGAGGGGATATTCAGGTTGATTGAGGCGGTCTCACCGACAAACAGTACGGTTATAGTGACGGGAGAAAGCGGAACGGGAAAGGAACTGGTTGCCAGGGCGATCCACTTTAACAGTCCCAGAAGGGATGCGCCCTTTGTAGTTGTTGATTGTGGTTCCATCCCCGGTGAGTTGCTTGAATCGGAACTCTTCGGTTATAAAAAAGGTGCTTTTACAGGTGCAGTGAGTTCCAGAAAGGGGCTGATTGAGGAGGCAGATGGCGGAACGCTCTTTCTTGACGAGATCGGCAATCTGCCCCTTCACCTTCAGGCAAAACTTCTCAGGGTTTTACAGGAGAGAGAGGTTAGACCACTTGGAGATGACAGATCGGTGAAGGTGGATATAAGGGTGATTGCTGCAACGAACAGTGATCTCAAAAAGATGGTTAAAGATGGAATGTTCAGGGAGGATCTTTATTACAGGATAAACATTTTCCCTATACATATCCCCCCACTCAGGGAGAGAAAAGAGGATGTCCCTGTGCTTGCCGATCACTTCTTGAGGAAGTATTCTCAAGATCTTGGGAAAGACAAAGAGGGTTTTACGGTGGAGGCGATGAATATTCTGATCCACCATGAATGGAGCGGTAATGTGAGGGAACTTGAAAACGCCGTACAGAGGGCGATACTCCTTTCGGAGGGTTCAAGGATTGGGCCTGAGGATCTTGCCTTCCTCAGTACGGATGGCGAGTTCGGGATTCCAAAGGATATTGAAGAACTCAAATCATTAAAGAGGAAGATCAGGGAAAAGTCGGTTGCTGAGATAGAGAGGAGGTTCGTTTTGAATGCACTCAGAAATAACCAGTGGAACGTAACAAGGGCTGCAGAGGCTGTTGGAATGTTGAGACCAAACTTTCATGCCCTCATGAAAAAACACAATATAACGAGGAAAACTTGAAGGTAAGGGAGATAGCAAAGGCGCTGAACTGCATAGTTGTTACCGATGGTGGCTATGCGGATGCAGATCTTGATTGGGCCTGTGCTACGGACCTGATGAGTGAGGTTCTCTACTATTCTCACCAGAACTCCCTGCTCATCACAGGGCTTACTAAACAGCAGGCCATAAGAACCGCAAATATCGCCGATATAAAGGTGGTGGTCTTTACGAGGGGAAAAGAGCCCGATGTGGAGACCTTATCACTTGCAGAGGAAAAGGGGATTACCCTGATGATTACACCTTATTCAATGTTTACCGCCTGTGGTATCCTTTACGAAAGAGGTCTCAGGTGTTGTCCGGAGTAACGGTTATCAAGGTTGGTCATATATTACAATTACCGGGAAATTGAAATGGGCGGATTGCGGTGGCTTCTGTTAGACTCAAATACTTTAAAAAACAACTGACCAATAAGAGATGTCAAAATTGAACACCATAGAAGGTAGTCTCCATATCGTAGGTGGCGATTTCAGTAAGGCAGGTGAGGCATCCACCGAACTCAAGAGGATTCTTCACGAGATGGGAATAGATGATGCCCTTGTGAGACGTGTTGCCATTGCCACCTTCGAGGCGGAGATGAATATAATAATATACGCAACGGCAGGTATACTCAGGTATTCTGTTACACCTTCTGAGATAAGGGTTATAGCAGAAGATATGGGGCCGGGTATCGAGGATATAGAACTTGCCATGCAGGAGGGGTATTCAACGGCACCAGACTGGGTGAGAGAGATGGGCTGGGGTGCCGGGATGGGGCTTCCAAATATGAAGAAAAACTCTGATGTGTTTACAATAGATTCGGTGGTTGGTGAGGGTACAAGGGTGGAGATGGTTATAAAGATTGATCAGAATTCATCTTAATGTTACAGAGAGAGTTATAGAGCCTTGCTACAAACAATTTTATGGTGATTGTGTGAAACGGGATAAGGTTAATTGAGTTAATTGCGTTCATAGCGTTTATAGCGTTTTTTACATTGGTTGGATAGAGAGCAATGGCAATATTTACTTGATGGTTCCAATTGATAAAAAAAGCAGTGAATGCTGAATTATTTGCTTGTTTTATTGGGAATTCGTAGATCAGTTTTTTCTGTGTTTACCCTTATGCTAATGCTGTTTAGAATTTTGGTTCTTTAGGGTTAAGTGTTTGGTGTGTAAGGGAAAAGACGAGTCAGTGAATGGCTTATTGGCAAATCGGTGAAATGCCCAATACGCTAATATACTAATTTGCCAGTATACCAATATACCAATTATATTCGAGGTGTTTTATGAGACTTTCAGAGATAACGAGTGCCCTTGAGATGGAGGAGATCACTGATGTGGCACAGGACTCTCTTGAGGTAAAGACCGGTTATGTTAGTGATCTCCTTAGCGATGTCATGGCAAATGCAGAAGAGGGGAGCCTGTGGATTACCCTGCAGACACATCTCAACATTATCGCGGTTGCCACAATGAGAAGGGTGGCTGGAATACTCATTGTAAACGGAAGGAGACCTGATGAAGAAACTGTGTCAAGGGCACGTGCAGAGAGGGTACCCATCTTTATAACATCTCTTTCTGCATTTGAGGCTGCAGGAAGGCTCTATAGACTGCTCCATGCTTGACTCCTTCAGGGCAGATCTCCATATCCACACCTGCCTTTCTCCCTGTGCATCCCTTGATATGACGCCAAAACGGATAATTGAAGAGGCCGTGAACAGGGGGTTGAATATTGTTGCAATAACCGATCACAATGCACATGAGAACATTCCGCCAGCAGTGAAACTGGGAGAAAAACAGGGGGTCTTTGTAGTGCCAGGGATGGAGGTGACCACATCAGAGGAGGTGCATGTTCTTGGTCTGTTTCCCTCAATTGATTCCCTGAAAGAGTTTCAGGAGGTTGTTTATAACGGTCTTCCAGAAAGGGAGGGTGTGGTGCCGGATTTTGAGCAGGTGATAGTCAATGAAAATGATGAGGTGGAGGGTTTTAACAGAAAAAACCTGATAGGTGCCACCACACTTGGTATTAAGAGTGCGGTTTCGATGATAAGACAACTGGGGGGGATAGCCATTGCATCACATATAGATAGAGAGGTCTTCGGGATAATTGCACATATCGGGTTTATACCGGAGGATGTCCTGTTTGATGCACTTGAAATCTCCTGGAGCATGCCCACTGATACTGCAAGAGAGTCCTATAAGCAGTATGCCGGTATCCCCTGGGTGAGGTCTTCCGATGCCCACCACATCCAGGATATTGGCAGGTGTTACACTGAGTTTATTATCAAAACACCTTCATTTGATGAGATCAAGAGTGCACTTAAGAGTGAAGGGGGACGAGCGATAAGGGGTATAATCTGATGGAAGACCTTTCACTACACATCCTTGATATCGTCCAGAACTCTATACAGGCAGGGGCAAAAAATATCGAAATATACATTCAGGAGGTTCCCGACAGGGATGAACTCATAATTGAGATCGCCGACGATGGGATGGGGATGGATGAGGAGACTGTGAGTTCCCTGCTTGATCCGTTTTTTACCACAAAGGACAAAAACTTCGGGCTCGGGGTGCCGCTTTTTGCCCAGTCTGCAAGGGAGGCGGGGGGAGATATTGTGATTGAGTCTTCTCCCGGTAAGGGAACCACCATAAGGGCTACATTCCAGCATGGGCATATCGATAGAAAACCTCTTGGGGATATTGCATCCTCTATACGGGCAATAGTTGGTGGTGCCCCTGATGTTGACCTATTATTTGTGTATAGCAACAGTAAGGGCGAGTTCCGGTTTAGCACAAAGGAGTTGAGAAAGGCACTTGGGGATGTGCCTCTGAACTATCCGAGGGTGCTTGAGTTCATACGGGATGAGGTCTCGGAGGGGATGACAAGGGTGAAGGAGTGACAAACCTGGCAAAAAGAGGTTGATAGAAAGGGTTTTTATAGTGCAAAATAGTAAACAACTATCAGATGGGAGGTCATGATGGCAACGGGCAGGGTTCTTGTTATCGATGATGAGGCGATAGTAAGGGTCAGTTGCGAGAGGGTGCTTGTTCCTGCCGGCTACGAGGTTACGGTAACTTCCCGTGGAGATGAGGCAATAGAACTTCTTGAGAAGGAGAAGTTTGACCTTGTGCTTACAGATCTCAAGATGCCTGATATGGATGGTCTTGAGGTGCTGAAGGTGATAAAGGAGCGGTGGCCTGATGTGCAGGTGGTTATCATTACAGGCTACGGCACTATCAGCACCGCTGTTCAGGCAATAAAGATGGGTGCCTATGAGTATATTGAGAAGCCCTTTACCCCTGAAGATATCCTTGAGGTGGTAAACAAGGCTCTTGAAGAAAAGCCATAATCCTACGCTTTATAAAAA
>CAYMML010000007.1:0-10282 GCA_964391515.1 uncultured Thermodesulfovibrio sp. | reverse complement strand
TAAAGAGTTTCGATCATTTTTCCCTGCCGAGCAAACGGCTCTCAGATGCAATTATAAGGGTTTTCCACCTTCCTGCCTTACGGGAAAATTGGTAGATATGATAAAATAAATATTCTCATATTTAACCAGACCATTTCTTGACATACCAGAATAATGAGACACGCTTTAGGTATAGACATTGGCGGCACGAACCTGCGTGCCGCCCTTATTGACGAGAACTATCAGGTGGTTCGTAAGGAAAAGGTATCTTCCAGAGGAGCGCTTGCGGAGTCTCTGATTGGTATGATCCAGTCACTGATCGATTCCCAAACAGTGGGTATCGGTGTTGCGGTTGCAGGGATTGTTGACAGGGTGAAAAAACGGGTGCTTTCATCACCCAATCTTCCTGCCGTTGAGGAACTTGATTTCAAAGACATAGAAAGACGTTTTTCCCTGCCCCTCTATCTGGAAAACGATGCCAATGCCTTTGCACTTGGCGAAAAGACCGCTGGAATAGGGAAGGATTACGATGATTTTATACTGCTTACCCTTGGCACCGGTATAGGTGGTGGGGTGGTTTGCGGTGGGAGGCTGCTTGATATACCTGCAGAACTTGGACATGTCACCGTTGAGATAGACGGTCGGAGTTGCCCCTGTGGTAATACGGGCTGCCTTGAGATGTATGCCTCTGGCACCGCTATTGTAAACAGTGCTGTCAATGAACTTGAACAGGGCAGGGAGAGCATGTTGAGGGAGTGTTGTGATGGAAATTTTTATAAGATCACACCGGAGAATATCTACGAGTATGCCCTTGAGGGGGATCAGTTAGCAAGAGAGGTTCTGAAAGATGCTGGAAGGTATCTTGGTGCGGGGATTGCTTCTTTTGTGAATATATTCGGCCCACAGGCTGTGCTTATAGGTGGTGGGGTTTCGGGTGCATGGGATATACTGATTGAGGAAGGTAAAAAAGAGATAAAAAGAAGGGCCTTTGAGCAGATTGCAGAAGATCTGAAGGTTGTGCCTGCATCTCTTGGTGATGATGCAGGGGTGGTTGGTGCGGCAGCGTTGGTTTTTGGAGAGGAAGATGATTGAAAGGATAAGAAATTTTTCGATAATAGCACATATAGACCACGGTAAATCCACACTTGCAGACAGGCTACTTGAATACACAGGTGCCCTCACTGAAAGGGAGATGGATGAACAGGTGCTTGACTCAATGGATCTTGAGCGTGAAAGAGGGATAACTATAAAGGCGCATGCGGTGAGGCTTAATTACAGGGCTAAGGATGGTGAGGACTATATATTGAATCTTATAGACACCCCCGGCCATGTGGACTTCTCCTATGAGGTCTCAAGAAGCCTTGCCTCCTGTGAAGGGGCTCTCCTTGTGGTGGATGCTACTCAGGGGGTGGAGGCTCAGACTCTTGCCAATGCCTATCTTGCTGTGGAGAACAACCTTGAACTCGTGCCGGTTATCAATAAGATAGATCTTCCACAGGCCGACCCTGAACATGTAAGGCAGCAGATAGAGGAGATCGTGGGTATCGATGCCTCCGGGGCGGTGCTCACCTCCGCAAAGACCGGTGAGGGAACCGCCGGGGTGCTCGAGGCTATTGTGAGACATGTTCCCCCACCTTCTGGAGATATAAACAAACCCCTGAAGGCACTTATTTTCGATTCATGGTTTGATAACTACAGGGGTGTGGTGGTGCTTGTGAGACTCTTCGACGGAGTGGTCAAAAAGGGTAGCCGGATAAGATTGATGGCGACACAGAAGGAGTTTGAGGTAACAGAGATAGGGGTTTTTACTCCTCGTATGATGCCGGTGGAAAGACTAACCGCCGGGGAGGTGGGTTACATAATAGCGGGTATAAAGGATGTTCACGATACGAGGGTGGGTGACACCATTACTGATGCAGACCGTCCCACAGATGCACCATGTCCGGGATACCGAGAGGTGAAGCCAATGGTGTTTTGTGGTTTTTACCCGATCGAGTCCGGCAACTATGAGGCACTGAAAGAGGCACTTGAGAAACTGAGTTTGAATGATGCATCCTTCAGGTTTGAACCTGAGAGTTCTGGTGCCCTCGGGTTTGGTTTTCGGTGCGGGTTCCTTGGGCTACTCCACATGGAGATAATAAAGGAGCGGATCGAACGGGAGTTTGGCATCTCTATAATAAGCACCGCTCCCACCGTGGTTTACAGGGTGACGGATCAGTCCGGAGATGTTCAATATATAGACAGCCCCTCCCGGATGCCACAAAGGCCACAGATGATTGAGGAGCCCTTTATAAGGGCAACCATATTTGTCCAGCAGGAGTATGTGGGCAATATACTTACTCTCTGTCAGAGCAAGAGGGGGGTGCAGAAGGAGTTTACCTATGCATCAAGTGACAGGATCATGATCGTTTACGAACTCCCCCTTAGTGAGATTTTATGGGACTTTTATGATAAACTAAAATCATTGTCCCGCGGGTATGCCTCGCTGGATTACGAGTTTGCCGGGTACAGGGAGTCGGATCTTGTGAAACTCGATATACTGCTTAACGGTGAACCGGTGGATGCCCTGAGTATGATAGTGCACAGGGATAATGCCTATTACAGGGGGCGTGAGGTTGCGCAGAGACTCCGCAAGATAATCCCCAGGCAACTCTTTGAGGTGGTCATACAGGCAGCCATAGGGAGCAAGGTGATAGCAAGAGAAACGGTTAAACCTCTGAGAAAGGATGTGCTTGCCAAGTGTTACGGCGGTGATGTTACAAGGAAGAGGAAACTTTTAGAAAAACAAAAGGAAGGGAAGAAGAAAATGAAACAGATTGGAAGGATCGAGGTTCCACAGGAGGCATTTTTGACAGTGTTGAGGGTGGAAGAATGAAAAAGAAAGGGATCGTAAGGGAGTATGCAGAGGCAATAATAGTTGCGCTGATACTTGCGCTCATTATCAGGACATTTGTGATCCAGGCATTCAAGATTCCTTCAGGCTCAATGATACCCACCCTGCTCATAGGGGATCACATACTCGTCACAAAGTTTATATATGGCACCAGGATACCCTTTACGGACAAGAAGATACTGGTCTTCAGGAACCCGGAGAGGGGGGATGTGGTGGTCTTTAAATACCCAAAGGATCCCTCCAGGGATTTTATAAAGCGGGTGATAGGCGTTGGTGGGGATGTGGTCGAGGAGCGTGACAAAAGGATCTATGTAAACGGCAAACCACTTGAAGAACCCTATGTGCAGCATACAGACAACGATACAAGACCTATAGGGCTCGATGTAAGGGACAACTTTGGGCCCGTCTATGTCCCGAAAGGGAAACTATTTGTCATGGGTGATAACAGGGATCAGAGTTACGACAGCCGCTACTGGGGGTTTGTTGACCTCAAGGATGTAAAGGGGAAGGCTCTCATTATATACTGGTCCTGGGATGGCAAGCGCCATCTACCAAGGCTATCAAGGATAGGGAGGTTTATAAAATGAAGAGATATGTGCAAAATCAGGGTGGGTGGGTCAAGCCTGTTTTTACACTCTTCATCCTTGCCGTGCTCTCCTATGTGGGCTTCAAGTTTGCCGTGCCGTATTATCATTATCATGCCTTCAAGGCAGATGCCCGTGACATAGCCCGGCTCAGTTACAGAACCCCGGATAAGTACCAGGAACTCCTCTGTGAGTCTGCCGAGGGTATAGGCGTGCCCCTGGACTGTGGCTCTATACAGGTCAGTGTATCTGACAAGAGGGTTTATGTGAGAACCTCCTGGACAGAGACGGTTGACCTGATGGGGTATTACCAGAAGACCCTCCGGTTCAGAATAGATATAGCGGAGTAAACATGTTTACAGGGCTGGTACAGGATCTGGGAAGGGTTGAGGCGGTAAACAGAAGACCCGGAAACTGTGAACTCCTCATCTCGTCAGGTCTTGAAGATGTATCCATTGGTGACAGTATTGCTGTAAATGGGGTCTGCCTTACTGTTACATCATTGAGGGAACAAAAGGGGAGAGGGAGTGTTATGAGTTTTGATGTCTCCGGGGAGACGCTATCACGGACGAATATTGGAGAACTCAGGAGGGGCGATCCGGTAAACATTGAGCCTGCAATGAAACTCTCAGACCGGCTCGGTGGACATCTCGTATCTGGCCATATCGATGGTCTCGGCAGGATCAGGGAAAAGAGGAAGGTGGGGGATTCTACCGAGGTCTTTATAGATGTCCCTCAGAGCCTTATGAGATATATTGTGGAGAAGGGCTCTGTGGCGGTTGACGGTATAAGCCTTACCGTTGTGAAGACAGGAAGGGATTTTTTCAGCGTTGTCATTATCCCCCATACCGCAGATGTTACCACCATAGGAATAAAAGGGCCGGGTGATACTGTAAACATAGAAACTGATATAATAGGTAAGTATGTGGAAAAGATGTTAAACCGGGAAAGAGATAACTCCATAATGGATACATTGAAAAACTCGGGGTTTCTTTGATCGCTCTGTCAGGGGTTAGGCCTGGTAGAATTTACTGTTTTTGTCGTTGCTATTTTGCTGTTTGTGTTTACAAAAATGTTGCCTAAGTTCATTATGAATATGCTAAGTGCCAGCATAAAGAAAGATGATAAGCCGGATGGAGGAGTTACCCTCAGGTGAACCCCTTAGAGACTGCCACGGTATCCATCGGCTTCCTTGGAACGACACAAGATCGGGATCGCCAGGTCAAACAACTTTGGTCTCTCTGCCATTATCGGTATTATTAGTTAAAAATAGTAACAGTAAGGAGGAGTTTCGATGAGGAGTAAATATAAATTCAATTCAATTGAGGAGGCCATCAGGGATATAAGGGATGGCAGGATGATAATCCTCGTGGATGATGAGGATCGTGAAAACGAGGGTGACCTCTGTATTGCTGCGGAGAAGGTGACGCCGGAGGCGATAAACTTCATGGCCAAATATGGGCGTGGGCTTATTTGCCTGAGCCTCACACCTGAGCGGGTGGAGGAGTTGAAACTCCCCATGATGACGGACGAAAACACCTCTCCCTTTGGAACGGCATTTACCGTATCAATAGAGGCAAGACGGGGTGTTACAACCGGTATCTCCGCCCATGACAGGGCTAAGACCATCCTTACGGCAATAGATCCTGAATCAGGCCCGGATGACCTTTCAAGGCCAGGCCATGTATTTCCTTTGAGGGCTAAGCCCGGCGGGGTTTTGCAGCGTGCCGGGCAGACGGAGGGTTCTGTTGATCTTGCAAGGCTTGCCGGTCTCTATCCTGCAGGTGTGATCTGTGAGATCATGGACGATGACGGAACGATGGCCCGGGTGCCCAGGCTTATGGAGTTTGCAAAGGAGCATGGGCTGAAGATAGTTACTATAAAGGATCTTATTGAATACAGGATGAGGAAGGAGCGGCTGGTTAAGAGGGTTGCCGAGGTAAAGATGCCAACAGTTTACGGGGGTGATTTTAAAGGTATAGGTTATGAAAACATGGTTGACGAAAACGTGCATGTGGCACTTGTGAAGGGGGAGATCAACCCGGATGAGCCGGTTCTTGTAAGGGTTCACTCTGAGTGTCTTACCGGAGATGTCTTTGGCTCAAAGAGGTGTGACTGTGGTGAGCAGTTGCACCGGGCGATGGAGATGATTGATCAGGAGGGCAGAGGGGTGGTTCTGTACATGCGGCAGGAGGGCAGGGGTATTGGTCTTGCAAATAAATTGAGGGCTTATGAACTCCAGGATCAGGGGCTTGATACGGTAGAGGCAAATATACAACTTGGGTTCAAACCCGATCTTCGGGATTACGGTATAGGGGCACAGATACTTGTTGACCTTGGAATAAAGAAGATAAGGCTCATGACCAACAATCCACGAAAGATTGTGGGACTTGAGGGATACGGTCTTGAGGTGGTTGAAAGGGTTCCCATTGAGGTGGAGCCAGGGAAAAAGAATCTCAAGTATCTAAAGACCAAGAAGAAGAAACTCGGGCATATGCTTGAAGGTGTATAACTCCCCTGCTCTACTTGGGGGGTTTTGAACTTCTGTAAGATAAACATGGAGGAGGATGAGATGGCAATTATTGAAGGTGAAGTAACCGGGAAAGGACTGAAGTTTTGTATAGTGGCAAGCAGGTTTAATGAGTTTATAACGGGGAGGCTTATTGAGGGTGCCGTGGATGCCCTCAAAAGGCATGGTGCAAGTGAGAACAATATCGACATAGTGCGTGTACCGGGGGCATTTGAGTTGCCACTTGTAGTCAAGAGTGTTGCCTCAAAGGGGAAATACAATGCCGTTATAGCGCTTGGCACCATTATCAGGGGAGCAACACCTCATTTTGATTATGTTGCAGCCGAGGCATCAAAGGGGATTGCCCTTGCCACTATGGAGACGGGCACTCCTGTTGCCTTCGGTGTTATCACATCGGATACTATCGAGCAGGCCATTGAGCGTGCTGGCTCAAAGGCAGGCAACAAGGGCTGGGATGCAGCGATGACCGCCATGGAGATGGCAAACCTTATGAAAAAACTCTGATTTTTGCAAGAGCGGTAACTTCATGAAGAGGAGAAAGGCGAGGGAGTGTCTCACGCAGATACTTTACCAGTACGATCTCACCGGGAGGAGGCCAGATGAAAAGGAACTTGAACTCTTCTGGAAGGAAAACCCTGCCGACCCGTCTGTAAGGAATTTTGTTGCTGAGGCCTTGCGTGGTATATTCAGCAATCTGGATGAGATAGACAGGATGCTCAGGGAGTCTTTAAGAAACTGGGAGTTTGAGAGGGTATCCCCGGTTGACAGGAGTATCCTCCGGATGGGGATATATGAGATACTATACCGTGATGATATCCCTGCCGCCGTAACCATGAACGAGGCTATAGAGATAGCAAAAAAGTTTTCTTCAACCGAGTCGTACTCGTTCATTAACGGTATCCTTGATAATCTCAGGAAGAAGGTGGGGAAAAGGCTCAGGTAGAACCAGATTTCCCTTAACCCAATAACCCAAATAACCTAATAACCTAATGACTTAATTACTTAATTACTTAATTACTTAATTACTTTTCTCCATGCCTTCCTTTGCTGTCATATCGGATGTTCATGCAAACCTTGAGGCACTTGAGGCCGTTCTCAGGGATATAGATAAGCGTGGAGTTGAGGAGATCCACTTCACAGGTGATGTGGTTGGTTATGGGCCTGATCCGGAAAGGTGCATCCACCTTGTACAGGAGAACTGTTCAATAAGGGTTGCAGGTAACCACGACTGGGCGGTTCTTGGCTTAACGCCGGTATATTACTTTAACGATAATGCAAGGGCTGCTGTGGAGTGGACTATGGGAGTCCTTACCGAAACCGAGATGGATATTTTGAGAGGGTATGAGATCATTGGCAGATCCGCCCGCCTGAATGCCGTGTTTGTGCACGGTAGTCCAGATTCGCCAGATGCCTGGGAGTATGTGCTTTCGGTTTACGATGCTGAGAGGGGGTTGAGGGCGATTGATGAAAGGTTCTGTTTTATCGGGCATAGCCATGTTCCGTTTGTGATTGAAAAGGTAGGTATGGAAGAGCCGGTGATAAAGGGGGTTGTGGCAGATATAAGGGAGGGGGCAAGGTATATGATCAAC
Organism: uncultured Thermodesulfovibrio sp.; assembly: GCA_964391515.1. Taxonomy (GTDB): domain Bacteria; phylum Nitrospirota; class Thermodesulfovibrionia; order Thermodesulfovibrionales; family JdFR-85; genus WFTX01. Next base: position 2,707 of record CAYMML010000007.1, on the reverse strand, counting down.
TCAGGCAGTGTAGGGCAGCCCAGGGATGGTGACCCCCGGGCTGCTTATCTGCTATTTTCGGACGAACGACTTGAGATAATCAGGGTGGAATATCCGGTTTCCATGACCCAGGCAAAGATGGAGAAACTTGGGCTTCCCTATCCTCTGATAATCCGCCTGGCAGAAGGCAGATGAATGCCTACCGCCGCCACGGGGCATCCCTTCTACGCTCCTCCATCTTCCGGTAAATGGCACCCTTGATCTCCCTTGTAAACCGCTCACTGAAGATGATGTATCTTGCAAGTTCTCTTGTGCTGAATACCTCCCGCAGTCCTTCAATCTCCTTTTTGGGTAGTTCGGCAATCTTCATATTCAGATCGTGATACCTGGAGATGAGTTTTTCAAGTGTCTCAGCAGGGGTGGAGGGGTCATTTGCCTCTCTTCTAATGCTGTCCATCAGCATCTTTCTTTCGATGATCAACTGTTCACGCTCTTTGTCAAACCCTTTGAGGATGGAGAAGACCTTCTGAGCCCGCTCTTCACTGAGGTCAAAAAACTCCATGAGTTCCCAGTTCCTCAGTGTTGTGATCCTCTCCTTGAACCTTCCCGGCCTGTCACCCTTAAACGGGCCTGCCAGAGAGGTCGAGGCGAAGACAATGAGTATTGAAGTCATAAGTAGTATTCTTTTCATTTTCATTACCTCCAGTGTCCGGGAATCCATCTCCCCCTCGGCCCGTAATGTCCGGGAACCCATACTTTTCCCCTCTTTTTCGGAGGGGTGTTACGGTGTATACTGAAGGGGTATGTCCTCGGATGGGCCAGGGAAGAACCGATGAAAATCCTCTTTGGCCTCGAGATGCCATCAATAGTGAGTTCGATGATGAGTTCCGGGCCGTCCCATCTGAAATCAAACCCGTCAAAACCCCCTCCTGAAAATGCATCAATATGTATTGTTCGTGGGGTCTTCCATATCCTGTCGTCAGGTTCTTTTGATATCTTTTCAAGAAGCGCTATGGAACCTGCCGGGACATGCACACGTCCCTGAAAGTGGTGTGCACCTCCGGCACCGGTCCATCTGAGATGCCAGCCCAGGGGATCATGCCATAGTTCGTATCTTGGGCCTTTTGCCCCCACAGGTTTTCCCCTTGCCATGCGGGCAGGCATTGCAAGGGCTGAGGTTGCAACGAGGATTATTCCTGTTAGGACAAGTAAAGTTAGATAAACTTTCCTTCTAATCATCTTCTTAACCTCCTATCTGTTAATCCGGTTATCTGCATCTGGTCTCCCAGTGTCCTTTCACCCATGCGCCATGTCTGGTGTGGTGGCCTGGTACCCATACATCCCTGCAGCCAGGCCGTACCTTGATATGCCTTTTAGGGGGTGGTGCCTTTACTACGGTGGTGCAGCCAGCAGCAACAAAGAATGATACCAGCAAAGCAGATACAACTATTTTCTTCATTGTAACCTCCTTTCTTTTAGGTCATGAAAATTCATTGAGATCTATCAATACTGACGACCAGTCTGTAATGCCATTTATATAGTCTGCCTCATTCAGGTATTCAAGATTTTCACTATACATATCCTCTTCGGAAATGTCTTCAAAGGTAGGGTATGCCGATACATACTCCCTGTATATCTCGATATCGGAAAACCTGAGCATCTGGTAGAAACTGCCTGAAAACCACAGAAGTAGCAGCATACAAACAGCACCTGCAGTGCCGAGTAACCACTGGGGTAAAAGGAGTGAAAAACCACCCTTTTGCTCTCCAATCCCCTTGCGGACATCATCCCTCAGTTCTTTCCAGAAGACCTCTGCATCAGGCCCACTGTAATGTTTTTCCAGTTCTATGAAGAGTGCCTCTAACATCCTGTATTGCCTTTTGCAAGAGGGGCATACCATGAGATGCCCTTTAGCAGATGCGTTGTTTTCAGGGCTGTTTCCACTCTCTACCAGTTTCCAGAAATCTTCACAGCCGGTTACTTTCATCATAGTACCTCAGTTAAGATTGGAAAGTTGCATGTTTGCAAATTCAGAACGGCACCTGTCACACTCGGTCATATGCTCCTTTAGTTCCTCCGGCCAGTCGCCTCCTTCACCGTATCCCTGAAGGATTATCTCCCATATCTCCTCACAACCTATCATTGAAGACCTCCTTCCTGAAGCATCTTTCTCAGGGACTTCATGCCGAAGTGGAAGTTTGCCCTGAGGGTCTCTGGCCTTCCACCGGTAATACCGGCTATTTCCTGAAAACTCATCTCGTGAAAAATTCTCAAGACAAGAACCTCACGCTGTTTAAGGGGCAGAGAATTAATCAGTCTTTTTGCCCTCATGATAAGGTCTCTGGTTATTACGTGTTCTTCCTGCAAGGGCGATGGGGTAGGGATGTCGAGGTGTTCTATATCTGGTTCCTCTCTCCTGGTGCGGAGAAAGTCACGGGTCTGGTTAATGGCGATTTTATATAGCCAGTTTTTGAACTGGCTCTTTTCCTTAAGATTTCTGATCTTTCTGAATGTCATGATAAAAGTCCTCTGTGTAATGTCCTTTGCATCTTCAGTATTGTTCACCATTGCGTTTACATATGAAAAAATCCTCTTTTCATACCTCTGCATGAGCAACTCAAAGGCATCTTCACTGCCCAGTAGAAACTGCTCGATTAATGTCTCATCCTTCATCCATTCTACTCCTATAGACGTGACAAACACCGAAAACGTTTAAAATCAGTTCCAG
>CAYMML010000006.1:0-36755 GCA_964391515.1 uncultured Thermodesulfovibrio sp. | reverse complement strand
AGACCATACTTGAAAACATTGGTGAGTATGAGGAACTGAACATCCTGAGGATTGTCTCACCGGAAGGTGAGATACTGAAGTCAAAACTCCCCCTTGAGGTGGGAACGAAATCAAGGATGTTTATAAATTATGGGCAGAAGAACAAGGGGCCTTTTCTATATGAAAGGAAGATGGTCCTGAACTATCTTCCCATCATGAACAAAAAAGAGTGTCATCGGTGCCATGATCCATCGAGAAAGGTAAATGGGATAATTGAACTCGGGATGGACTTTTCCAGACACAAAGAGGCGATCCTTTCCATGAAGAGGTTCCTTTTTGTGGTCAACCTGCTTGCAGTGATTATGATTGCGGCGGTTCTTAGCATACTCCTGACCCTTTTTGTGATAAGGCCGATGAAGAAACTGCTAAGCACCATAAAGGAGGTTGATCAGGGCAACTGGGATGCCAGGGTGGATTTCTACTCCAACGACGAGATGGGGATTATCGGTACCTCCTTTAACAAGATGATTGCCCATTTGAAGAATCTCTACGATAAGAACATCAAGAAGGAGCGTGAACTTTCCAAGGTCAGGGCGGAACTGGAACATAAAAAGAAACTTGAGGAGTTAAATGAACAGTTGCAGTACAAGGTGAAGGAGGTAGAGACTGCAAACAAGGCGATAATGTCGCTTTCAAAGGAGATAAAGACAAAGAACATCAGGCTCAGTAACATGGTTGAGAGGCTGAAGACGATAAATGAGGTGGGCAGGGCACTAAGCAGTATCGTTGATTCAAAGGAACTGGTAAGGTTGATAATAAAGACCACCGCCGATATGTTAGATGCAAAGGAGGGTGCCATACACCTCAGTGGTGAGAGGATGAGCCCGCTCACTATAAAGTACCAGCACGGAAGCGGGATGGAGGACTATAACGATATCACGCTTGAACTCAAACCGATCTACCTTGAGGTGTGCCAGAAGGGAAAACCACTCTTGAAGGGCAATGGGCAGGGTCCCTCATCTCCCACTATTATGGCGGTTCCTCTCAAACTCAAGCACAGAGTGATAGGGGCGATAATTCTTCAGCACAAGACCAATGGGGAGTACTTCTCTGATGATGAACTTGAGATACTCTCCACGCTTGCCAACCAGGCCATGGTGGCGATAGAAAATGCCTGGCTGTATGAAAAGGTCAAGACCAACTACTTTGCTACAATCCAGTCGCTTGTTAATGCCCTTGAGGCGAATGACCGGTACACAAAAGGTCATTCCGAAAGGGTCAGGACACTTGCAGTGGAACTTGGCAAACATATAGGGCTTGATTATCACGACCTTGAGGTGCTCGAACATGCCGCCATACTTCATGACATTGGAAAGATAGGCATAGACACAGGTATCCTTAACAAGGATGGGGCACTTACATCCTCTGAATACAGCCTTGTGAAGGCACACCCATTGATAGGTGAGGAGATACTCGGGCCAGTGGATGAACTTGACGATGTGAGAACCACCATCATGCAGCACCATGAGAGGTTCGACGGTAAGGGATATCCTTACGGGCTTGCCGGCGAGGAGATATCCCTCAAGGCGAGGATACTTGCGGTCGTGGATACCTTTGATGCCATGCTGACCGACCGTCCATACAGAAAGGCATTCCCGTACGCCAAGGTTATAGAGGAGTTGAGAACCGGTGCTGGCACTCAGTTTGATCCCTTTGTGGTGGAGTCTTTCGTAGAGATGCTCGGGGAAAAGGGGGAGGAGTTCCTTTACGCTGCCGGGTATGCACTCAGCATGGGAGAGGGTCGGCTGAGCAATCCCGCCTGAGAAACCATTGCATTATCCACCTTTACTCTTATTCCAACCTGTAACTAAGAGAAACAAGACCTTGTCATTTCTTTTAGTATAAGAACAAATGCGGCAAGGACAATTAAACCGTCTCAAAAACAAAGTCTATCTCAACCGGAGAATTTAGGGGGAGGCTGAATGCCCCTATTGCGGTTCTCGTGTGTCTTCCTGCCTCCCCAAAGACATCTTTCAGGAAGTCCGATGCCCCGTTTAGCACCTGTGGCTGCTTATAGAAACCCTCGGAAGATGCAACAAAACCGTTAATGCGGATACATCTGCTGATATTCTGAAGCCCGAATTCTGCATCCACGATGGACAGGGCGTTCAGTACCACAATCCTTGCAAGTCTAAAAGCCTCATCAATTGTCACCTCTTTGTCCACCCTCCCGGTGATGGGGAGTTTTCCATCCTGAAACGGTAAAACCCCGCTCAGGAATATGAGATTGCCGGTCTTTATAGCAGGGATGTAGGAGCCTGCCGGTGAGGGCGGGGGTGGGAGTGTTATCCCCATTTCTTTAAGCCTCTCTTTTATGTTCATGCTTCCTCCTCTTTTATGCTACTTGTAACATTAATAATGTCAGTTAAAGCAGGCAGACCTCCATAGAACCCGAATTTAATGCGATTTTATTCGATAATAAAAACATCTCTTGGGCAGTGATAATAGCAATACCGGCGATCGTTTCACGGCACTTGAGGTATCGCAAAAATTCGGTGCTCTCCTGAGTTCTGCCTGTGCTGCTCCATCAGGGTTGTTGGCTTTATGAATGTAGATAATATTATTAAATCTCAACAGACCAGTGTTTTGTGAAAGTATACCTGCCTTTAATAGTGCTGTCAACATCGTATCCATAGCCTCAGGTTAGATAGTCTGCATTTATCCTCACATATTCTTCGGTGAGGTCAGAGGTCTGAAAGGTGGAGTTGACGGCTCCACGGTTAAGGTCTATAAGTATCTCCACTGTATCACCAGATAACCTCTCTCTGAGTACATCTTCCTTGCCGGTGGGGCTTCCCTTGCTGAAAATACGAACTCCATTAATGGCAAGACTGATGCTATCCTCCCTTATTGGCACACCTGCCCTTCCAACCGCAGCAACAACCCTGCCCCAGTTGGGTTCTGTTCCTGAAAAACCTGTTTTTACGAGCATGGAGTTGGCTACTGTCCTTGAAATCATCTGTGCCTCTTTAGGGGTCTTTGCACCTCTTACATTTATAACAAGTCTTTTGGATGCACCTTCGCCATCACGGACGATCATGGTTGCAAGTTCATCACAGACCTTCAGGAGTGAGTTTCTGAATCTTTTGGATGCACCAGAGGTGGCATCAATTGGCTGTGCTGAAGATGCCCCGTTTGCCAGCAGAAAGACGGTATCGTTAGTGCTTGTATCCCCATCAACACTTATAGAATTGAATGTTTCATCAATGCATTCTTTCAACACCCTTTTTGCAAATTCTGGTTCAAGGAGGGCATCTGTAAGGATGAAGGCAAGCATGGTTGCCATGTCAGGCGCTATCATTCCGGCACCCTTTGCAATTCCTTCAATATGGCATATCTTTCTACCAATTCTGATTGAATGCTGAGATATCTTCGGAAATGTATCGGTGGTCATAATCGCCTTTGCAACATCAAGGAGGTTTGCACTGCCGACATTCTCGGCCAGAAGGGGGATGGCCTTTTTCAGTTTGGCCATTGGGAGAGGGGTTCCTATGACACCTGTGCTTGCAACCAGGACCTCCCTTTCCGGGATTTTCAGTATGTCTGCCACCAGTTTCGTTTGGGCAAGGGCATCAAGCATCCCCTGTCTGCCCGTGCATGCGTTTGCATTACCACTGTTTACAATTATCGCCCTTGCGCTGGGCCTCATGAGCCGCCTCCTGCTCAGCCTTACCGGTGCTGCCTTCACCCTGTTCTTGGTAAAGACGCCTGCTGCTACTGCAGGAAGGTCTGATAAGATCAGCCCCATATCGTTGCGGTCTTTGTATTTTATGCCGGCTGAAACCACAGAAAATCGGTATCCTTTCAACATAATAGCCTCACTTTCTGACAAAGGGATTGGGTAAGAGTTCGGTTATACTGTATCTCATAATACCTCTGCCGGAGGTGATGTATATTTGTGCGTCAGGGCCATACTCAAAGATCAACTGCCTGCAACTTCCGCAGGGGTAGCAGTACTCATCAAATTCGGAGAGTATGAGTACCGCCTTAATAGACTTTGCACCCTCAGAGAGGGCTTTAAAGATGGCAAGGCGTTCGGCGCATATAACCTGAGTGATGGAAGGGTTTTCCTGATTACAACCAGTAAACACCCTTCCGGTCTCGTCAACGACCGCCGCCCCGACCCTGAACCCTGATGTCTCTGCCCCGGCGTTTGTGAGCGCCTTTTCTGCCTCTGTGTAAAGTCTTAAAGGATCTATCATCTGGTATGATCAGTAGTGGAGTATATCAAGTAGGTCTATATAGTCCTGTTCCTCCTCACGGGATGTGGAAGACAACTTCTTTCTTGTGAAGACCTCCTCTGCGCGTCCCACATCTCCGCCGATTTCTGGGTCAAGTTTGATCGCCTCCCGTAGCGCCTCTGAGGCATCACCAAACCTCTCGAGGGCATTGTAGGATAGGGCAATTCCATAGTATGCAACAGGGTATCTGGGTGCCCGCTTGAGTGCCTTTTTATAATACTCAAGTGCCACCTTAAAATCACCCTTCCTGTAATAGAGGTTTCCAAGGTTCGTAAATGCCTTCTCAGGATGTTGGTATAATGGGTTATCCAGCGCCTTTTTGAAAGCCTCAATTGCCTCATCCATCCTTTTCAGTTTGATGAGTACAAGACCGAGCAGGTTATATGCCTCGGAGTAAGTGGGATCAAGCGATATCGCCTTTTTTAAACTGTCTTCTGCCTTTGAGTACTCCTCAAAATAATGATATACGATGCCAAGTGCGTAGTAGGCACGCTTTTCTTCAGGATTCAGTCTGATGGCCTTCTCTAACTCCACATAGGCTGGCTGGTACTCGCCCTCATTGAGGTGAGAGATGGCCATCTTATAATGGCTCTCTGCCTCCTTCTGTCTTTCTGTCTCAAGGGAGGCGCAGTTAGAGAGTAAAACCAGAACCGTTAAAATGACGATGAATCTGGTGGTTCTGAACATGCGGGTTATACCTTTTCGGTGGTAAAGGTTTTTCTCTTTTCCTCTATCAGTTCTATCAGAGAGTCAAAGGCATCCGCAAACTGTTTAACGCCATCCTTTTCAAGGGTGTCGGTTATAGAAGCAAGGTCTATGCCCAGATTTTTCACCTCCTCCACCGTCCTGAAGGCCTGATCAGGGTTCAAATCGATGGTTCTACCCGGATTCCCGTGCTCCTTAAATGCCCGCCAGGTGGCATCGGGCATGGTGTTCACGGTGCCGGGGCCTATTAGTTCCTGCACATACAGTATGTCACTATAGGCAGGGTTTTTTGTGCTGGTACTACCAAAAAGTAACCTCTGAAGTCTTGCCTTTTCCCTCCGCAGTTTGAGGAACCTGTCAGAGCCGAAAAGTTTTTTGAAGGACTGGTAAGCGATCTGTGCATTTGCCACTGCCGTGCGTCCCATCAGGGCTTTTATCCGGCTTATTTCCTCATCGTCTTTAGCCTTCTCGGCCATTTCTTCGAGCATCCTGTCAACCATTGTATCCACCCTGCTTACAAAGAAACTTGCCACCGAGTTTACCGTATCAAGCGGTTTCCCATCGGCAAGCCTCCTTTCAAGCCCCCTGAGATAGGCATCTATCACCGCCTCGTATCTTTCCACAGAAAAGAGGAGGGTTACGTTTATGTTTTTGCCAAGGTATATCAACTCCTCGATTGCAGGTAGCCCTTCAACAGTTGCCGGAACCTTTATCATCAGGTTCGGCATACCAATCTTTTCGGTTAATGATAGAGCCTCCCTGATTGTACCCTGTGTATCGTAGGCAAGGTGAGGGTCAACCTCGATGCTTACAAAGCCGTCCTCACCATCACTTTCTTCATAAACTGGCAGGAGGAGGTTGCAGGCATCCTTTATATCTTTGATGGCAAGTTCAAAAAAGAGCGTTTTGTTATCTATATCCGGGCTTTGATTGATAATTCTCAAGAGTTCATCATCATAGGCGTTGGTGGACTTGATTGCCTTATAGAAAATGGATGGGTTGGAGGTGACGCCACGAAGACCCTCCTCCTCTATCATCCTCTTCAACTCACCTGAGTCTATAATCTCCCGGCTGATATTATCGTACCAGAAACTCTGGCCATACCTGATTAGTTCCTTTAATGGATTGCCTGGCATATTAACTCCTCCTTCCTGAGAATGGAAACTGAAACTTTCCTCATTTTACAAGGTTATACGCTATATTTTCAAATTTCCGCGGTCACTTTCTCTTAATGCTGTGACCACCAAACTCTGCCCTCAGTGCGGCAATTAGCCGCTCACCAAAGGAGTTCTGTTCTCTTGACCGGAACCTCCTGAAGAGACTTGCCGAAATAGCCGGCACAGGCACAGACAGTTGAACCGCCTCTTCAACCGTCCATCTACCCTCGCCGGAGTCTTCCACATAAGGTGCAATGGAACCAAGTGAGGGATCCTTCTTGAAGGCAACCTCAAGCAGTTCAAGAAGCCACGACCTGATTACACTACCCTGGTTCCATAGACGGGCAAGTGCTGAGTATTCTACCCCGCTACCGTAAGGAGATGCCTCAAGGAGTTCAAACCCCTCGGCGTATGCCTCCATCATGGCATACTCTATGCCGTTATGGATCATCTTAATGAAATGCCCGCTTCCGGTGCCTCCGCAGTATAGGTACCCGCCTGGTGGTGCAAGCGTCTCAAAAACTGGCTCTAATATATCAAAGTGTTCTCTCTTTCCACCCACCATGAGGCAGTATCCCTCTTTAAGCCCCCACACCCCTCCGCTTACGCCCACATCAACAAAACCAATACCCTTTTTTCTAAGGCTCTCTTCTCTCCTGAGATCATCCCTGTAATAGGTGTTTCCACCGTCTATTATAATATCACCTCTTTCAAGAACACTCACGAGTTTACCGATCTGCTCATCCACGGGGGGGCCGGCAGGCAGCATCATCCAAACCAGCCTGGGTGGAGTGAGTGCTTTAGAAAAGTCCTCCAGATCGAAAATCCCCTCAGCCCCCTCCTCATCAACGAGTGTCCTTGTCTTTTCCGGGGTTCTGTTGTAGGCAACAACCTGGTGCCCACCCCTCAGAAGCCTGCGAGCCATGTTCATCCCCATCCTGCCAAGCCCTATCATGCCGATTTTCATAACAAACCTCCTTATCCTAAAGGGGTAACCTGTTTTCCCTTTGACATTATTTAGCCCTTAACATTTCCCTGCTTTTAATATTCCATCAAGAGAAGGCTATCCGGATGTTTTTCTTTTCTGAATCTCCCTTAATTGGTGGTTATATTCTATCAGATAGGGGGATGTTATTGTGTCATGACGGTTACTTTTTTATAGTTGTTGTCACTTTATGCAACCAATCTACCTTGTAGCGAAAAATATAAAACAAAAACAACTTGTAATTATTAACAAAATTTAGTATAATCTCATCTCAAATGGGGAGGAGAAATGGTTTTTTGACTGTTCTGGGTATAGGGGGAGTATCCTATGGCATCTCCTTCCTGAGTTCTGTTTTTGACCCCCTTGTGCTTGGTATAACCCTTGGAATAATCATATCCAACCTCGTTGAGCGGGGAAGTGAGTTTGAAAAAGGCATAAGGGATGCGATCAGGTGGTTTCTGCCTATTGGGATATCCCTGTACGGGTTTCAGTTAAGATTTGAAGGTGGTTTGTCTGGAAACTCCGTTTTGGCAGTATATCTGGTTTTTATATTCACCTTGATATTAGGGCTGGTGATATCAAAAAAGATCTTCTCTCTTTCCACCAACACCTCCATACTAATCGCATCGGGGCTGTCAATCTGTGGTGCCTCGGCAATAGCGGTTATCTCACCTGCAATAGGTGCAAGGAGAGAGGAGACATCAGTTTCAGTCCTTGCGGTGATGACCGCCGGGATTGTGTTTACCGTGATATACCCCTTCCTGAAGGATCTCGGTATCCTGACCCCATGGGTTTACGCATTCATGTCTGGTGCCACACTTCCCATGCTTGGGCTTGTCAAGTCTGCCGCCTCACAGATAGATGTAACAACCCTTACCCTTGCCCTTAAATTCAAGTATCTCCGAATTGCCTCCCTTGTCTTTATGGTTGCCTTTGGTGTGCTGTTTTCAGGGATGAGGAGGGGGTTTTTGAAGGTGCCGAGGTTTATGCTCTTTTTTATCATATTTGTTCTGATTGCAAATCTCGTTCAGATCCCGGAAGGCATGATCACGTACCTTGGGAGGGCGGCAACGCTCTTTTTGACACTTACACTCACCGCCATCGGGCTCAGGGCAGATATCGGGGCTGTTTCAGAGATGGGGTTCAGGCCGTTCTTTTCTGCCATTGTCACCATGACTGTAACGGTGTGTGCCATACTGATAGTCTTTCTTATGATATGAAGACAAGGAGCATAAAAGAGAAGATCCTGCTTCCTGTCATTGTAATGATGGGTGTTCTTGCACTGTTTACAATCCTCCGTTCCCAGTTTATCATCCAGAAGATAAGCAGACATTACGAGGAGAGCATGATCAGCAACGAGATGACCATGTTTTTTGACCTGTTAAAGAATACAAAAAATCTTGATGATGTTAAAAATAGACTGCTTCCTGCTCTGAAAAAGGAGGGGTATGAGTACAGGGTGACCATCGGGGGGAAGGGGGTTTTAAGGAGCGAAGGGTTCAATGAGTCTGTAAAACTTCCTGAGAAGGGGATCGTGGTTAAAGGAGACTCTACTGGAAGGTGGGGTTTCAGATACTACCACAAGCCATGGGATGCCGAGTTTGTGGTTGTTAAAAACTACCCCCAACTTGCCTCCATAAAGAGAGAACTAAATGCCAACACCTCTCTCTTTCTGTTTTCCATACTGCTTATGATACTTTTCGTGATAATCATCCTCAGGAAAAACCTATCAGAGCCCATAAAAGGTATAATGTACAGGATCGGCAGGGGGGAGTGTGCAGTTCCCACAAACATTACAGAACTTGATGAACTGGTCGAGACGATTAACGATGCACTTGCCACCGCAGAGGTACGGCAACTCCAGGCCGATACTCTCCATAACATAGCCGTCTCCCTAAACGAAGACCGCACACTTGACGAACTCATGGACGGGATACTTGAGAAATCCCGAATACTCATACATGCAGACCTCTCTGCCATTGCACTGTATGATGAGAAGGGAAACTTCAAACACCTGAAGGTCTATGGGCTTGACGGCAATGAGACGATGAAGAAGGTAGGGAGACTTCCAAAGGGGGAGGGGCTTTTGAAGTTAATGAAGTTTTCCATGGCTCCCGTAAGGGTGAACGATCTTGCAAGCCATCCCGCCTTCTCAGGGCGTTTTCCTGAAGGGCATCCCTTTATCAAGAACTTCCTCGGCTATCCCATCTTTTCCAAGGAGGGGAGGCCTCTTGGTTCACTATACTTTGCAAACAAAAAGACCGGTGATTTTACCGAAGAGGACGAAGAGATACTTATGGCGATAGCATCAGATGCGGCGGTCGCCATACAGAGGATTGATGAAACCTCCGAACTTGAGAGGTTCAAACAGATCATCGAGACCGCCTTCGATGTTATAGTTGTAACGGATACCGATGGTAATATCACCTATGTAAACCCATCTTTTGAGCAGGTTACCGGCTATGGCAGGGATGAGGTGATAGGAAAGAATCCAAGGATACTGAAAAGTGGTCTTCACGATGAGGAGTTTTACAGACATTTGTGGGAGACCATCAGTTCCGGGAAGCCCTGGAAGGGGGAGTTTGTAAACAAAAAGAAGGACGGAGGGTTGTACACCGCATCGGCAATCATCTTTCCCCTCATTGAAAAGGGAAAGATAACAAACTATATCTCTATACAGAGAGACATCTCGGAGGAAAAGAAACTCTACGAGCAACTTCTCCGTGCCCAGAAGATGGAGGCAATAGGCACCCTTGCGGGGGGTATAGCACACGACTTTAACAACATCCTCTCGGCGGTACTTGGCTATGCAGAGATACTGCGCGATGAGATACCCGAGGATGAAAAACTCATAAAATCGGTAGACATAATTGAACAGTCGGCAAAACGGGGGGCATCACTTGCACAGAAGATATTAAATGTTACAAGGAAAGAGAAACTCCAGTTGAAGATGTCTGACATTAACCTTGTGGTTGAAGAAACCCTGGAACTTTTGAAGAGGAGTATCCCGAAAGATATAGAAATAAAGGCGAAACTGCGCAGGGATATCCCTGAGATCAGGATGGATCCTGGGCAGATCCAGCAGGTGATAATGAACCTTATTATAAACGCCCGTGATGCCATGCCGGAAGGGGGCACTATCACTGTGACCACGGATATGGTGGGTGCCGAAAACGGTGCCGCCAATGGTGTGAAAGGGGAAAGCGGTTTTGTAAAAGTGAGTGTCTCTGATACGGGTGCGGGTATAAGCAAGGATATGCAGAGCAAGATATTTGATCCCTTTTTCACCACAAAGGAGCAGGGTAGGGGCACAGGGCTTGGGCTTTATATTGTGCACTCCATAATCACGAACCACGGTGGTTACATAAACCTTTACTCAGAGCCAGGCAGGGGAACCAGGTTTAACATCTATCTGCCGGTTTTGCAGGGTGGTACCGAAAAGGAGGACGCAAAAACCATTGAAGACCTCCGGGGTGAGGGCTGTGTGCTCGTTATTGACGATGAGGAACACCTGAGGGAACTCGTAAAGGACTATCTTGAACCGCTTGGCTACCAGGTGCTCACCGCCCCTGATGGCAGAGAAGGGGTAAGGGTGTTCAGCCAGAGGAGGGAAGATATAGACCTTGTCATACTCGACATGATAATGCCTGGGATGAATGGTGCGGAGGTCTTCCAGCAGATAAGATCACTGAAAGAGGATGCAAAGGTATTGATCTGCTCAGGATACAGCCATGAGGGACTTGCCGGGATAAGGGAACTTATAAAAGAGGGTGCATCAGGTTTTATACAGAAGCCCTTTTCTAAAACCACCCTGGCAACAAAGGTGAAGGAGGCGACTGAGAAGTGATGTTTCAACTACAAAGGGCATTACCAGATAACCACACATTGAAACCTGATACATTTCTCAGGAAAGGATAGCCCCTTTTTGACCCGGGTCAAATTGCCTTTTGCTGTTTTGAAAGGTTATTATAAGAGAGTTCTAATGATTATCCTGAATCTGGAAATACGAGTAGCACAGAACTTAAGGAGGAAAGATGCTTACAATAACATCAGAAGCGGCTGAAAAGGCCAAGGAGATACTTGCCCAGGAGGGTAAGCCCGACTGGGGTCTCAGGATATATGTTGCAGGCGGCGGCTGATCCACCTCTTATGGCCTTGATCTGGCCGAGAGTCCTCTGGAAGGGGACGAGGTAATTGAGAAGAATGGGCTTAAGGTGTACATAGACCCCCTTTCGTATCGTATGCTTGAGAATATGGAGATGGATTTTGTTGACGACGGGATAACTCAGGGGTTTGTACTCAAGGGTGGCCAGTCTTCCTGCGGTCCCAGTTGTAGTAGTTGTTAGCAAATAAAGTATATGTTCCCATTACACCGACCAAGAAGACTGCGTAAGACGGAGACACTCCGGAGGATGGTTCGTGAGACCGTCCTTCGGGTGGATGACCTTATTTATCCCATGTTTGTTACCTATGGTAGGGGAGTGCGTAAACCAATTGGCTCCATGCCCGGCTGTTATCAGGAATCTGTGGATAACATCGTTAAATCTGCAAAAGAGATAGAATCCCTCGGCATACCGGCCATAATACTTTTTGGAATCCCTGAACATAAGGATGAGGTAGGCTCTGGTGCCTACGACCCTCATGGAGTGGTTCAGGAGGCGATAAAGGCCATCAAGGACGCTACCTCCTCACTTCTTGTTATTACCGATGTATGTATGTGTGAGTACACGAGCCATGGCCATTGTGGTGTAATTAGCAACGGAGAGGTTCTTAATGATCCCACCCTCGAACTGTTACAGAAGGAGGCCGTCTCCCACGCAAAGGCAGGTGCCGACATGGTTGCCCCTTCAGACATGATGGACGGCAGGGTACAGGCGATAAGAGAGGCACTTGATGAGGAGGGGTTTTCGGATATACCAATAATGAGTTATGCTGCCAAGTATGCCTCTGCCTTTTATGGGCCCTTCAGGGAGGCTGCCGAGAGTGCACCTCAGTTTGGTGACCGTCGTTCCTACCAGATGGATCCGCCGAACAGGCGGGAAGCACTGAAGGAGGTGGCGCTTGATATAGAGGAGGGTGCAGACATCGTGATGGTAAAGCCGGCTCTTTCTTACCTTGACATAATCTCCGATGTAAAAGAGGCATTTGACCTCCCTGTTGCCGCATACAATGTATCGGGTGAGTACTCCCTCGTTAAGGCGGCGGCAGAACTTGGCTGGATCGATCACGACCGTGTTATGATGGAGATCCTCACCTCTATAAAGCGTGCCGGTGCCGATATGATACTTACCTATTTTGCCCCTGAGGCCGCCAAAATACTTGGTTAATACCCTGTTTTTCCACACCTGAGCCCCTCTTTTAGGTTATAATATAATGTTTACCCATACTTTGCATAACCTCCAGTTTCCGGGCGGTTTTATGCAACAGTAAGGTTTAATTTCCGTTATCTCTCAACGGCTCCCCTGTAAACTGACACAAAAGGGGATTTTTATATTTCAAGGAGGAGTGATGGCAAAACTTCCTGTAAGTATTGAAGAGGAGATGAAGGTAAGTTACCTTGATTACGCCATGAGCGTGATCATTGGCAGGGCGCTTCCCGATGTTCGTGACGGCCTTAAGCCGGTTCAGAGAAGGATACTCTATGCCATGTTCAGAGAGGGGTTGACACCTGGTAAGAAGTACTCAAAATGTGCCGGTGTGGTTGGAGAGGTTCTAAAAAAATATCACCCCCATGGTGACAGTGCGGTTTACGATGCTCTGGTAAGGATGGCACAGGATTTCAATCTCCGCTATCCTCTTATTGATGGGCAGGGAAACTTTGGTTCCATTGATGGTGATCCTCCAGCCGCATACAGGTATACCGAGGCAAGGCTTGCAAGGATAGCCGAAGAACTCCTCAGGGATATAGACAAGGAGACGGTTGACTTTATCCCCAATTTTGATGAGACCACGGAGGAGCCAACTGTCCTTCCCACAAGACTGCCCAACCTGCTTGTGAACGGCTCATCCGGTATTGCCGTTGGGATGGCCACAAACATTCCCCCTCACAACCTGAAAGAGGTTATTGATGCATTGATATACATACTTGATAAACCCGAGGCTACAGTAGAGGAGTTGATGGAGTATATAAAGGGGCCGGATTTCCCTACGGGTGGAATTATCCATGGGACATCGGGGCTTCGTGATGCATACATGCACGGCCGTGGAATAGTGAAGATGAGGGCAAGGGCAAGAATAGAGACACCGCAAAGAGGCAATGAGCAGATAATCGTTCACGAACTTCCCTATATGGTGAATAAGGCAAGGCTTATAGAGAAGATAGCCGAACTCGTTAAGGCAAAAAAGTTAGAGGGCATATCTGAGATACGGGATGAGTCGGATCGTGATGGGATCAGGGTGGTTATAGAACTAAAGAGGGGGGAAAATGCTCGTGTTGTCCTTAACAATCTTTATAAGCATACCCAGATGGAAAGCACCTTCGGTATCATTATGCTTGCCCTGGTAGGTGGGCAGCCAAGAATCATGAGCCTCAGGAGGGTTCTTAGCCACTTTATCCAGCACAGAAGAGAGATCATTATCCGTAGAACCAGGTTTGAACTCCGCAAGGCGGAGGAGAAGGCCCATATACTTGAGGGGCTGAAGATAGCAATAGACCACCTCGATGAGGTGATTAACCTTATAAGGACATCGAGCAGCCCTGAGGAGGCAAAGAAGGGTTTGATGACCCGGTATGAACTCTCGCCGGTTCAGGCTCAGGCGATACTGGATATGAAACTCCAGAGGCTTACCGCACTTGAACGTGACAAGATAGTTGAGGACTACAAGGAGACACTGAAGGAGATAGAGAGACTCAAGGCCATCCTTGCCAGTGAAGAACTGGTTAACAACATTATAAGGGATGAGTTACGAGAGATAAGCGATAAGTATGGTGACGAGAGGAGAACGGAGATAATAGAAGATACTGAAGAACTCACCATCGAAGACCTGATTTCAGAGGAGGAGATGGTGATTACCATCACTCATCACGGGTATATTAAGCGGACACCACTGAGTGAGTACAGGAGCCAGAGGAGGGGTGGAAAGGGGCTTACAGGTATGGGGCCTAAGGAGGATGACTTCGTGGAACAACTCATCATTGGCTCCACCCATGACTACATGCTCTTTTTCTCAAACCTCGGGCGGCTTTACTGGCTCAAGATATACCAGATACCGGAGGTGGGGCGTACCTCAAGGGGGAAGGCGATGGTGAACCTGCTGCAACTTCAGGAGAAAGAGCGGATTACCACCGCTATCCCTGTAAGGAGTTTTGAGGAGGGTTACCTGATGATGTTCACCCGTTCAGGGTATGTTAAGAAGAGCCCCCTGCGGGATTTCAGAAACCCCAGAGGGAAGGGGGTTATAGCAATAAGCCTCGGAGAGGGTGATGAACTTATTGCAGTACGACGCACTACCGGTACAAACGATATCCTCATCGGTAGCCACATGGGGCTTGCCGTCAGGTTCCGTGAAGAGGATGTAAGACCCATGGGGAGAACCGCAAGGGGGGTTATAGGTATGCGTCTTGGAGAGGATGACTGGGTGGTCTCTGCTGAGGTTATCCAGGAGAAGGCAACTATTCTCACGGTTACCGAAAGGGGTTATGGTAAGAGGACCAGGGTTGAAGAGTACCCCCTTCACAAAAGGGGAGGCAAGGGTGTTATATCGATAAAGGTAGGAGAAAAGATCGGTTATCCTGTGGGGTATCTCCAGGTTCACGATGAACACGAGATAGTAATGATTACAAACAAGGGCAAGATTATACGCACCGAGGCATCTTCCATATCCGTGATGGGCAGGAACACCCAGGGTGTTCGCCTGATGGATGTGGAGGGTGATGACAGTGTGGTTAGCATAGGTAAGGTGGCAGATAAGGAGAGAGACATAGGGGAGCATTGATTCAGCATGTCACTTTATAAAGACATAATAGGCCATGAAAGGCAGAAAAAAATCCTTTCCGGTTCATACAGGAGAGGTCGTATAGCCAGTGCCTATCTTTTTTCAGGTGAGGAGGGGGTTGGTAAAAGGTCTCTTGCCGTAGAGTTTGCAAGGCTATTGAACTGCCTCTCTCCAGAGGATAGAGACGGTGTGGCGGACTCCTGCGGCAGGTGTGAAAACTGTAAGAGGATGGCCATTAACCTACATCCGGATATCAAGTATATAGAGCCTGATGACGGGGTGATAAAGATCGAGCAGATTCGTGAGGCCATAGAGTTTTTATCCTTTAAGCCTCTTGAGGCAGAGCGCAAGGTGATTATAATAGATGGTGCAGAGCAGATGAACGCCCCTGCTTCAAATGCCTTTCTAAAGACCCTGGAAGAGCCCCCCGGAAGTAGCGTCATTATACTCGTCTCTCACCAGCCCGAGCGGTTGCTCGATACCGTCAGGTCAAGATGCTTTCATATCCGGTTTAATCCCCTGCCGGTGGCAGATACCATAGAGGTGCTCAAAAGAAACGGGATAACAGGCCAGAGACACATAGAGTATCTTGCGAGGCTTTCTCAGGGTGCACCTGGAAAAGTGCTAACAGATGAGATGGCGGAAATCACAGGGGAAGAGGTTTTCTCTGATCTCGCAAAAGGGGTGGTGCAGGTTGCCTGGAAGGACAGAACAGAGATGGAAGACTGGCTCAGGGGGTTTGTCTTGTTTATCAGGGACATTGCAGTAATAGGAACAGGGTTGAGGGATGAAAAACTCTTGTTCAACAAAAAACTCATCAAAACCGATACAGAAAGCGGAATTGCTGCATTGCCGCTGAAAACCTGTTTAAAACTCTATGAGGAGGCTGTAAGGGTACTTAATGCCGTTAGGTTTAATATCAACCATACCATAGCGGGGAACTACTTTAGTTATCTATTAAAGGAGTGTTATGGAGACCTTGTTAGAAAATAAAGAGGAACAGGAAAGAGAAGAAAGGGTTGTAGGTGTCAGGTTCAAACCCTGTGGCAGGGTCTATGCCTATCTTGTCGGAGAGGAAGAACTCACACCTGGCTCAAGTGTGGTGGTGGAGTCTCTCTTTGGCATCACAATCGGCACCGTGGTTAATTTCATCGAAGACAGAGATGAGGTCCCAAAAGATTTAAAAAGGGTGATTAGGGTTGCCACTGAAGAGGACTTCAAACAGATGGAGGAAAACAAAGAACTTGCTGAAGATGCAAGGAAGTACTGCCTTGAGAGGGTTATGGCAAGGGGTATCCCCATGAAACTCGTGGCGGTTGAGGTTACCCTTGACCGCAAGAGGATTATATTTTACTTTACAGCCGATGGGAGGATAGACTTCAGGGAACTTGTGAAAGACCTTGCATCGAGGTTCCGAACAAGGATCGAGATGAGGCAGATTGGTGTAAGGGATGAGGCAAAACTGATCGGCGGCATTGGAATCTGCGGCCGCACCCTTTGTTGTAACACCTTCTTAGTAAACTTTGCTCCCATTTCAATAAAGATGGCTAAGGAGCAGGAACTTGCACTGAATACTACCAAACTCTCCGGCGTGTGTGGTAGATTAATGTGCTGCCTTGGTTACGAGTACTCGTCAGATGAACTGGACGATTCTGAACTGCTGAAAGAGGAGGCAAGTTGTCTATGTGAGGAGTGTGAACCGGCCGAAACTGGAGACACTGTCTCATCGGTAGAAGAGACGGTTGTTGAGGTGAAAGAGGAAGAGTCCGGAGAGGATGTTACAGACCCTACAAAAGAGACTGAGGTCGAGGCCGGTGCGGATACATCTGCCTCCCAGACTCCCCTTGAAGAAAAAGATACCGGGAAAAAGCGGTGGAGAAGGAGGGGCAGAAGAAGGAGGGGCAAGGGGAAGGAAAAATCCGGTTCCACTTCAAGCGAGAAAGCCGAAGGAGAGGGGCAGAAGGATAAGAAGCCTCTTAAGACCAAGAAGGGTTCAAGGCATAAGAGAAAAAAGAAGAAACGGAGATGAGTATGGGGAAAAAGTTCTATGTTACCACGCCTATTTACTATGTAAATGACCTTCCACACATAGGCCATGCCTACACCACAGTTGCTGCAGATATACTTGCCAGGTACCACAGGCTCCTTGGTGACGATGTCTTTTTCCTGACAGGTACCGACGAGCACGGCCAGAAGGTGGAAAAGGCTGCCAGAGACAAGGGTAGGTCACCCAAAGAGCATGCAGATTCAATGGTGAAAAACTTTATGGAACTCTGGAAGGTGCTCAATATCTCAAACGATGCCTTTATAAGGACAACCGATCCGGAGCACAAAGGGGTGGTTCAGGAACTCCTTCAGAGACTCTACGACAGGGGGGAGATAGTCAAGAAACAGTACCGTGGCTGGTACTGCACGCCAGATGAAAGGTTCTGGACGGAAAAGGAGATCCAGGAGGGTAACTGTCCTGACTGTGGAAGACCTGTCGAAGAGATAGAGGAGGAAAACTACTTTTTCCTTATGTCAAAGTATGGTGAAAGGCTTATTGAGTATATAGAAAAAAACCCCGGATATATACTACCGGAGTCAAGAAGAAATGAGGTCCTTGGCTTTCTGAGGGCGCAACCTCTGGGCGATCTCTGCATTTCGCGGCCGAAAAAACGGCTTTCTTGGGGTATAGAACTTCCCTTTGACACAAACTATGTAACTTATGTCTGGTTTGATGCACTTATAAACTACTTCTCTGCCACAAGGTACCTCTCTCCAGGCTCATATGGGGAGGAGTGGTGGCCTGCATCGCATCATATTGTGGGGAAGGATATACTCACGACCCATGCGGTTTACTGGTCAACCATGCTGATGGCACTTGAGATGCCTCTGCCGGAGAATATCTTTGCCCATGGCTGGTGGACTGTGGATGGACGGAAGATGTCCAAGTCTCTTGGCAACGTGATAGACCCGTTCAAGGTGGCCAGGGAGTACGGTGTTGACCAGTTCAGGTTTTTTATGTTCAGGGAGGTCACCTTCGGTCTGGATGGTGACTTTTCTGAATCTGCCATAAAGGGCAGGATAAACAGTGATCTTGCAAATGATCTTGGCAACCTGCTGAACAGGACGCTTTCTATGGTGATGAAGTACTTCGGTGGTAAGGTTCCAGTGGCTGAAGATGTGGATGAGCAGATAGCGAGGGAGGCGGAAGGATTGAAGGATAGAGTGGGTGCCCACCTGAAGGTACTTGCCTTTCAGAAGGCACTTTCTGATATCTGGTCGTTTATAAGCAGTCTGAATAAATATATAGATGATCAGAAACCCTGGGCACTATTTAAGGATGAATCAAAGAGGGGAAGGCTCGAGACGGTTATGTACACCCTTCTTGAAGGGCTAAGACATATATCTGTCTTGATTGCACCCTTTATGCCAGAAAGTGCAGAGAGGATGGCCTCGCAACTTGGCCTTGAGGGGCTTTTGAGGCCAGGCATTCTATCCAGGCTCAGATGGGGTGAATTAGAACCGGGTAAGACCGTTAGAAAGGGTGAGGCACTTTTCCCCAGAATTGAAGAAAAGAAGGAGGATCAAAAGAGGATGGAGCAAAAAATGGATAATGCCAAAACAGATGAGAGTGCGCTTATCAGTATAGAGGACTTTGCAAAAGTGGAACTCAGAACCGCCAGGGTTTTAGAGGCTGAGAGGGTTGAGGGTTCGAGTAAACTTCTGCGTCTTGTGGTTGATGCAGGTGAGAAAAGGCAGATAGTAGCAGGTATAGGCAAGGCTTACATGCCTGATGACCTTATAGGGAAAACGGTTGTTATTGTGGCAAACCTCAAGCCTGCAAAACTCATGGGCATTGAGTCACAGGGTATGCTGCTTGCCGTTGGTGAGGGGAAGAATATCGCTATTCTGAGCCCTGAAAAGGAGATGCCTCCGGGGAAGAGGGTTAAGTAACCCGTTCACGTGGCTCTATTTTGATAATAAGAGGGGGTACCCTGAGTTCTTTGTCTTCAGTCTCAATGGTTATCTCTATCTTTACTGCTGAGGGGAGGGTTTTTTCATCCGGCAACCATTCATCAACCCATTGCCCCTTTTCACTTTCTGAAGTATCCAGATAACTGAACTTGAGATCCTTTACGTTTTCAAGCATCACCACCCCCTCATCATCCTCAGGCTCAAGCAGACTGTCGCTGAAGAACAGATACTCTTGCATGAGGAGTTTGTCGCCTTTGTAAAACAATCGTATGCCTTTCAGCCCTGGTGCATCTACAATACCTGTGGAGTTTGAGGAAACCGAGGAGGTTACAAAAGAGAGCGATTCATTGTCCCCGCTGAAGTAGAGGGTGGGCTTGTTTTCCACCACCCGCCTGAAGGGGTATGTGCCACGCAGCAGGTGGGTAAGTCGTTCAGATACAATCCTCAGGGTTTGTGCCTCCTCCTGGCGCTTCGATGCCTTTTCTTCAGAACGGTAGCCCATCAGCATAGAGGCGGCAAGGACAACAAGCATCACAGATGAAATGGCAAGGGCAAGGAGTAGTTCAATTAATGTAAAACCCCTTTTGTTCATCCTGCCTCCCCTGCGGGGATAAACCGTTTACCTCTGAGGATGAGTCTGCCTTTTCTCCCCCATTGCACCTCAACCTCTATGAGATAAAGAATTCCATTTATATCATCGGAAGGCAGTTCTGTTACCTCTCTGCGAGTAGTAAAGCCACCGTCGAACTCTTCCACTCCAGATAACTCCTCAGGATCAGGAACTGTATAGGCCTCATCCATAAGACTCCGCCCTATAATCAGTGCCCTTGTGTAGTCCTCGACCTTTTTGGTTCCCCTCAGTCCTGCAGAAAATACCTGAAACAGTGCCACCACGCTAATCCCAAGGATTGCAACCGCCACCATTACCTCAAGCAGACTGAAGCCGTTTTTGAAAAAGATGGGTGGTCTTTTTTTGCTAAGATAGATCATTTCCACGCTTCAACCTCACCTTGCCTGAAAACTCATCTACCATTATCATATAACTACGGCCATCCCGGTCGGTAATCAGGAGTTTTCCTCCCGTGGAATCACCCCTTGGGTAAAACACTATTGTCTTTCCTGAGATATTAATCCCTGTTGGCATTTTTACCTGATAGAGGATATCTGAGTTCCCTGCCGGTCTTTTCCCGTTATCATCTCCGGTTTGTAACTCCGCCTCTTTACTTTCAGTTCCCGATCTTATGGTATATGCATCGCCCTCGTCGGAGATTGATAGGGAGACATATTTCTTTTCAAGGACTGCCACCTCCCGTGCATGGCGAATCTGCAGGTATGCCCTCCTTGCCGCATCTCTAAGTTGAGTCTTCTTCTGGGCTACTCCTATAGACAGTGAGACGATTGCCGCAATTATGCCCACTAATACCAGGACTACAAGGAGTTCTAAGAGGGTGAAACCATACTGTTTTTCTGCAAGGTCGGATTGCTTCGGTAAGAAAGGAATATGGCGACCGGCTTTCATTAACTAATATGATATCATAAGGTAGGCCTTAACAGGTGGCTCTTATTCCCAACTTACAACATCCTTATCTTCTCCATCTCCTCCGGGTGCACCATCCCTTCCATAGGACAGCAGATCGTAGTCACCATGTGAGCCGGGAGACTGGTACTCGTAGGGATGCCCCCACGGGTCTTTCGGTATCTTATTTTTCCTGAGATAAGGGCCATCCCAGCCCTCCACCCCGGGATTCTGAAGAAGGGCATCAAGCCCTTCAGAGGTTGTGGGGTATCTTCCGGTGTCAAGTCTGAACTGATCGAGTGCCTGTCCGAGCATCTCTATCTGTGCCTTTGCGGCAGACTGTTTCCCCTTTCCAAGTTTCGGAAAGAGTTTTGGTCCCACAAGTGCCGCAAGAAGTCCAATGATGACCATTACAACTAAAAGTTCTATCAGTGTGAATCCTTTTCTGTTTCTGATTCTATCAGTCATAATTCCTCCTTTAACTCCAAAAAAAAGTGTAATTTTTATCTTGATTTATGACCTGCCTGAAGCCAGGGACAGGCCATAGCCTTCTTCAGTCTCCTGGCGGAGGGGGTGGGATTCGAACCCACGGTGGAGTTGCCCCCACATCGGTTTTCAAGACCGACGCCTTCAACCACTCGGCCACCCCTCCAACAATGCTCAACTTATAATTATAACAGAAAAGACCAACGAAAAGACACGAAACTTGACTAAAAAATGTTGAATAAACTATTATTTATAAGGCGCCTGTAGCTCAGTTGGATAGAGCGGAGGTCTCCGGAACCTCAGGTCAGGGGTTCGAATCCTCTCAGGCGCGCCATTAAAATACAAGTAATTAGGTTGTTGGGTTAAAGAGTTGGTAGGGGCTTTATAGATGGAGATCTTCTAACCCAATGACTTAATGATCCGGTAACATAATAACTTTGAAAAAAACATGTGGGCCGTTAGCTCAGCCAGGTAGAGCAGCTGACTCTTAATCAGCGGGTCGGGGGTTCGATTCCCTCACGGCTCACCATTTTCCTTTTAAAAAATCAGATGATTACCCAACCCTCCTATCATGAACCGGCCTCTCCAATCATACCGTATTGTATAACTATTGTATAGTCATTGTCTTTATCAACCCCTTCATTTTGTGAAATACCAGGTGGTACGATTATTTATTGCAGGCGATGAGATGGGCGGTTTTTTCTTTAAGGGAGGGCCTGTTGTCCCTGCAATCAGGGAGGCGGTCTGGACATCTGGGATAAAACCGGCAGCCATTTTCGTTGATTTCCCCGAGGGAGGGAGATGGTGTATCTGAGACCCGGTACTTCCTTTTGCCTGGGATGGCCTCAAGGAGGCGCCTGGTATAAGGGTGGAGGGGGTTGTTGAAGAGTTCATCGGCATCCGCTGCCTCCACCACCTCTCCAAGGTACATGACATAAACATAGTCTGAAAAGTACCTTACAACGTTTAGATCATGACTGATGAACAGGAAGGAGAGGTTGTATTCCTCTCGGAGTTTGTTCAGGAGGTTCAGGATTTGTGCCTGGATTGACACGTCAAGTGACGAAAGTGGCTCATCTGCTATAATGAGTTCCGGCTTCAGGGCAAGTGCCCGGGCTATGGAAATCCGTTGTCTCTGTCCACCGCTGAACTCATGAGGGTATCGATGGAGGGCATCTTCAGAAAGCCCCACAGACCTTAAGAGGCTGACCACATACCCTTTCATCTCACTACCAGAAACGGTTTTATGTATCTTCAAAGGTTCAGATAAGGTTGAGAACACCTTCATCCTGGGGTTCAGTGAGGCAAAGGGATCCTGAAATATCACCTGAACCTTTTTTCTGAACTCCCTTAACTCACCACCCCTTTTACTGGTTATATCCACTGATCTGTAAAATATCCTCCCAGCCGTTGGCTCAATAAGACGGAGTATCAGCCGTGCAAGAGTGGATTTTCCGGAGCCACTCTCACCGACAACCGCCGTCACCTTCCCCTCTGGCACCGATACACTTACTTCTGTAAGTGCATGGAGGGGCTTCTTTTTCCTCAAGAGCCCACCACCGGTGAAAAACACCTTTGTCAGTGACTCTGTTCTTATGATGTCCCTCTGGTTCGTCATATGTGTATGCACCTTACACTGTGCGTGGCGGTTATATTGATCATAGAGGGGAGGGTTTTTTCACACTCCACCGTCTTGAGCTGGCATCTTGGCCCGAATGGGCAGCCCTGAGGAAGTTCTCCGGGAGAGGGGACATTGCCGGGAATGGGTTTTAACTCCTTTCCCTTTTCGGTTGGCAGGGAATTCAGGAGCCCCTGAGTGTATGGATGGAGAGGATTACTGAACAACTCCTCTGCAGGAGCCTCTTCCATCAGTATGCCGGCATACATGATTGCCACTCTATGTGCAATCTCTTTAATAAGATGCAGATCATGAGATATAAAGAGCACAGACATCCCCTGGTTTTGCTGTATCTCACTTAAAAGGTCAATTATCTCAGCCTGTATTGTGACATCCAGGGCGGTGGTGGGTTCATCTGCGATGAGTAGTTCTGGTGAGCATGCAATCGCCATTGCAATCATAACCCTTTGTCTCATTCCGCCGGATAACTGGTGTGGAAAGTCATCAACCCTCTTTTCAGGCTCTGGTATCATCACCCTTGAGAGCAGTTCGACCGCCCTTTCTCTTGACTCCCTCTTTGAGAGTCCCCTGTGAATTTCAAGCACCTCCCCAATCTGCCTGCCTATGGTGAATACCGGATTGAGTGATGTCATGGGTTCCTGAAAAACCATGGCTATACTGTTTCCCCTTATCTTTCGCACCTCGTCAGCCGGTAGGGAAAGGAGGTCAGTCATCTGGTTTTTCTGTCTGAAAAATACCTCACCTTCAATGTTCATGAAGGGAGGAACGAGCCGCATAATAGACAGTGCGGTCAAACTCTTCCCGGAACCACTTTCACCAACGAGTCCGAATATCTCACCTTTTTTGATACCAAAAGATACACCGGAGATTATATTGACCTTCTTTTCATTTCTTGACATCCACAGTTGAAGGTTGTTTACATCAAGAATGGGGTCTGTTTTTTGGGAGTGTATGCCTCTTTCAGGCATGGAGGGTCAGTCTTCCTCTTTCTTTTTGATCAACTGGAGGTAGTTTCTGGCATCCTTCAGGTCGGGGTTTTTCCTGAGCGCCGTTTCCCACTCCTCAATGGCAAGTCCGGTAAGCCCCTTCATATAGTAGGTAAGCCCCATCTGTACCCAGGCCTGCCCATAGTTCGGGTTGAGTTCCTTTGCAGTGTTGAAGTGGATAATGGCATCTTCAAACCTGCCCAGGTTTCTAAGGGCTATACCGAGTTTTGTATGAACATCGGGGAAGTGGGGTGAGAGTTTGAGTGCCTTGCGGTATTCGTCAACGGCATCTTCGTACATCATAAAGTCAAGATATATGTTGCCAAGCCGGTAATGCTCATTGGCAAGTTTGCCGGCAGCGTAAGGGTCGAGAGAGCCAGGGGTGGGGTTAGCGATCTGGGCGGCAAGTGTAAAGACCTCCTGAGCCCTTTCAAACTCACCAAGGTCGTTGTATGTTACGGCAAGGTTAAGGGCGGCCTCTGTATAACGGGGGTTCACCTTCAGTGCCTCCTCGAAACACCTCGCAGCCTCCCGCATCTCACCCTTCAGATTGGCAATGATGCCCAATTTGTTGAGGATATCGGCATACCCCGGGTTTTTATCAAGAACCTCCCTCAGGAGGGGTTCTGCCTCGGAGTACTTACCCTTATCAAAAAGGCGCTTTGCCTCCTCGTAAACCTCTGTCAGATGTTCATCCATTACTCATCATCCCTTGGTTGATGCCTGCCTGATTTTGAAGTATAGGGCTTTAAACGGAAATTTGTCAAGATTGAAAAATTTTAAAACAGTTTTCAGATAAATCCTCTTGAGGTATCAATGGAATTGTTTAGAATATGGGCTTATCTCTTTTTCAGTATCTTTTGGACGTAATCTTTCACGTATCTGGGTATCTCACCGTACCAGAGGTATCTTTTAAAGTCCTCTCTTGTCTTTCCTTCTGTGAAATCCCACTCCTTTGCAGCCCGTTTGAATATCTCGTACTCACTGCAGTTTTCATTTCGGGAGGCATCTATAAGGTCATCGTAAGGGCTCTGGAGTTTTATTTTCTTAAACAAGAACCTGAGTATGATGAGGGATAAAAAGGCAACTACGATCAAAAGGGTTTTCAGTGAGATGTGGGAAAGAATAATGTTGATGAGATCTTTCATCTTTAAGCGCCTCTTTTTTGTGACAAAAAACCCCTTACAGCCCGAGGCTGTAAGGGGTTTTATTTTAAAGAAAAACAGAAAAAAGACTAAGGGTTACTTTTTCTTACCCCCCACAGCATCCTTTAGCCCCTTACCAGCCTTGAATTTCGGGATCTTTTTGGCCTTGATCTTGATAGTCTCGCCTGTCTGAGGATTGCGCCCCTTTCTTGCCTTTGTCTTGGTGACACTGAAAGTGCCAAACCCAACAAGCGTCACGCTTTTCCCCTTCTTCAGGGTTTTGGTGATGGTGTCAAAGACTGCGTTTACTGCCTTGCCGGCATCAGTCTTTGATAAACCTGCCGAGGATGCCACTGCTTCAATAAGTTCCCCTTTGTTCATAAACAAACCTCCCTTATAAATTTTTGTTAGTAGAAATTTTACATTATTCCAATAATAAATGCAACCATTTTTTTGAAAAAATTTTCAGACCGTTTCTCTGAGACGCCTGGTTTCACGGGCAATCAGTTCTGAAGATGTGATGACATCGGCGATAGTGGTCTTCCTTCCGGTGGATATACGCACTGCACTTACCGCCCTTTCCCGGCTGAGTCCCATAGAGATGAGCACCTCTGAAGGTGTGTCTTTACCTTCATGGCAGGCAGAACCGGCAGAAAAGGCAACGCTATGGGCAAGGGAAGATACAAGGGCACGGCCTGTAACCCCTTTTATGGAGAGGTTCATCGTGTTCGGAATCTTCTCCCCAACTCCGTTTACCTCAATGCCATCTATCTTTGATATTAATTCGGTATAAAGCCTTTCTGTTACCTCCATAAGATGCTGTCTGATCTGTGGAAGTTCATCTCTGATTATATCTGCTGCCCTCCCAAGTCCTGCAATGAGGTGGGTGTTTTCAGTGCCTGGCCTGAGACCTCTTTCCTGGCCACCACCGTATAGTATGGGGGCAATCTGTGTGCCCTTTCTGATGTACAGTGCGCCCACCCCCTTAGGGGCGTAAAACTTATGAGGAGCCACTGTCAGGAGGTCTGCATTTAGTTCAGAGACCTTGACATCCACCTTGCCGATGCTCTGGGCTGCATCAACGTGGAATGTGATTCCTCTTTCTTTTAACAACCTTCCCAACTCCACAACTGGCTGGATTACACCTGTCTCGTTGTTTGCATGCATAAGGGTTACAAGTAATGTATCCCGCTTCATGGCCTTGAGTACCGCATCAGGATCGACCGAGCCGGTACCTTCAGGGGGGATAAGAGTTACATCAAAACCGAGGCTCTCTGCATGTCTCAGGGCTTTTAGCACGGAAGGGTGTTCTATCTGTGATGATATTATATGCCCCTTTGTGTATCCTTTCAGATACCCAAGTATGGCGAGGTTGTTTGACTCGGTGCCACAGGAGGTGAAAAATACCTCATCAGTTGATGCACCAATGAGGGACGCCACGCTTTCCCTTGCCTGTTCTATAACTTCCCTTGCCTTCTTTCCCTCTATGTGACCGCTTGATGGGTTGCCAAAGAGGTGGAGGGATTCACAGATAGCCTCTTTTACCCTTTCGTCAATGGGGGTTGTTGCATTATGGTCAAGGTAGATCATAGTTCCCGATGCACCTTTCTTATGCCTATTTTAAGTCTTTCTGAGATGACATTCCCGAGTTCTTCCACAATGGCAGGTGAGCGGTGCTGCCCGCCGGTGCATCCTATACCTATGGTTATATGTGTCTTTCCCTCTTTAATGTAGTGCGGGATCAGGTAAGTAAGGTAATCTGCGGTCTTCTGTAAAAATTCCGCTGTAAGGGGGCTTTGAAATATAAAATCCCGTACCGGCTCATCAAGGCCTGTAAGTGGGCGAAGGTCTGTAACAAAGTGCGGGTTGGGAAGAAACCTGATATCTAAGAGCAGGTCAATGTTGGGAGGAATCCCATATTTATAACCGAACGAAAGGAGTGTGACAGTTGTCCTTTCTCCCTGTGTGTGGGCATAGGTCTCCATCATTAGCGACCGCAGTTGGTGGGGAGTATAGGATGAGGTATCTACGATCCTGTTAGCGTGCCCTCTCAGCGGTTCAAGAAGGGACATCTCTCTATCAATCAGGCTTTCTATCTCGGTGTTGTCCTTTGTGGAAAGGGGGTGGGGCCTTCTGGTCTCCTTGAATCTCCTTGAAAGCACACCCTTTTCCGCCTCAAGAAAAAGAATCTCGATGTTTGCATCCGCCTTTGCAGGTGTTAATATATTGTTAAGGTCTTCAAGGAGTTCCTTCTCCCGTATATCAATACCCAGGGCGAGTTTTTCAAACCTTCTGGATCTTCGGGAAAGTTTGATTACCTCCCCAAGAAGTGGAAGTGGAAGGTTGTCGATGGCGAAAAAACCTGCATCCTCAAGTGCACGGAGGGCTACCGTTTTACCGGCACCGGAAAGGCCGGTTATCACTATGACCTCTGGTTTCTTCTTCACTTTAAATGGAAATGGGCAGACCCCTGAAAGGGTGTCTGCCCGGGGTATTGATCAGGCAGGTTCAATCAGCCCGAAGTCTCCGTCTCTGCGTTTGTAGATCACATTTATAATCCCGCTTTCGGCATTGGTAAACACAAAGAAGTCCTTATCAAGGAGTTCCATCTGCATTGCGGCCTCTTCAGGGGTCATTGGCTTCATGGCAAACCTTTTTCTCTTTATGATCCTGATATCGGATAACTCGGGTTCAGTCTCAACCGGAGGTTCACTCTGGGAGGGTTGACGGTTCCTTTTTGATGTGAGTTTCTCTTTGTATTTCTTTACCTGTCGCTCAAGTTTCTCAACAACCTCATCAATGGCTGAGTATATCTCTTCTGTTACGCTCTCAGCCTGTATCATAACACCGTTTGCCTTGAGCAAAACCTCTGCCTTATGCCTGTATTTTTCCACAGAAAGGGTTACAACCGCCTCTGAAATAGGCGATATATACTTCTTGAACTTTTGCACCTTGCCCTCAGCATAATCCCTGATGGCAGGGGTGATATCCAGGTGGCGCCCTGTTACAATGATGTTCATAAAATTCCTCCTTTCTCTCTCTTTTTTAAAGAGTTACTGCTCAGATGTCCAGCCTCTTACGTCTTGAGTGTGCGGGTATCTTGAGTTCTTCCCGGTATTTGGCTACAGTTCTGCGTGCAATCTTGATATTTTTCTTTTTAAGTATATCGGAGATTTTCTGATCACTATAAGGCCTGCGGGGGTCTTCCTCCGAGATAATCTTTTTTATAAGATCCTTCACGATAGTGGAGGAAACATCACCGTTTTCCGACCGAAGGGCACTGCTGAAGAAGAACCTGAAACTGAAAATGCCATGGGAGCAGGCAAGATACTTGTTCAGCGTGACCCTGCTTACGGTGCTCTCATGTACATCGATATCCTGAGCCACATCGCGGAGATTGAGCGGTTTTATCCTGGAGGGGCCGTAATCAAAAAAGTCCCTCTGGAATCTTATAATGCTCTCCGTTACCCTGTATATGGTCTTGTTTCTCTGATCAAGGCTCTTCATGAGCCACAGGGCAGACCTGAGTTTTTCCTTAAGAAATGCCTTTTCGTCCTGTGTGAGTTCCTCCTTCTTTGAGAGCAGTCTTCTGTAGAAGTTATTGAGCCTCAGCCTGGGGATACCCTCGTCATTCAGGGTGATTCTATAGCCATCTGATGTCTTTTCCACATAAACATCCGGTATTATGTAGTTCGTTTCCTGAGAGGAGAAGTTTCTTGCCGGTTTTGGATCCAGTTGCTCTATAATCTCCACGGCAAGCATCACATCCTCAAGGGTGGCATTGTGCGCCCTGGCGATCGCCTGGTAGTTTTTCCTCTCGAGTTCCCTGAGGTTATCATTAACGATCCTTTCAACCAGGGTGCCTTCAAGCCCCAGCGCCTTTATCTGGATGGTCAGGCACTCCTTAAGGTTGCGGGCACCTATGCCGGGGGGGTCAAAGTTCTGAATCGTCTCAAGTACCTTTTCCACCTCTTTCGGTGTCGCCCCTGTGGTTTCAGAGATCTCTTCCAGCGATATGGTTAGATAACCGTTATCGTTAATATTGCCGATCAATACCTCACCGATCTCCTTTTCCCTATCGGTGAGATGACTCAGGCGGAGTTGCCAGGAGAGGTGATCGTACAGGGTGGTGGAGGAACTTGTGAACTGTTCAAAAGAGGGTTGTGTCTCTGTGCCAGGTGTGAAGTAACCTAAATCACGTCCATCACTTCCCCGCTCCTCAAAGTAGTCGTCCACCCCAAAGGTCATGAGTTTTTCAAGGGGAAGTAGGCTTTCGTCTATTACCCCGTCATTTAGTTCCTTTTCAGACTCCTCCTCAGCGGTAGCAGGTAACTCCTCCTCCCGTTCCTCTTCAAGGAAGGGGTTTTCTGCAAGTTCCTGGTTGATCGCCTGAGAAAGTTCAAGTTGGGGGAGTTGAAGCAGTTTGATCGCCTGCTGGAGTTGGGGTGTCAGCACCAGTTTCTGGGCAAGTTTTACATCAAGTCTGGTTTCAAGTGCCATTATAACCTGAACTCCTCTCCCAGATAAGTCTTTTTTACGGTCTCATTCCCGATGAGTTTATCAGGTGACCCTTCATCAAGGATGCTACCGTTATACATTATGTACGCTCGATCTGTAATTGATAATGTGTCTCTTACATTATGATCGGTAAGCAGAATGCCCATGCCCCTATCCTTTAAATATTTTATCATATTTTTCAGTTCTATGATAGCAATAGGGTCAATCCCGGCAAAGGGTTCATCAAACAGGATAAACTCAGGTTCAAGTGCAATGGTTCGGGCTATCTCAACACGCCTGCGTTCACCACCTGAAAGATACATCCCCATCCTGTCGGCAAACTCGGTGAGCCTGAACTCAGAAAGCAGTTTCTCAGTCTTATCTTCAATCTCGTCAGCCGGCCTTCCCTGTATCTCAAGGACTGCACGGATATTGTCCCTTACGCTTAGTTTCCTGAAGATGGAAGGCTCCTGGGGGAGGTAACTGATTCCCATTGATGCCCTCTTATACATGGGTAGGTGGGTGATGTCTTCACCGTTTAGGGTGATACTGCCGCCGTCAGGCCGGGTCATTCCCACTATCATATAGAAGGTGGTGGTCTTACCGGCACCGTTAGGGCCCAAAAGCCCGACGATTTCGCCCTTTTTGAGGGAGATACTGACCCCCTTTACCGCCTCCTTTTTCTTATAAGACTTGCGGAGGTCTTTGGATATGAGTGCATTATTGTCCTGCATTACTGATTTCCTTTTTAATTAGCACCCTGGAGTTTTCCACCTCTGATCTTCCATCCTTCAGATGGTAAACCATCCGTGTGCCCTGAACCGTGTTTGCGCCTTCTCTTGCCACGGGATTGCCTGTAAATATAATCATGTCTTCCAATCTGCTGTAATGCAACTCCCCTGATTGGATTTCTCGATCATTCTGCCTTATTACCACCTGCCCCTTTGCCCTGATCTCGACAATATCCCCCTTTTCGGAGTATGTGACCTCCATCCAGTCTGTTGTCATGGTGGTCGTGCCCTGGACGACCTTAACGCTGCCCTCAAATACCGCCTTCCTCTGTTTGGTAAGTGCGGTCATCCTTTCAGAGGTTATCTCTACAGGGGAATCTGATGAAAAGAATGTCTCCTCAGCAGGCGCCTGAGGAGGCTCTTCGGCACCTGCAGTTACAAACTTTACAGTGCAGAGCAGAATGGTCAGGATCAGGAAGACACAGTTTTCTCTTTTAAAAAAACCTTGCATGTATATCCCCTTCTATCTCGATCCTGTCTTCCTTATTTATTCTTGCACTCCTACCTTTTACCTCAAACCTGTCTCCCCTTATGTGAACCCCCTTAAGGGCATGGACGATGCCCTTTTCAGTATCGTAGGAGAGTTCACCAGAGGTAAATTGAATCTTTTCAGATCTGCCGCTTACAGGGGCGGTGAAGGTAAGTTCACCCTTGTTTATGCTATATCTGCCTTTTTCTGAAAAGAGTTTGAAATCCCTGTCTGGATACCGGAAGGTGACACTTTTAAGGTAGACCATCCCCTTCTTTTCATCCAGTGAAGCCCGTTTTACCCGGGCATACCAGTTGAGTCCCTTTTGAGAGAACTGGTTTATAACCAGGTCTTCCATAAATGAGCCTGTTACCTGGGGAGAGATGATACCGCTTTCTCTGTGAAATGGGAAGATGAAAAATAAAATAGCAAGTATGACCGATCCCAAAAGGACGACCCTGGTGATTTTCATACTGCCATTTTATCATGCCTTAATAGTTTTACGCAAATATCATGCCAGAGGCTTGAGTATCAGATGCTCTGGTATTTAAAGTATGCATGACATGCCCCTTCAGACGACACCATACAGGCACCTATGGGGTGTTTTGGGGTGCAACCCTTACCGAAGACCTTACAATCATGGGGTTTTGCCTTGCCTCTTAGTATCTCACCGCAGAGGCAGGATGTATGGTCGTCTATCGGCTCCCAGGGGAGCAGGTCACGGAAGATAAGTTCTGCATCAAGATGGGAGTACTCCTCCCTGATCTTAAGTCCGCTTTTTGGTATATCCCCAAGCCCCCGCCATCTGAAGGTGTCACGCACTTCAAAGTATTTTTCCACCATTTCCTGAGCCCGCGGGTTCCCATCGTGTCTGACTGCCCGTCTATACTGTATCTCAACAGATGCCTTTTTACTGTTGATCTGGTTGATTATCATGAGTATAGACTGGAGTATATCAACCGGTTCAAAGCCTGATATAACTATCGGCACTCCATAACGGGTGGTGATGTCGCTGTATATTGATGTGCCGGTGATGGTGCTCACATGCCCGGGTGCAATAAAGGCATCTATCCTCACGTCATCTGAGTTCATGATGGCATGAAGTGCAGGCGGGACGAGGAGGTGGTTTACATGGAAAAAGAGGTTTTCCACCTTCTCTTTAAGGCACATCTCTAAGAGTGCAGCGGTAAGGGGGGTGGTGGTCTCAAACCCTATGGCAAAATATATGACCTTCTTTTCTGGATTTTCTCTTGCAATCCTGATAGAGTCAAGCGGGGAGTAAACCATCCTTACATCGGCACCCTTAGCCCGTTCTTCAAGTAGCGAGGTCTTTGAGCCTGGCACACGCATCATATCACCAAGAGTGGTGAGTATCACGTCTTCCTGCATTGAAAGTGCAATTGCATGATCGATCCTCTCTTTTGGCATCACACATACAGGGCAACCAGGGCCGTGGAGGAACTGAAGTTCAGAGGGGAGGATCTGTTTAAGTCCGTACCGCATAATCACGTGGGTATGACCGCCACAGACCTCCATCACATTGAGGGGTTTCTTCAGTAGATGGGATATCTCCTTGGAAAGTGCCTCAATCTTATGGGAGTCACGAAATTCGGTGTATATGTTAAGTTTATTCATCCCTTTGTCTCTCCTTCGATTATAGCAAAAAGTTTACTGAGGATGCTGTTTGAAAGAAGCATCCCCCGTGGGGTGAGGCTTATCCGGTTGTTTTCAACCTTAATGTATTCTGAGCCAAATAACTGGTGTATTTTTTTTGTAGTTAAGGGGATATGTTCTAACGATAACCCCTCTTTCATCCTGAGTCCAAGAAATATACGCTCTTTTAAGGAGTCTTCTAAAGTTAAGACCTGTGACTTTAATCTGACCGGCTTATTACTCTGGATGCCTTTGATGTATAAGTGGACATCAGATATGTTTTCCTCTCTCCTATTGGAGTAAAAGGAGTGTGCCGATGCTCCAAACCCTAAGTATTCCTCTCTCTGCCAGTATTTAAGGTTGTGCCTGCACTGGTAGCCCGGCAGGGCGTAATTGGA
Organism: uncultured Thermodesulfovibrio sp.; assembly: GCA_964391515.1. Lineage (GTDB taxonomy): Bacteria > Nitrospirota > Thermodesulfovibrionia > Thermodesulfovibrionales > JdFR-85 > WFTX01. The sequence continues at coordinate 4,153 of CAYMML010000006.1, read as the reverse complement.
TATCTCATAATGGATGAACCCATGCTTTTCAATTTCATTTAGTAGAAAAAAATACTCTCCTTCCACCTCCCGGTCATCCTTGAGTTTTACAAAGCCTCTTTGAACGAGGTTGTATAGCGGTGTGCCTCTTTCAAGTGTGAGTTCGTAGCATGAGAGGTGTTTTGGCTGGTAACTGAGAACCTCCCTGAGGGTATTTTCAAATACATTTCTCCCCTGTCCGGGTATCCCGTAAATAAGATCAACAGAAAGGTTCTGAAAGACTAAACCGGCATCCCTTATAGTGGTTCTTGCCTCTTCTGCAGTATGAATCCTGCCAAGCAGCCTAAGTGCCTCATCATTAAGGCTCTGAACTCCTATACTAAGGCGGTTTATCCCGATATCTTTGTATTCTTTCAGAATTTTTCTTTTCACCGTGCCGGGATTGATCTCCATAGAGATTTCTGCTGAGGATGCGATACTGTAACTTTTGCTTACGGCGTTTAGTATGGCGGATATCTCACCGGGTTTAAAGAGTGAGGGGGTTCCACCGCCTATGTATATGGTATCCACAGAAGAGGGATGGTATTTACTGTTTGCGATCTCCTTTATTAGTGCCTCAAGGTAAGACCTGACGGTGTCATCATCGTAGGGTATGGAATAAAAGTCGCAATATGAGCACTTTTTCACACAAAATGGGATGTGTATATAGATACCTGCAGACACTTTTTTATATAATCATATCGGTGACATGAAAAGCAAAACCTACTATCTGGATTTGACCAAAATAAATGTTGCAAATTACCAACCACAGAGCACTCTGAAAACTCAGAGGGCAAAGAGTTTAGAGGAACTTCATTGTCTCTTGTAATATCTTGCTATTGATGAGGTACAGAAAAGGCATAAAAAAACTGCCTAAATGTCTTGTTGCCATTGTGTTTCGTGCTCTTTTTGTTCAATAATTTATGTAACTATTTGGAAAAATAAAGCGGCTGAGAGGAGAAAAATGGAGTTGAACAGAAAAGAACTGGTCGGGAAACTTTCCGAGATGTCTCTGTTTGGTGGGCTTTCACCTGATGAGATTGATGAGATATCAAGGTATCTAAAAGAGAAAGTGGTTAATAAGAAAGAGGTCATCTTTTCTGAGGGTGATTCGTCTGAGTATCTCTACATAGTAGGGGAGGGGAGGGTTAAGATAACGAAACTCTCACAGGAGGGAAGAGAACTAATAATTGAGATAATTCCACCGTTTCAGATGTTTGGGGGTGTTGCGGTGATCAGGGGGTTTCCATACCCGGCGAATGCGGTGGCAATGGAAGAGGGGAAGGTCTTCATGCTGAAGAGGCGAGACCTCCTTCACCTTTTAGATAGTTACCCGCAACTGATGTATAACCTCGCCCTTGAGGTTGGTGAAAGGGTTAAAGGCTCTCACGAGATGCTGAAGAATATTGCCCTTGAAAAGGTGGAGTCAAGAATAGCCTCTCTTCTTCTCAAACTCGCTGAAAAGACTGGTTCAGATTCAGAGAGGGGAAGAAGGATAGAGATGAAACTCACCAAACAGGACATTGCCGAGATGGTGGGCACCACCGTGGAGACCGCCATCAGAACCATGTCGAGACTGAAGAAAAAGGGGCTTGTAGAAGAAGTATCGGGCAGGATCGTTATCACAGATCCTGCCGGCCTTGAAGATTTATCCGCCTAAGCCTCCTCCTCATCTTTTGCAAGGAGGGTGGCAAGCATGTTATAGAAAAACAGTATGCTTGAAAGGAGTTGTAAAACCCCACTAAGCCCGGTAAGAGTCCTGTAAAGGCCATTTTCAGGATTGCTCTGAAGGAGTGTATAAAAGATCACCATACCCAGAAGCCCGATATTTGCAAACCAGAACTGAATTTCGCCTACCGCCTTGCTCTTAATGAGTCTTCCTGAAAACCTCGGCAGGATGTGGTATCCCACACCGTAGATCATCATGGAGACCCACCCTATTAGCATAAAGTGTGAATGAACGAACCTTAAAACGAGCATATTGGTGTTTATTAGCATAAGTATTCCCACAACCGATGCCACCGCCAGATACACGATACTTGCAATTATAAAGTTCTTAACAAACCTGTCCATAAACTTCCTCCTTTTCTGTGTTTATCTATCCTTATACGTTTATGTTATACAAAATCATAAAAGGGGTTCTATGATAAATATCATAATGGGAAACGTTTATTTCCAAATTCATCCCTCTTGAAGCCGTGTTTTGCAATCTTGTTATGCTGCGGAAATGGAAACATCTGCTCTGCAAGGCGTTTTAGACTGTGCTATAATTAAATAGTTTAATAAAGAGGTGGGCTTCAGTATGTTTAATGCGATTGAAAAGTTAGCAAAGAGGTTTAACGTGAGGATTATCTATCTTTTTGGATCCCGGAAAGACGAAGGAACGGGTTATTTAAAGGGACATCCTGTCAGTTCAAAAGTAAAATCAGATCTTGATATTGGGGTGGTCTTTGGTGGTCTTCCGCCAAACAAAACGGAGGTTTATGGGCAGATGTATATTGAACTTTCGGAAATATTTGAACCTTTCGAGATCGATCTTGTATTTCTGGAGGAGACGGATTCCCTCTTTCAATATGAAGCAATAAAGGGAGAGGTTGTTTATTATGATGATATGGACTTTCTGGATTCCTATGAGGAGTCTGTTATGAAACGGGCTGAGGATTACTCATTTAAGTTGAAGGAGTTTGAGAGGGATTTGCTTGAGGGAATAAGAGATGGTTATTTCGAGATTAAATCTTAACAAGATACAAAAAGACATCTCCCTTATTCAGGGGTACCTTTCGGAGTTGAGAGAGTTTGAGGGGATGACCGAATCCGAGTTTCTTTCCGAAAAGAAGAATGCCGCCGCCTGCGAGAGTTACCTGAGGAGGACGCTGGAATGTGTTTTTGATATTTCAAGGCACATTCTGGCCAAGACCTATGGATACAAGGAACTTGAGTATAAGGGTATTGCAAGAACTCTTGGAGAAAAAGGAGTTGTATCAGAGGATTTCTCCAATATACTTGTGAAGATGGCCGGTTACAGAAACAGAATGGTTCATCTCTACAGGGAGATATCCGATGCTGAATTATATCAGATTCTGCAGAATAACCTTACAGATATTGACAGGTTTATAAAAGAGATTGCTCTCTTTTTAGAAAAATACAATAACTCCCTGTGAATTGTTCTATACATTGCTGCCAATCCACTTAAACTTAAACGCTTTAAAAAACCACCAAAGAGAACTCATAGAGTATGGAGAATTTAGAGTAGCGTCTTCCACATCTTTAAGGTATCACTCCAGGTGAAGTGCTGATAACCCATAAAAATTTGTCGGAAAGCCTTATTCGGTATAATGTTTTTATGGCTTCCCAGGTAAGCATTTATAAAACTTTACGGTTAAATCATGCTTTCCGGACATCACTTCCCGAAGGGGCAGACAGGGTAACGGCACTCCTTACAGTTAAGACATAACCCGCCATGTCCCATCTCTGCAAGTTCCTCCCTTCCAATATGTTCACCTGCAAGCACCCTTGGAAGCACCAGATCAAAGATTGTCGTCCTGTGGTACATCCCACAAGCGGGTATGCCAAGAATTGGTATAAGTGGGTTTTTCCCATCATTCCCTTCTGACTTCTGACTTCTGACTTCTGACTCCTCCAGGTATGCCACAAGAAACATCGCCCCGGGGAGCACTGCAGAGCCGTAGTGCATCTCCTTAACCCCGAGGTTACGGATGGCAAAACGGGTTACATCGTCAGGGTCAACAGACATGCCCCCGGTGGTTATGAGGAGATCTGCCCCTGCCTCAACGAGTTCCCTCAACCTCGCCTCGATGTATTCGGCATCATCCGGGGCATAATAGACACCCACAATCTCACCATTAAACTGCTTTATCTTGTTCTCTATAATGGGCTTGAAGGCGTCTTTGATACGGCCGTAATAGACCTCGTTTCCGGTAATCACAACGCCTGCCCGTGGCCGCTTCAGGGCTTTTACCTGGATAACACCACTTCTTCCATTATTTGCGGTTGCCCTTACTGCCTCATCAACCACAGTCCTCTTTACAACAAGCGGTATCGCCCTTGTGCCTGCAACCAACTGCCCCTTTCTAACAACGGTATTATTGTGAAGGGTTGCGCACATAACCTCACC
>CAYMML010000005.1:32618-39388 GCA_964391515.1 uncultured Thermodesulfovibrio sp. | reverse complement strand
TGTAGCCTCCAGTTTGGCTAATGAATTCTTCGCTGGTATTCTGAAAGTGTATTTATATAACTCTTTTAGTGATTTTGAAAACCAATATACAGATATACCAATATACTAATTAACTAATATACCAATATACCAACATTAAAGGAATTCACCATGGAAAGAGAAAAGATTCTTGTTCTTGATTTTGGCTCTCAATACACACAACTCATAGCGAGGCGGGTGAGGGAAAGTCGGGTCTATTCTGAAATACTCCCTTTCAATGTACCCATAGAAAAAATAAAGAGTTTCAACCCAAAGGGTATCATACTTTCCGGAGGCCCTGCAAGCGTTCACGACAATGAGGCACCGCTTCTGGACAAAGAGGTGTTCAACCTCGGTGTTCCCGTACTTGGTATCTGCTACGGTATGCAACTTATTGCTCATCTCCTTGGTGGAGAGGTGGGAAAGGCAAGAAAGAGGGAATACGGACGTGCAGAGATAATTATAGATGACGACAGAGATCTACTCTGGGGCGTTACCAACCGCTCCACTGTATGGATGAGCCATGGTGACAGGATAGACAAGTGTCCTGCCGGGTTTCACCCGGTAGCCCATACTGAGAACTCACCCATAGCCGCAATGGCAGATCATGAAAGAAAGATATATGCTCTCCAGTTTCATCCCGAGGTAGCCCACACGGAAGACGGCAAACGGATAATCCAGAACTTCGTGATAGACATCTGTGGCTGCAGCCCCACATGGCAGATGTCTTCCTTTATCGACTGGTGTATAGAAGACATACGAAACAAGGTAGGAGATGGTAAAGTAATCTGTGCCCTTAGCGGTGGCGTGGACTCCTCGGTTGTAGCCCTCCTCGTTCACAGGGCAATTGGGGATAGACTCACATGCATTTTCGTTGACAACGGCCTCCTCAGAAAGGGAGAGTACCAGAAGGTTCAGGACACTTTCCAGAGGCACTTTCATATCAAACTGGTATCTGTGGATGCAAGACAGAGGTTTCTTGATCTGCTCAAAGGCGTAACAGATCCGGAAAAGAAGAGAAAGATCATCGGAAACGAGTTTATCCGAATCTTTGAGGAAGAGGCAAAAAAGGTGGAAGATGTGGAGTTTCTTGCCCAGGGAACCCTATACCCGGATGTCATTGAGAGTGTTTCATTTAAGGGGCCATCTGCCACCATTAAGTCTCACCACAATGTGGGAGGACTTCCTGATGTGATGAACCTGAAGTTGATAGAGCCCCTGCGGGAACTCTTTAAAGACGAAGTAAGGGTGCTCGGTGAAGAACTGGGGCTCCCTGAGGAGATATGCTGGCGTCATCCCTTCCCGGGGCCAGGTCTTGCAATTCGCTGTCTCGGAGAGATAACGGGGGAAAAACTCGAACTCCTCCGAGAAGCAGACGCAATTGTCCTTGAGGAGATAAAGAAGGCTGGTCTGTACAGGAATATCTGGCAGGCATTTGCTGTTCTGCTTCCTGTAAGGAGTGTGGGGGTTATGGGAGATGAAAGGACATACGAGTATGCCCTTGCTGTCAGGGCGGTCACGAGCCTTGACGGGATGACTGCAGACTGGGCAAAGATCCCCTATGAAGTCCTTGGAACCATCTCCAACCGTATAATCAATGAGGTTCGTGGGATCAACCGAGTGGTCTATGATATAAGTTCAAAACCACCTGGCACAATTGAATGGGAATAGGAGATGTCACTCAAGTCTCATCTCGAAGAAAGGCGTCGTTTAGTTAACAACTATCTTAACGATTACTTTTCCGCCACTTTCCCTCCTGAAAAACTCTTTCAGTCTATGACATACTCACTCTTTGCAGGTGGTAAGCGTATCCGCCCCCTTCTCGCCATACTTTCGTATGAGGCATGTGGCGGTAATGCTGAAGACATAATCCCCCAGGCATCAGCAATAGAACTCATACATACTTACTCTCTCATACATGATGACCTCCCTGCGATGGACAATGACGACTTCAGGCGTGGAAAGCCCACCAACCACAAGGTATTTGGTGAGGCAATTGCAATACTTTCTGGAGATGCCCTCCTCACAGAGGCATTTATAATGTTCCTCAACTCAGACAGGTTCGATTACAAACCCCTATGTAAGGCACTCATCATTCTTGCCTCAGCGGCTGGTGCAAAGGGAATGGTGGGCGGACAGGCTGAAGACATCCTGTCAGAAGGGCAGCCTCCAGAGCCACAAAAGGTCCACTTCATTCACACTCATAAAACCGGCGCCCTCATCTCTGCATCCGTAAGGATTGCTCCGGTGCTCTACGGAGCCTCACAGGAAATCATAGATGCCCTCACCATATATGGTGATAAGATAGGGCTTGCCTACCAGATCATTGACGATATACTCAATGTAACCGGCGATGAAACGCTGTTGGGTAAAAAAACCGGCACCGATGCAGAGCGAAACAAGATGACCTACCCTGCCCTCTACGGTCTTGAAAGATCAAAAGCAGCAGCAGTAGAACTGATAGATGAGGCGAAAACCGCCCTCTCCCCTCTCGGAGACCGTGGCAACTATTTAATTGAACTGGCAGACTACCTCTCCTCAAGAACCTCCTGATACGACAGTCTTACAATTGTGAATCTACCCCACAGAGGTCGGGGATTTCAATGAAAGGAAGTTCTAATCAATTATTATTCTTGCCTTCATCCCCTGCTAACAGTCGTGTCCTTAAGACTCAATCCTTCTTTTTGAGTGCCCTCTCCACGGTTCTTATGGCGCAGAACTCACCACACATACTGCAAACGTCCTTAACTGTTGGGGGGATCTCGGCACGGTATCTTTTAACCTTTTCTGGATCAAGGCTGCAACCTATCTGGCCGTTCCAGTTAAGTGCCTTTCTGAACCTTGCCATCTCAATGTCTCTATCTATTGCACCCTTTATCCCCTTTGCTATATCGGCGGCATGAGCGGCAATCCTGGAGGCAATAACTCCTTCTTTTACATCCTCAAGAGACGGAAGCCGTATATGCTCTGCCGGGGTTACGTAACACAGAAAGTCTGCACCTGCCATGGCCGCAACCGCACCACCAATGGCAGCGGCTATGTGATCGTAACCCATTGCAATATCTGTAACAAGAGGCCCAAGCACATAAAAGGGAGCCCCTTTACAGAGTTCCTTTTGTATCTTTATATTCAATTCCACCTGGTTTAGAGGCACATGTCCAGGCCCCTCAATCATGCTCTGCACTCCCTGTTTAAGTGCCCTTTCGTGTAGTTCGCCAAGCGTGATGAGTTCCTCTATCTGTGCCCTGTCTGTTGCATCGGCAAGGCAGCCCGGCCTCATCCCATCACCGAGGCTGAGTGTCATGTCATATTTTTCGGCTATTTCAAGTAATCTATCGTAATGTTCATAAAGAGGGTTTTCTTGCTCATTGAATATCATCCACTCAACAAGGAATGCACCTCCGCGGCTAACCACATCGAGAACCCTGCCCTCGTTTTTAAGGTGTTCAACGGCTCTCATGGTGAGCCCAGAGTGAACGGTAATGAAGTCCACTCCCTCTGCACCATGCCGCTCTATCACCCCAAAGAGGTCATCAACCGTCATCTTTACCACCGACCCCCTCGACTCTGCAGCCTCAAGTGCCGCCTCATATATGGGAACCGTGCCTACAGGAACAGGGGATTTCCTCAACATCAAACTCCGAATATCCCTTACCGGCCCTCCAGTAGACAGATCCATCACTGCATCGGCACCGTACCGGACGAGGATATCAAGTTTTTCCATCTCCTCATCAAGTGAGATATGGTCCTTCGATGTGCCTATATTTGCATTTACTTTGGTTCTGAGCCCCCTGCCAATACCAAGCGGGGTTACATCATGAAGGTTGTTTTTGGTTATTACGGTAAACCCCTTCACAATGTCCTCACAAATCTGCTCTACACCCACCCCCTCGTTTTCTGCCACCCTTATTACCGCCTCGGGGGCGTTCCCTTTCCTTATTTCTTCGATAATTGTCATACCGCCTTCCTCACATATTCCTGGGCCTCAGCCCTGATATCCGATGCTGCAAGAATGCCCGAGATCAGGGCTATTCCTGAAGCGCCCGTTGATAGCACATCAACGATATTTGTCTTTTTTATTCCACCAATTCCAAAAACAGGTATACTGACCTTTTTGGCAACCAGCCTCAAATTTTCAAGCCCCTGCGGTTTACCATACTTCCTCTTTGAAGGGGTTTCATATACAGGCCCAAAGGTGATAAAGTCTGCACCGGACATCTCAGCCTCAATCGCCTCCGGCACAGAATGGGTTGAAACCCCGAGCATCATCTCCTTCCCGATAAGGGTTCTTCCCACATCCGGTGGAATACCCGAATAGCCAAGGTGTACACCGTCTGCACCAACAGAAAGTGCTATATCCACCCTTTCGTTTATGAACAGACGGGCACCAAATTCAGAGGTAAGAGTCCTCATATCCTCAGCAAGTTTTACATATTCCCTTACGGGAAGATCCTTTTCTCTAAGTTGAACCGCCTTTACTCCACCTTCAAGCGCATCCCTTACCGCATGGAGTAGATCGCCACGAACAACCTTTCTATCCGTAATAAGATAAAGTTTAAAATCTATCATTCAGACAACTGTTTCAAGCCAGACAAAGACGATATTTTCCACAAAGAATGTAATACCGGCAAGTATCCAGAACACCTTCTCTATTGTCTTAGGCCTTAGTTTCAATACATTCATGAGCACGGCTATAAAAATGAACCAGCCCACGGAGACCCACTTCAGGTTCCACGGAGACACCCAGAGCACCAATAAAGACACGAATATACCAAAGAACAGATAAGGGCCCCAGATATACAACCAGTTCTTTTCGTCTTTTATCCTTCTTGCCCTCAGGGCGGTTATCAAGTAAACCTGCCACCACCCTCCCATGAAAAAGAACATAACACCGTACCGGTCAAGTCGTGCAAGCGTTTCCGTGCGTAGAGGAAATGTGCCGGACTCGATAGCCCATATGGTGAAAATAAACATTGCCGGTATGAGTGCAAAAAAGATAAACCCCCAGAGATCGAGCACATATGAACCAAGGGGAACTTCCTGTTTGTCCTTCTTTTCGTTTTTAGCCGTAACAAAAAACTCCATCCCCAGTGTAATAGGAACTATCAGGTATACCAGTTCCTGGTACCGATACGCTTCCATAAGCCTCGCTCCTCCTTTAGTGTTTAGTATATTTGGTTTATTGGTTAATTGGTTAATTAGTTAATTGGTATATTGGTTATTGGGTTCTATAATATCAACCTTTTTCAAGGTTGGTCACTATCTACTCCTACTTATAAAAGCATACCTTCCAGAGGGCTACTTGCAGTGGCATACAGTTTTTTGGGAATTCTTCCAGCCCTGTAAGCAAGCCTTCCGGCAATAACCGCATGCTTCATGGCAGCGGCCATTGCTATAGGGTCTTTTGCCCCTGCTATGCCGGTATTTATAAGTACCGCATCGCAGCCAAGTTCCATGGCGATTGCCGCATCCGAGGCGGTGCCCACACCTGCATCCACTACAACTGGTATATCCACTGTCTCAAGGATTATCTTTATATTGTATGGGTTCCTTATACCAAGCCCCGAACCGATAGGGGCACCCAGGGGCATCACGGCAGCAGCACCTGCATCCACGAGCCTTTTAGCAACTATAGGGTCATCATTTGTATAGGGCAGAACTATGAACCCCTCTTTAGCCAGGGTCTCTGTTGCCTCCAGGAGACCGCAAACATCAGGAAAGAGAGTCTTTTCATCACCAATCACCTCAAGTTTTACCAGATCAGAAATTCCCGCCTCCCGTGCAAGCCTTGCATATCTCAGTGCATCCTCTACTGTGTAGCAACCTGCTGTATTCGGGAGTATCTTGTATTTTTTCGGATCAATGTAGTCAAGAAGGTTTGGAGATTTTCTATCAAATATATTTACTCTCCTTACGGAAACGGTTACCACATCGGCGCCTGATGCCTCCACTGCCCGTGCTGTCTCCTCAAAGTCCTTGTATTTACCCGTCCCCACCCACAGTCTTGACTTAAACTCAATGCCCTTTATAACCAGTTTGTCCTCCATGTTATCTCCTTTTTCTGTCTTTTACCAAAAAACTAATACTTATATTCCCTATTCTCAAATCTTAAATCCCAAATCATAAATCTTAAATCACAAATCCCTCATCCTTCCCCCTCCCACAAAACTTACAACCTCCACACTATCGCCATCATTTATTAGGGTACTTGAGTAATCCACCTTTCGTATTATCTTTAAGTTCAATTCAACTGCAACCCTCTCAGGGTGTATATCGAGTTGTCTCAGGAGGGCCTCTACTGTCACTGGGCCTTCGGTTTCGTATTCCTCGCCATTTAACCTTATTTTCATAAGCACAAATAAAAAAGCCGCATCCCTGGATGGACTGCGGCTACCATCCCATTCCCTACGCCGGCACTACCCGGTTCAGGTTCAAGGGGTCCCCCGCTCAGTCTGGAAAACAGTTCTCCTGCCAGCATTTACACCGGACTGAGAACGGGGTTCTCAGGCATTCCGCCTCCCCCAGGGATTCATAGTTTAAGTATAGTGAATCTATCCGGTTTATGTCAATTTAACAATCTCATCAACCAACCTTGCTTTTGTGCCTTTCATTATGTCAAAATTTCTTTAATATTTTTTCTAAACCTAAGATCAGGAGGAAGGGATGAAAAGACTCTCACTTGTGCTCATTCTTGGAGTTTTTGGGTTAGTTTTGCTCTTTGCTTCTTGCTCGAAAAAAGAGGGCAAGATTGC
>CAYMML010000005.1:0-32518 GCA_964391515.1 uncultured Thermodesulfovibrio sp. | reverse complement strand
AGGGAGGATGCCGAAAAAATCCTGAAAGAAATGAAAGACGAAGGTCTTGATTTTGATGCTATGGGCGAGAAACTCAAGGCTGAAAACAGGGCGGTCGTGAGTGATTACGGTTGGGCAAGACCTGATTTCTTTAAGGGTGCAATTGCAGATGCACTGAAGGAACTAAAAGAGGGTGAGTATGGAGGTCCATACAAGGGGAAAGACGGGTTCTACCTCTTGAGGGTAAAACAGCGAGAGCCTGAAAGTGTGCTACCTTACGAAGAGGCCAAAGACCAGATCAAGGCATTGCTTATCTCTCAAAAGCGTCAGGCAATGATGGCCCATTACATTGAGGAAAAGAGGAAAAAGTCTGATATCAAGAAGTTCATTGATTGACAAATGCTGAGTTAGAAATAAAGTTGTTTCGGTATAACAGGGGGCTTAATGTAACTTCATTTTAACTTTATGTTAATCTATTTGTTACTAACCCTGTATGACGCCCTCTGTATTTTTCAGACAGTTTTTTAGGTCGTGAAGTTTTAATGGAGTATTTTAAATGACAGAAGAGCGTGTTGTGGTGAGGATGCTTGACGGGAGCACCATCAAGGGGTATCTGGAAGACTTCACTGAGTCCAGTGACCCGATCACAGTCAAAGTACAGTCTTCCGGACAGATTAAAAACATTCCCATTAACGATGTAAAGGCCATATTCTTTGTAAAATCATTCGAGGGAAACCCCGATTACAAAGAGAAGAAATACTACCGTCCCCTTCCTGAGAAAAAGAGGCGCATTTATGTTAAGTTCAAAGACCGTGAAACGATGCTCGGGTATATCGAAGGTACACTGCCCTGGGATAAAGGCTTCTTTCTCTCAAGTGGAACAAAAGGCAAAAAGGGGTTTTTCATGCGGCCTGCCGATGAAGGCAGCAACAACAGGCTCATATTTGTGGTGGCATCTTCAGTTGAAGACGTGGCACTAATGTAGTTTTAATAGAGAAGAAGGTTGAGGATCAGGACTGCTCTGAAGAACCAATTGCAAAATATCCTTAATGCCTAACTTACTAAATATACCATATAACTTTTTTACTCAGGAGTATTTATGAAAAAATCTATCTTTAATACGATCACAATCCTCTTAGTACTATTCTATTGTTCCTCTGCAAACGGTAAGTCCATACTGATTGACCGTGTTGTGGCGGTAGTTGGCAAGGAGGTAGTGACATGGAGTGAACTCTATAAGTCAATGGAGTTTGAGTTTTCCGGCAGACTCGTTGGAGTATCCCCTGAAGAGAGGCGAAAGATATTGGAGAGGTACGAAAAAGAGTATCTGGAAAAGATAATCGACACGAAACTCCAGTTGAACGAGGCAAGAAGGAAGAACATCACAACCACCCCTTCAGAGGTAAACAGGGCGGTTGATGATATCAGAAACAGGTTCGGAATGACAATGGATGAGTTCGTGGAAACTCTGAAAAAAGAGGGGTTCAGCCTCAAAGAATACAAACAGAAACTCGCCGAACAGATAATTATCTCAAAACTAATTGATAGGGAGATCAGAAGCAAGATCGTTGTTACTGAAGATGAGATAAAGGAGGAACTGAAAAAGGAGGGAAGCGGAGAAGACAAGGAGGAGTTGAGGCTCAGACAGATTCTCCTGGTTAAGCAAAACGGCAGATCAGATAAAGAACTCCAGTCCCGTGCTGAAAAGATAATAGAGGAATTGAAGGCAGGGACATCTTTTGAAAGCCTGGCAATCCAGTACTCAGAAGGCCCAAACGCCCAGCAGGGTGGAGACCTGGGTTATCTCGATGCATCGACCCTTGCCCCTCCCTTCAAGGAGGCACTTAAGGGGGTTGAACCTGGTGGTTACACAAAGCCATTCTGGACAGACCGTGGCATACATATCCTTTATCTGGAAGACAGGATAAAGTCTGTTGATGCCCTCAAGGAGAGGATCAGGGAAAAGATTGCTGACCAGAAGTTCAGTACCGCCTTCAAGAAGTGGATGAAATCCTTGAGGAGTAAAGAGTTTATAGAGATAAAACTCTGATCAGGATGTTATCGGTTCTTACCATAGCCGGCTCAGACCCTTCGGGTGGTGCCGGTATCCAGATGGATCTTAAGGTCTTCCATTCGCTGGGGCTTCATGGCCTTTCTGTTATCACCTCTGTAACATCTCAGAACACCGAGGGCGTAGTATCAGTTTATCCACTGCCTGTTCAGGTGGTATCGTCTCAACTCTCCGTCCTGTTAAAAGACATTGTGCCTGTAACTGTAAAGATAGGAATGGTTTACTCATCCGAAACGGCAAAAGTGGTTTCTGAAAGTTTGAAAAAACTCGGCAACAACATCCCCTTAGTCCTTGACCCAATATTTATTTCAAGTTCAGGTAAGGCTCTGGTTGAAAAGGGTAATTTAAGAGACATCCTTTTTCCACTTATAAGCATCTCCTCCGCAATTACTCCAAACATTTACGAGGCCGAAACCCTTGCCGGTATAAAAATCACCGATCTTCATTCGGCAAAAGAGGCAGCGAGAATAATATCAGACATGGGGCCACAAACCGTCATAATAAAGGGTGGACACAGACAGGGGAAAGAGGTGGAGGAGGTATGCATGATCAGTGGCAACCTAATTAGCATCTCTTCTGAAAGGATTGAGGGAACATTTCACGGAACGGGATGCTGTTTTTCTTCTGCACTTACAGGTTTTCTTGCCCTTGGTGACAATATTGAAACCGCCATATCTAAGGCAAAGGAATTCACCCTATCAGCCATCCGCTCGGCCTTCAAGGCCGGCAGGGGGATGAAGATACTGGGGGTGAAAAGTGGCTAAAAAGAGCCTGTTCATCTGCCAGTCCTGTGGCCACAGGTCATACAAATGGCTTGGCAGGTGTCCTAACTGTAATGAGTGGAACTCCCTCGTGGAAGAGGTGTTAGAAAAAAAACAGCCCGGCCCACCAGTAAGGACATCACAGCCTCTTCCCCTTTCGAGTATAACAGCAGAGAGCGGAAACCGGCGACCTACACATATAAAAGAATTGGATCGGGTTCTTGGAGGGGGATTGGTATCGGGCTCACTGGTTCTGATTGGGGGCGATCCAGGAGTAGGGAAATCCACACTCCTGCTACAGGCTGTAAACAGTTATATCCATAACAGCAATAAGCAGGCATTATATATATCGGGTGAAGAGTCTGCCCCACAGATAAGGCTCCGTGCAGAAAGGATGGGAATAACATCAGAAAACATCCTGATCCTCTCAGAGACATCACTTGAGGCCATTGTACATTCACTGAATGAGATAAACCCATCTGTGGCGGTTATCGACTCCATCCAGACCATTTACACACAGGAGTTATCATCTGCCCCGGGCACCGTTGGACAGGTTCGTGAATGCTCCTCAAGATTGATGGAGACTGCCAAGAAAAAGGATATCCCCACCTTCATAATAGGCCATGTTACAAAGGAAGGAGCCATTGCAGGCCCAAGGGTTCTGGAGCACCTGGTGGATACAGTGCTCTATTTTGAAGGAGACCGTTCCCATACTTACAGGATCCTACGTGCCGTAAAAAACCGGTTTGGGTCAACCAACGAGATTGGCATCTTTGAGATGACAGACAGGGGGTTGAGGAATGTGGACAACCCCTCGGAACTCTTCATGAGTGACAGGGCTATAGATGTAGCCGGCACTGTACACACTGCTACGATTGAGGGCACAAGACCCCTGATTATTGAGATTCAGGCACTCGTTTCCCCCACTAATTTCGGTATGCCCAGGAGGACAACGATAGGAATAGATTACCAGAGGACAAACCTCCTAATAGCAGTTCTTGAAAAGATTGGTGGCCTTCAGTTGAGCCTTAACGATATCTATGTGAATGTGGTGGGGGGGCTCAGGATTATGGAGACCGCAACCGATCTGCCCGTTACTCTGTCCATAGCATCATCCCTCCTGGATATTCCCTTGGCACGAGACATAATCATCTTTGGAGAGGTAGGGCTTTCAGGGGAGATAAGAGAGGTAAACAATACAGAACTACGCATAAAGGAGGGTATAAAACTTGGCTTCAAGAAGTTTCTTATTCCCAACCTCAAAAAGGAACTCAGGACCGACGGAAAGGTTGAAGTAAAAATGGTTGAAAACATCCATGCAGCACTGGAGTACCTCAAAGGCCACTAATCAGTGGTTTTCTTCAACAAGACCCAGGTCAACCGAAACGGTATTAATTATATCCCTTTCTATGGTCTTCCTTTTAAGAAGAAACCCCTCAAGGAGTGCATTATCACAGATGGTGTTTATTAGTCTGGGTATACCTTTTGAGTTTTTATAAACCTCGCTCATGGCATCATCGGTAAAGATATCATCCTCTGCACCGGCAACATGTAGACGGTGGCGGATGTAATCCCTTGTATTGTCTTCTGTAAGTGAGGTGAGTTTTATTCTTGTTGCAACCCTCTGTTTCAGTGGCTCATCAAGTGAAAGCACATCCTCAAGATCAGGGAGGCCAAAAAAGACAAAGTTAGCAAGTTTACCCTCCGGGGTCTCCATATTCAGAAGCCCCCTGAACTCCTCCATCAACTCCCTTGAATTTAGCATCTGAACCTCATCAAGGAGTATAACCGCCTTTCTGCCCTCTTCATTTATCCGAACGAGCCTGTTATATATCTGGCCAAGTATCTCCAACTTATCATCCCTTATCCCATCCACCCCCAACTGCATGGCAAATTTTCGCAAAAGCCAGTCGGAACTCACAGAGGAATGTATCACAACAAGCAGGGTAGCCTCGTACTCAGACTCGTCAAGTTCGTCAAGTAACCTCCGGGCAAGTGTGGTTTTCCCCGTCCCGATATCGCCTATCACAACCGCAAGACCCCTCCTTGCATCTATTGCGTACCGGAGTTTTCTAAGTGCCTCGGAGTGCTGGACACTGTCGTAATAAAACCTGTTATCTACCACATTGGAAAAGGGGTGCTCTTTAAGGTCGTAAAATTCCAGGTATCCCATTATATATACGATATCCTGTCTTTCTTGGGCTTTTTGTTGTTGTCTTCACTCTGTGCAACCTCGGGCTTTTCTTCCGAAGGAGAGACCTTTTTACGCAGATCGCTTACCTTCTTGCTCACTTCGCGAAATGATGAGTCCCAGTCAAAAACATCAATATAGTGGTTCAGGGCATTTCTGAGATCCCCGTGCCGCTCATAGGCATCGGCAAGGTCATACCGGAGCCCCCAGTAAGACTCGTCCCTTTCGGTCATATTCTCAAGAGCCTCGGTAAACGCCTTAATGGCAAGTGAGTAAAGTTTCTTCTCCATGTAACATATACCGAGCATGGTAAGTACCTGAATCTTTCTTTCAGGATCATTTCTCGCTACCTGAAACTCCTTGATGGCATCATCAAGAAGCCCCATCTCTTTATATGCAATACCCAGATTATAATGGGTTTCATAATCCTCATCTTCCAACTCATCAGATATGCCCTTTTTGAACTCCTCAAAGATTTCAAGCACCTCGCTCTCCAGGCTCGGTTCCGGCACATCTTCCGTCTGAGGTACCTCTTCCTGGTCGACACCCTCCTCTATTATCTCCTCTGTAACGCTTTCATAGATATCCTCTTCAGTACCGGCCTCAACAACGGGCTCCTCCCCCTCAGCAGGAGGTTTAGACTCCACATCCATTTCTCCTTCAACTGCTTGTTCCTCTTCAGGCGTCCCGCCAATCTCCCGAATCCTCCGTAGAATTTCCTCATTACCCGGATACATCTTGAGAAGCCTGTTATAGATGTTCATGGCATCATCATTGAGCCCCTGCCTTAGATAGAAGTCTGCCTCGGCAAGATCCTCCGCAAACTCAGTAAATGTTGCCTGGGGCTCGGACGTTGTCTCAACAGGTGTTTCAATGTCGAGGGATTCCTCATCCACTCCCTCAAGAGCACTGCCGGTAAACTCAGGCTCTATATCCGCCTGAGACGGCATACCCTCTTCTGCCTTGGTTAGTTCAAGCAGCCTTGGGTCTTCAGGAAATATATCATAAGCCTCCTTGAGTATCTGACCCTTGCTCTCCAGGTTACCGTCCCTTTCGTAGAGACGAGCCATTATAAGACACTCTGTAACTGCAGCCTCCTTGTCATTTCTTTCAAGGTAGATGTTTTTAAGTTTCCTGTGGACCTCCATATTCTCAGGCTCTTCAACCTTTAACTTCTCAAGCACATCAAGTGCCTCATCAACGAGCCCATATCTGAGAAAGATATCTGCATCGGTTAACTTCTCTTCTACAGTCTTCTCCACTGCCTCTTCTTGAACGGGTTCTTTTATGCCCAGTTCACCCTCCAGGGTCTGGATTCGTCCCGTAAGGTCTGGATCATCAGGCCGTATCTTCAAGGCCTCAGTATAGTAGTTGTAAGCCTCCTGTTTTTCTCCCTTTTCTGAATAGATATCTCCCAGTCTAACGAGTTTATCAAACAGACGGTCACCGTCTCCGATCTTTCTGTATATCTCAACCAGTTTTTCAGCAGCCTCTATGGGTAACTGATCAGAAAAACCCTCTACGATATTGGCAGCCTCCTCATACTCACCCTTTTCGAGGATATACTCAAGCACCACTTCGTAACCCTCCCACGAGAGTTCAAACTTCTCCTCGGCAAAGTAAATATCTGCAAGCAATCTGCTTGCACGCACATAAAGGGACTTCTGATCAACAGGGCTTATATCCGACAGTATCCTCAAAAGTATCTCCTTGGCACCGTCGTTATTGCCTGTTTTCTTGTAAAGTTCCGCCTGGCAAAAATCAATCTCAATATCATCGGGGTGTAACTCTTTACCCTTTTTCAGTAGGCTTTCTGCCTTTTCGTACTCCTCCTGTGAAAGATAAAAGTCGAAAAGGACGGGATAAATATCACGAAGCCTTGGATATAGTTCAAGGGCAAGTTCATAAAACTCCCTTGCCTGATCTATATCACCACTTTCCTCACAGGTCCTTCCTATCTCAAGATACTCCTTTGCCGCATCCTCGATAAACCCCTCTTTCTGTAAATACTGGGCAAGTTTTACACGCAACGATAGATTATCGGGGGCGAGGTCAACAATTCTCTTGGAGATCCTCTGAAGTTCCTCCCTATCCCTCGCCTTTGCGTAGGCATCGGCTGCGGCAAGATAGTATTTAATAGCATCGGTTACAAGCCCTTTTTCCTCGTTCATCAAACCGATCTTGAAGTGTGCCTGAGGATCGTTAGGACTGTAGTTGAGTATCTTTTTGTAGAGTGCCTGTGCCCTGGTAAGAAACCCCTCGTTGTGGAAAAAGTCTGCAGACTTGTGGAAGTACTCTATGGCCTTGTCCTTACGGCCACTCCGATAGTACAGATCACCGATCGTGTTGTAGGTGTTACCGTCAGGGTTTTGCTTGACATAATCCTCCCATAACTGTATTGCACGGTCTATTTGCCCCTTGGAAATAAACTTCTGGGCTTCTTTAAATATAGTAGTCCTATCTGGCATAATTAAAATACCGTTTCTACAGAACCCCCCTATAGGGGATTATCTGAAAATTGCATTCTCCCTCAGTAAAACTGTTATTGATATTATAACAAATTTTAGGTTATCACTATTTATCAATATCTGTCAATAAGTTATCAGGATAAACCTGAAATGCTACCTTAAACCGGAAGGAAGGCCTTAATGGATAACCATCTGCTTAAAAGTTATAAAAAAATACTTGCCGATCTTGAAAAGGCAGGCCTTATAAGGACACTTAGAGACAGGGAGTCACCTCAGGGGAGGACAATACGGTTTGGTGGGGTGGATTATATCAATTTTTCCTCAAACGATTATCTTGGGCTTGCTGCAGGCAAGATACCAACTGCTTCTGAAAGAATGGTCATTCTTCAGGGTGGAGGTGCATCAAGGTTGCTTGGAGGAGGCACGGCCATTTACCGGGAACTCGAGGGTGAGATATCCAGGTGGAAAGGGTCTCAAGAAAGCCTTGTCTTAACCTCTGGCTATGCAACAAATGTAGGAGTCATACCTGCCCTTACAGACACTGAAACCCTTATACTCAGCGACGAACTCAACCATGCAAGTATTATCGACGGCATAAGGCTCAGCAGGGCTGAGAAAAAGGTATACAGACATTGTGACATGAACCATCTTGAAGAACTGTTAAGAAGGAGCAAAAAAAAGAAGATTTTTATCATAACCGAATCCGTGTTCAGTATGGATGGTGATATTGCGCCACTAAGTGATCTGATAGAACTTGGAAGGAGATTTGGTGCAATGTTTTACATAGACGATGCTCATGGCTCTGGAGTCATTGGTGAAGGGGGTGGTGGACTGTCTCATTTTGGTATAAAATGGGATGAGGACATAGTCATTATGGGAACGCTTTCCAAGGCGGTGGGTTCCCTTGGCGGGTTCATAAGTTCTACGGAAACGGTAAGGGATATCCTCATAAACAGATGCCGCTCTTTCATCTACACTACCGCCCTGCCCGAGGAGGTACTTCTTAAGTCCCTTAACAGTATCCAAACCATCAAAAAGCACCCTGAACTGATAACCACACTCTGGGAAAAAAGAAACTCCCTTTTTTCCAAACTTAAAGGTCTCGGCCTCGACACCGGCCGATCCGAGACCCCTATAATACCGGTAATAATCAAAGACAACGAAAAGGCAATCAGCCTCTCCAGGTTCCTTTTTGAGCATGGCATATACGCACCTGCCATCAGATATCCAACTGTGAATATACCCAGATTGAGGATCACCGTTACCGCAAATCACGAAGAAGGTGACATCCTTTATCTGATAAATACATTAAAGGAGGCATTATCAAAAGGACTGCTCTGATAACAGGTGCATCAGGAGGGATAGGAAGCCTCCTTGCACTAAGACTTGATGAGGATGGTTATTCCACCGTCCTGCACTTTTATAAAAATCTAACAAAAATAGAAGAACTTTCAAAAAGACTACTGAACAAACATTACATCTTCAGAGGGGATCTATCTTCCATGCATGAGGTAAAGAGGCTGAAGGAGTTTATAGAAGCAGAGCCAAAACGGATTGATCTGATTGTTCACACCGTGGGTATCAACATTGACAAACTACTTGTGAGGCTGACAACACAGGACTGGGAAAGGGTAATCAAAACTAATCTAAACAGCGCCTTTTACATCCTCAAGGAACTTACACCCGTCATGAAGGCATCAGGTGGCGGTCATATAGTATTAATCTCATCCTATTCAGGCTTAAGGGGAAGAAAGGGACAGGCTGCCTACTCCGCATCCAAGTCTGCACTGCACGGGCTTGTGGTGAGTGCATCAAGGGAGTTTGCGGCCGATGGTATTTATATCAATGCAATACTTCCTGGGTATTTAAAGACTGGTATGGGGCTTAAAAACCCCGAAGCGATAAAAAGGGCTGAAGAAGAAAGCATAACCTCTCAGACGGGAGAGATTGAAAATCTGGCAGGTTTCATCCTGTTCCTTGCAGGATCAAGGGGGGTAACAGGTCAGATATTCAGCCTTGAAAACAGAATATAACCAGATGGAACACAGACAAACGCAGAAACGACTGATTCCCACAGTAAAGAAGAGTTTTTTTGCTGAAAGACCTCTGTGCCGCTTCAGACATAACTTGCCAGGCAAACTGTAAACAACCACTGACAGTGGTACATTTACCCTTCATTACTGCCCGAGTCTAACCTTTGGATGCCATACTGTTAATCTTATGAGCCAGGCAGCCCGCACCAAAACCGTTATCGATATTCACTACCGCCACGCCGGGCACACAGGAGTTCAGCATTGAAAAAAGGGCGGTAAGCCCTCCCAGAGATGCACCATAACCGGTAGATGTAGGAACACCTATTACAACTGAACCGGTTATCCCTCCCACTACCGATGGAAGCGCCCCTTCCATGCCGGCAACCACAACTATAACCTTTGCACTCTCTATCCTGTCCTTATAAGACAGGAGCCGGTGAACTCCGGCAACACCAAGGTCGTAAACCGCCTCCGCCCTGCTTCCCAGGAATCTCAAGGTAACCAGTGCCTCTTCACCTACAGGCACATCCGATGTTCCTGCCGTAATGACAAGGACATCCCCGATAGTGGGTTCGATATCTCCTATGGTTATACACCCTGATTGGGGATAAAACCTCGCCCCTTTACCCTCGAGTTTTCTGTATACATCCTCAGAAGACCTTGTGATCAGCACACGACCACTCTTACTGTATATCCTCTGTGCTATCTCAACCACATCATCCACCCTCTTCCCCTCTCCAAACACCACCTCAGGAACACCCTGTCGCAACTCCCTGTGATGATCAATATGGGCGTTTCCGGTGATTTCAAAGGGCAGATCCTTGAGAAGATTAAAAGCCTCTTCTGCGTGTAACCTGCCCTCCCCTACCTTCTTCAATACATCAAGTATATCCTCTCTTTTCATTCCCTTCCCTTTTTGTTTTTCACAACCCGTCAGGATATTTTATAATATCTCTTATAGAATTTGATGCATTTTCTAAAAAGGCATCATAAAAAACTTGACTTTTTTGACAAATACCAATAAAATTTGTCAGGAGGATCTGTAATTTTACTAATTTAAACAAACTTCAGGGGCCTATGCCCTGGAAAGAGGTGTCATATGAGCAAAAAACTACTCCTGGCTGACGACAGCGTCACAATCCAGAAGGTGGTGGAACTTATCCTTGCCGATGAAGACTTTGAAATAAGATCGGCAAACAATGGTGATGAGGCCTGGAGTCTTGTGAAGGAGTTTATGCCCGATGTAGTCCTTGCAGATATTGAGATGCCCTCCACAAACGGTTACCAACTATGTGAAAAGATAAAAAATGACGATTCCACAAAACATATACCGGTAATCCTGCTCGCTGGCGCCTTTGAACCACTTGACGAGGAACTGGCCGCGAAGGTTGGTGCAGATGACCACCTCGTTAAGCCCTTTGAATCACAGGAACTTATAAGTAAACTTAATGCCATCTTTGCCGAAAAGGAGATCACGACGGCACCAGAGACTGAAGTCACCGAGGAGGCGGTTGAGGTCTCTCCGGAAGAGACTGCTGAGCCTGTTGAGGTTGCAGAGGCTGTAGAGGTGGAAGGTGAAGAGGAGGCTGTAGAAGTCCTTGAAACTGAAACACCGGCTGAAGAACTCTCCTTTGAGAGTACCGATAGCGATGCCTGGAATCTTGAGGAGGAACTCTCCTTTGAGGAACCCGCCACATCAGAGACACTCTCTACTGAAGCACCAGCAGAAGAGACTGAAACATTTGAGGAAGAAAAACCCCAGATGGAGGAAGAGCAGCCCTCAGTGGGTATTGAGGAGGAGATATCTATAGAACAGCCTCCCGCAGAAGAACCCGAACCCACCACAGAAGAGCCGTCTGCCCCTGCTGAGGCACCCCCCATCAGTGCACCGGAAGATATGGAGAGGATTATACGTGAGAGTGCTGTATCAAGTATTAACACCGCCCTTTCTGGTATAAATTCTGATATGGTCAGGGAAGTCATATCAGACCACATAAAAGAGAGGCTGAACTCAGAACTTTCAGGTATAGACATAAAGGGTCTTATAGAAGACCAGATAAAGGCAAAGATAGAATCCGCAATTTCCGGGTCTCTGGGTGAGGAAATAGCATCAAAGGTGGAAGAAACCATCAGGTCATCAATGGAGGATGCACTATCTTCACTCAAGCAGGACGTGGAAAAGGTGATCTGGGAAACGGTTCCCGACCTTGCCGAGACGATTATAACCAGAGAGATCGAAAAGATAAAGTCAGAATTCTGAAAAATGGGTTTTTAACCCCTTTACAAACCTGAAGGAAAAACTGAAGCAAGCCTCTGGCTTGCTTCTTTTTGGGAGAAGGAGCGCTGAACAAATGAGTAATCTCGCCAAAAACTACGATCACAAAAACGAGATGAGGTGGTATGAGTTCTGGAAAAATGAGGGATTTTTCCGACCGGAAATAAACCGTGATGGTAAACCTTATACCATAGTCATACCTCCACCCAACGTTACCGGTTCACTTCACATGGGGCATGCCCTCAACTCAACACTTCAGGACATCCTGATCCGATGGAAGAGGATGAAGGGTTACAGGGCTCTCTGGGTTCCCGGAACTGACCATGCCGGTATAGCCACACAGAATGTCGTGGAGAGGAAACTCGCATCGGAAGGGAAAGACAGATACACCCTCGGCAGAGACAGGTTTATTGAAGAGGTCTGGAAGTGGAAAGAAGAGTATGGACAGAGAATTATAAACCAGTTAATGAGGATAGGGGCATCATGCGACTGGTCAAGGCAGCGGTTCACTCTTGACAGAGGACTCTCAAGGGCGGTAAGAGAGGTATTTGTCAGACTGTTTGAAGATGGCCTTATATACCGTGACCACAGGTTGATCAACTGGTGCCCCCGTTGCCATACGGCACTATCCGATCTCGAGGTGGAACATGAAGAACTGGAGGGTAAACTCACATACATCCGTTATCCCCTTGAGGACGACAATGGGTACATAGTGGTGGCCACAACACGACCCGAAACCATGCTTGGTGACACCGCTGTGGCCGTCCACCCAGAAGACAAGCGTTACGCTGATCTCATCGGTAAACGGGTTATACTGCCCCTCATAGGCAGGAAGATACCCATTGTGGCTGATGACCTTGTGGATCCATCCTTCGGAACAGGTGCTGTTAAGGTTACACCTGCACACGACTTCAACGACGAAGCAATGGCAAAGAGACAGAATCCCCCTCTCCCCTTTGTGACGGTTATCGATGAAAGCGGCAGGATGACCGAGGAGGCGGGCAAAAAGTATGCAGGACTCGATAGATATGAATGCAGAAAGGCCGTTTTAAATGACCTTCAAGAACTCGAACTTATAGAAAAAGAACAGAGACACACCCATTCGGTAGGGCACTGTTACAGGTGCAAGACCATTATCGAGCCATTCTCTACGGTACAGTGGTATGTTAATGTCAAGGAGATGGCAGACAGGGCTGTCCAGGCCGTTAAAAGCAACTCTATCAGGATAGTACCGGAAACCTGGTTGAACAGTTTCCATGCCTGGATGGACAATATCAGGGACTGGTGTATCTCCAGACAGATTTGGTGGGGTCATCAGATACCCGTCTGGTACTGTCCTTACTGTAAGACCGAGGACGGGGAGCATCAGGGAGACCTGATTTACATAAATTTCTATAAACCCCTCGAAAAAGGTGGTGAGAGCATAACTGGTGGCTCTTATACGGAACTACGGCTGAGAGGTCTATCCACAGAAGAGATAATGTTACATGCAAATACCGTGAAGATTGACAAAAACATCAAACCCATCTGCACGAGGGAAGACCCTGGAGAATGCCCGGCGTGCGGAAGCACCGAGTTGATAAGAGACCCCGATGTGCTCGATACCTGGTTCTCATCAGCCCTCTGGCCATTCTCCACCCTGGGCTGGCCTGAAAAGACAGAAGACCTTTCAACCTATTACCCCACAGATGTACTCGTTACGGGATTCGACATACTCTTTTTCTGGGTGGCACGAATGATGATGATGGGGCTCAAGTTTATGAATGATGTACCATTTAGAGATGTTTACATACATGCCCTTGTAAGGGATGCCCATGGGCAGAAGATGAGCAAGTCCAAAGGCAATGTGGTTGACCCGCTTATTATCATTGACAAGTATGGTGCCGATGCATTCAGGTTCAGCCTCGCAGCATTTGCCGCACAGGGCAGAGACATAAAGTTTTCGGAAGACAGGGTAGAGGGTTACAAAAACTTTATAAACAAGATATGGAATGCCTCAAAATTCATCCTCATGAACACAGGCGAAAAACTACCAGAAAGTATACCCTCCCCTGAGAGATGGAAGGACAATCTTGACCTGACAGGCCGCTGGATACTGAGCAGGCTTACCAAGACGATAAACGATATAAATAAATCTCTCGAAGAGTACCGGTTCAACGATGCAGCAAACAGCATTTACCAGTTCATCTGGCACGAGTTCTGTGATTGGTATATAGAACTTTCAAAGACGGTTCTTTACTCCGAGACTGCATCTAAAGAACTTATTGAGGCCACAAAGAGTGCACTTCTCTTCATACTGGAGAGTTCATTGAGGCTCCTTCACCCCTTCATGCCATTTGTGACCGAAGAACTCTGGCAGAACCTCCCGCACACAGGACAGAGCATTATGATTGCACCCTTCCCTGACCATGACCTTTCTGATGAAGAGGCAGAAAGAGAGATGGAATACATAGTAGAAACCATCTCCGGTATCAGAAGCATAAGGGGTGAACTTAACATTGCACCATCAGCCATACTGGATGTGAAGATAAAACCCCTTACCGAAAGGGCTGAATCAATCATAAATGATTATCAGGATTATATCAAACAACTTGCCAGGGCAGGTAGTATTAAGATAGACAGGTCTTTCACCAAGGAGAAGGGTACTGCCGTGTCTGTAAGAAAGGAGATAGAGGTATACATCCCGCTTGAGGGGCTTCTGGATGTAGAAAGTGAGATAAACAGGCTCAAAAAAGACCTGAAAAAGGTGGAAGACAAGATCAGCAACCTTGACAGAAAACTCCTGAATGAGGACTTTATAAGAAAGGCACCTCCCGAGGTTGTCCAGAAGGAGAAAAATAAGTATAATGAACTTATGGACAGGAGGGAAAGGCTCAACGAGAGCATTGAAAGGCTTGTAGAACTAAAAGGAGAGTAAGATGGAAGAAAAGACTATTGAAAAGCATGAGTTGAATCTCCTGGATGCGGAGTTTGTCAAGGTATCACAGAGTTCCATCAGGTCGGTGGAGGGTGGTCATATAGAACTCAGCCAGGTGGGTGCAATGAGTATTGACGGTGAGAGGATAGAGGCCGAGCAGAGTGCATCGTGTATAATGCGAGGTGATAAGATAAAATCCCGCCAGAGTATATCCTGTATCACCTATGGAAATGATACCGAAATCGAGTCATCACTTAACGGCCTTGCGGTTTGTCGTGAAAACATGAACCTCAAAAACTCCATCTCACTGGTTACCGCTGCAAACACCGTAAATACCGAACGGGCAAACACCCTCCTTCTGCTTTCTCGTGAAGTAAAAGGCGATGTTCAGACCCTTCTTGACTGGAAAAGCGCCCTCTCTGTAGGTGCAATTATCACCGGGGTAATAGGTTTATTCTCCATCCTCAGAAGACGCTGAGATGATAGAAAACATCCAGGGACTGGAAGACTTTCTACTCAATGCACTCCGTGAAGATATCGGACATGGGGATGTTACCACCTCCTCGATAATCCCTGAAGGTCATACCTCTAAAGCCTGGATTATCACCCGTGAGGATATAGTTCTTGCCGGAATATCCGTGGCGGAGCGGGTTTTTTTACTTGTCGATCCATCTCTTTCAATAACAACCTCACTTGAAGATGGAAGTAAGGTAAAAAGCGACACCATCTTGATGGAAATCACTGGAAAGACATCCTCCATACTGATGGCAGAACGACTCTCCCTTAACCTTTTACAGAGGCTCTCCGGTATATCAACACTCACAAACAGGTGTATGGAGAAACTGGTAAAAAGCAAGGCGGTCATACTGGATACCCGCAAAACAACGCCGTGCATGAGGTCTCTTGAAAAATATGCAGTAACGATGGGCGGCGGAAGGAATCACCGGTTTGGCCTTTTCGATGGTATCCTGATCAAGGATAACCACATAGCAGCAGTTGGCGGAATAAGTGAGGCAATCAGGAGGGCACGCCTGAATGCTAACCATCTCCTCAAGATAGAGGTGGAGGTTTCCGATATGGAGGAACTCAAAATTGCAGTGGATGAAGGTGCAGACATAATAATGCTTGACAACTTTTCACCTCAACAGGTCAGTGAGGCTGTGGGTTATGCAAAGTCACTCAAGAACCCTCCTCTCATTGAGGTATCCGGTGGGGTCACTATTGAAAACATCGAGGACTATGACATACCTGGAGTCGATTTTATATCATTGGGTAGCATCACCCATTCTGTGAGGGCTGTGGACATAAGCCTTGAGATAAAACCTACTAACTTATAAAAAGAAAGGAGTTTGCCGTGAAATTTATATCCTTCCTGATTACACTGATTATCGGTGTCGCCTTTGGTATAGGAATTACACTTTATGCCCCTGAGATCGTAGGGAAATACCTCCCCACAGATGTGGGGGGCACTCTCAAGAATGTAAAGGGTGAAGTGGTGGCAAAGGGGATGAAAGACAAGGAACTCCTTTTAACCATTAACACACCTGAGGGAGCCATGCTGTCCACATTCAGAAAGAATATCGAAAAGATCGACCTCCTCGTTAGCAATGGAGACACGATTGAGATCAAGATAAGCGGGTACAGACCCTTTATAGAAGACCCAATTATCGCAAGGGTCAAAAAACCTTCCAGAAACCTCAGTACTGAAAACGTCCCTGAATCAGCAAATAAAGAAACATCCCCTATAGTAGAAAAGACAGAGCCCACAACTCAAGATATAACAGAAAAAGAAACTTCTGAAAACACTACTGGTGTAAGACCTGAGACCTCCGTTGAGAAAGAAAGGGAAGACATAACTACTGGAGAGACCGAAACCCCTGAAACCACAACCCCCGACGATAGCCCGGCTCCTGAAAACACGCCCACTCAACCATCAGAAAAGGGAGAGCAGATGTAACACTCACTGCTGCATAAAACCGCCTGAAAGACTTTACAAACATTTGCAATCCTCCCTCCCAGGGAAAAACCGGGTTAGGGGAATGCTCTTTCCAACCAAGCATGCAACATCAGGTAAGCGGACTTCCCTTAGTTCTGTTTTCCCTTTTCCTCTTCTCTCAGGAGTTTAAACTCTATGCTGTCCACAAGTGCCTGCCAGGATGCCTCGATTATGTTTTCACTAACACCAACGGTACCCCACTTCCCGTCATCATCGCCTGACTCAATGAGCACCCGCACCTGTGCAGAAGTTCCTCTGCCTGCCGTCAGCACACGCACTTTATAGTCGAGAAGCCTCACGCTCTTCAACTCCGGATAGAACTTCTCAAGGGCCTTCCTGAGGGCATTGTCAAGGGCATTTACCGGACCGTTACCCGTTGCCGCTGTGTGCTCGATATGTCCACCCACCTTGACCATAATTGTTGCCTCGCTTATAGGCTCCTCACCCTCTTTCCTCTTTTCAACTATAACTCTGAACCCCTTCAGGTCAAAAAACTTCCTGTGAAGCCCCAGCGTCTTTTTCATAAGAAGTTCAAATGAGGCTTCAGCCGCCTCAAACTGGTACCCGCGGTGCTCCAGCTCTTTGATGGCAGAGAGAATGTCCATCAACTGAGGTGAATCCTTCTCTATATGGATGCCAAACTCATCGGCCTTTCTGAGCACATTGCTCTTGCCTGCAAGGTCAGATATGAGTATCCTGCGGGAGTTCCCCACCAGTTCCGGGTCTATATGCTCATAGGTGGAAGCAGCCCTTGTGACAGCAGAGACATGAACACCACCTTTATGTGCAAATGCACTATCTCCCACATAGGGCTGCCGGTTAAAGTGTCTCAGGTTTGCCATCTCGTTTACAAACCGTGAGACCTCCCTTAGTTTTCTCAACTCATCGTCAGTAAGACAACTGTACCCATTTTTCAATTGCAAAGCCGGTATGATGGAGCAGAGATTCGCATTGCCACACCTCTCACCAATACCGTTGATAGTGCCCTGCACATGAACCGCACCAGACTGTACGGCGATTATGCTGTTTGCAACTGCACACTCCGAATCATTATGGGCATGAATTCCAAGTGGTGCCTTAACTGACTTCTTAACCTTATTGAAGATCGTCTTTATCTCATCAGGCAGTGTGCCACCGTTTGTGTCACAAAGCACAAGCCTTGAAGCACCACCATCAAGGGCAGCCCTGAGACACTCTACCGCGTAATCAGGGTTCGATTTATACCCATCAAAGAAGTGTTCAGCGTCGAAAAACACCTCATCCACATACCCCTTCAGGTAGGAGATCGTGTCTCTTATGAGTTCAAGATTTCTATCAAGCGTCACTCTCAGTGCCTCCTTTACCTGGAAGTCCCAACTCTTACCGAAGATGGTCACAACGGGCGTTTCCGCATCGAGGAGGCTCTTTATAGATGAGTCTTTTTCAGGTGTCGTCTGCGCTCGATGGGTGCTTCCAAAGGCAACCACTTTAGCCTTTGTGAGACTCAACCTCCTTGCCTTTCTGAAGTACTCACTGTCCTTCGGGTTGGAACCAGGCCATCCACCTTCTATAAAGTGAACACCCAACTCGTCCAGTTTCTCGGTAATGCGGAGTTTATCCTGAACAGAGAAGTTTATCTCCTCCGCCTGAGAGCCATCCCTCAAAGTGGTATCATAGAGTTCTATTTTTTTCATCTTCATACCTCCTTGGAAGCACTATACAGAATAATATACCATAAAGAGAGACGAGGAAGGCTCAACCTTACACTTCTTAAAACTTTGATTAGACCTATATGACCTACAAGACTTATAGGACTAATAATTTTTTCTGAAAAAGAATCATCCAAGTTCCCCAAGAACAAACTGTAAAAGGGTAACCGCCACAATCGTTGCTGTCTCCGCCCGTAGAATCCTCCTCCCCAGGTTTACGGGCTCAAACCCGGAAGAAACAGACATGTTTACTTCTCTCTCTGAAAGCCCCCCTTCTGGACCTGTAAGAAGAAAAATGGAAGATTTTTTTGACTCCTTTTTAACCACTGCATCACCCAAGTTTTTCCCTCCTTTTTCATGAAATACATACTTTTGCGCCTCCTCCGGCAAAAGACCTATAGCCTCTTCAAGCCCCATCACATCCTCTACTTCTGGAACCGCAGTCCTACCACACTGTCTCACCGCCTCCATTGCCACCTTCCTCCAATGATCAATCTTTCTGGTACCTCTTGGCACCGAGTGCTCCGTAACCACAGGGATTATACCCCTGATACCAAGTTCAGTGGTCTTTTGTATGACAAGATCCATCTTTTCTCCTTTAAGAAGCGGCTGCAACAGGTGTATGTTTACCGAAGGCTCTATATCAGGTGTCTCCCTTCTTAGGAGCATGATAGCCAACTCCTTTTTACCGACAGACTTAATAACCCCCATGTACACACCACCCTTTCCATCAAGCACCTCCACCTCATTGCCCTCTTTTACCCTCAATACATTCCGAAGGTAGTGGAGGTTATCTCCTGAAACAGTTAGTTCCTCTTTAGCGCTGGATACTGAGGGATCAATTATCCTTCGACGGGTTGACATTTAAACGACCTTCCATCTCTCCCGTGGCTTACAGGGGTTACAATCAAAGGGTTTGTGTTAAAGCAATATCAATCTGCCGGGGTAAAGAACTCCTTTAGTTTATCCATAAACCCCTTCTGTACCTCATCACCGGTGAGTTCAGCAAACTCCTGAAGCAACTCCCTCTGTCTGGGTGTGAGTTTTTTGGGAACGTCTATATATACCTTAACTATCAGATTACCCCTGCCAGAGCCCCCAAGGCGTGGAACACCCTTTCCTTTCAGAACAAACTCCCTGCCAGAAGGGGTGCCGGCAGGTATCTTTACCCTTTCCGGTCCATACATTGTGGGGACCTCTATCTCTGCACCAAGCACGGCCTGAGGAAAAGTTATTGGCACCTCACAAAAGAGGTGGACACCTTCTCTTTTGAAAAACTTGTGAGGTATTACCTCTATCACTATATAGAGATCTCCCGGTGGGCCACCATGGAGCCCAAGTTCCCCCTCACCAGACATCCTGAGCCTGGTTCCGGTATCAACGCCAGGGGGTATCTTCACAGAGACATTCCTGAATCTCCTGACGGTTCCCTTGCCTCCACACTTGCTGCATGGCTCAGAGATGAATTCACCAGTCCCTCCACACCTACCACAGGTTCTTGTCACCGAAAAAAACCCCTGCTGAAAGTGGGTCTGCCCTGTCCCTCCACACTCCGGGCATCTTACCGGTCTGGTTCCGGGCTTTGCACCACTTCCCTCACAGTCTTCACATCTGAGCCAACGGGGAACCCTGATCTCCTTTTCAACCCCCTTAATAGCCTCCTCCAGGCTGATCTCAAGATCGTATCGCAGGTCTGCACCCTTCTGGGGTCTTACACGCCTTCTGCCCGTAAATGTGCCAAAGAAGTCACCGAAGATATCCTCAAAGACATCAGCAAACCCACCCGAAAAGCCACCAAAGCCGGCACCAGCAGCATCAAACCCCTCTGCGGTTCCAAACCTGTCGTAATTTGCGCGTTTTTGGGGATCACTCAGGCAGGCGTACGCCTCGTTTATCTCCTTGAACTTTTCCTCTGCCTCCTTATTGTCGGGGTTATGGTCAGGATGGTATTTGCGCGCAAGTTTCCTGAAGGCGCGCTTTATCTCCTCATCTGAGGCACCCCTTTCAACACCAAGGATTCTGTAATAATCTTTCATAGGCTTTTTATTCTAACAGAGAAAAAGTAGTAATTTGTATATCGGCTATAGAGGTCTGCCTGTGTTAACCGGCATTATTAATGCAAAAAATAGTAACAGACATAAATCAGGGGTTCAGGCTTAATACCCTGAACCCCTCGTAAAGGAGTTTTTATTCAAATCCCTAAGACTTATCCTTATCCACATCCTCAAATTCTGCCTCAACCACCTCTTCCTCTTCTGAGCCAGAACCGTCAGACTGAGAGGTAGAGGTCTCAGTGGTGGTTCCCTCTGCACCACCAGTTGCACCCGCCTGTGCTGCCTGGGCATCCTTGTAGATGTGTTCAGCAAGTTTATAGGATGCCTGTGTGAGTTTCTCAACGGCTGTCTTTATCTCCTGGGGATCAGTAGAGGTATCCTTTACCTTCTTGCAGTTTTCAAGTGCCTCTTCTATCGCCTTCTTTTCATCCTCCGTCACCTTGTCACCGTATTCCTTTAACGACTTCTCAACAGAATAACAAAGGTTATCCGCCTCGTTTTTCGCCTCCACAAGTGCCTTCTTCCTGCGGTCTTCCTCAGCATGCTCCTCAGCCTCACGCATCATCCTCTTGATCTCATCCTCGGTAAGGCCACTTGATGCCGTGATCCTGATGGACTGTTCCTTTCCGGTACCGAGATCTTTGGCAGAAACATGGAGTATCCCGTTTGCATCTATATCGAAAGTGACCTCTATCTGGGGTACACCCCTTGGTGCAGGAGGTATCCCAACGAGTTCAAACACACCGAGGAGCTTGTTATCCGCTGCCATCTCACGCTCTCCCTGATAAACCTTGATGGTAACAGCCGGCTGGTTGTCTGATGCAGTGGAAAAGATCTGGCTCTTTCTCGTGGGAATCGTGGTGTTTCTTTCTATTATCTTTGTAAACACACCACCAAGGGTCTCAATACCAAGGGAAAGCGGTGTTACATCGAGTAGAAGAACCTCTTTAACCTCGCCCTTTAGGACAGCCCCCTGGATGGCAGCCCCTATCGCAACCGCTTCATCAGGGTTGACACCCTTGTGAGGGTCTTTACCAAAGAGTTTCTTCACCATCTCCTGAACCTTTGGTGTCCTGGTCTGGCCACCTATCAGAAGAACCTCATTTATATCCTTTTCTGTCAGTTTTGCATCATCAAGGGCCTTTTTGCATGGTATTGATGTCTTTTCCACAAGATCATCAATCAGTTGCTCAAACTTTGCCCTTGTAAGTTTCATAACCAGGTGCTTCGGGCCTGAGGCATCTGCAGTTATAAAAGGAAGGTTTATCTCCGTCTCCATTGCCGTAGAGAGTTCTATCTTCGCCTTCTCTGCCGCCTCCTTTAACCTCTGAAGGGCCATCCTGTCCTGCCTGAGGTCTATACCCTGATCCTTATTGAACTCCTCAACGAGATAGTCGATGATCTTAAGATCAAAATCGTCTCCTCCAAGATAGGTATCACCACTTGTTGAGTGTACCTCAATAACGCCTTCACCTATCTCAAGGATAGAGATGTCAAATGTACCACCTCCAAGGTCATAAACGGCAACCTTCTCCTCCGTCTTTTTATCAAGTCCATAGGCAAGGGCGGCTGCAGTGGGTTCGTTTATTATCCTCAATACATTCAGCCCGGCAATCTTACCAGCGTCCTTCGTGGCCTGCCTCTGGCTGTCATCAAAATAGGCAGGCACGGTTATAACCGCATCGGTAACAGGCTCTCCGAGGAAGTCCTCGGCAGCCTGCTTGAGTTTCTGTAGGATCATTGCTGAGATCTCCGGAGGACTGTACCTTTTCCCCATCACCTCCACATGGGCATCACCGTTTGGGGCTGCTACAATCTTATAGGGAAGCCTTTTCATGGCCTCCTTTACCTCATCGGAGTCGTACTTCCGACCCATGAGCCTCTTTATTGAAAAGATGGTATTTTCATAGTTTGTGATGGCCTGTCGTTTTGCAACCTGGCCAACCAGGCGTTCACCCTTTTCTGTAAACGCCACAACCGACGGTGTGGTTCTCGAACCCTCCTGGTTCGGTATCACTACAGGCTCACCGCCCTGAACAACAGCCACAACCGAGTTTGTGGTTCCAAGGTCTATACCTATTGCTTTTCCCATTTCTGCTTCCTCCTTTTATATTTTTTATTTTCTATTTATTTCCTGTAAAACATTGCCTGACCTTCTGCCTTCTAACCGCTTTGTGTATCATCTCCTGTATCATCGGCTTGCCGGTCAGTTTTTGTATCTGAAATATCTTCTTGTTGCACCTCCGACTCAACCTTCTTTGAGACCGCAACAAGTGATGGACGCATCACCCTGTCTTTTAATTTATAGCCCTTTCTGTACTCCTCCACAACCGTGTTATGCTCCACATCAGGTCGTTCGATCTGGCTCATCGCATGGTGTACAGTAGGATCAAAGGGCTTTCCAAGTGCCTCTATCTCCTCCACACCATAATTATATATAACCTTTTTGAATTCACGTAAGGTAAGTTCCACACCTTCAATGAGACTCTTAGGATCAGATTCCTTTGATGCATGTTCAAGAGCCATCTCCAGGTTATCAAGTACAGTAAGGAGATCACCTATCAGTGGCTCCACAGAGTACTTGACGAGTTCTTCCTTTTCCTTCTGGACACGCTTTCTGTAGTTGTCAAACTCAGCATACAGCCTTATATACTTTTCTTTCTGCTCTTCAAGTTCCTTCTCAAGTTCACTGAGTTTTTCCTCTAAGGTCTTTTCCTCCTTAAGAGGTTCAGAGGGAAGTTCCTCCTTCTTTTCCTCTGGCGGAAACTCCTTTTTTTCCTCCACATCTCTCATCTCTTTTTCTTCCATCCCCTTCCTCCTTCATCGTATAGACTGCTTAGAAAGCGTGCTGCTGCCTCAACAAGCGAGATGGTTGTAGCATACTCCATCCGCTTTGGCCCGATTATACCAATTACCCCGGCCTTCCTGTCACCCTCGGTGTATGTGGATGCTACAACACTCATCCCCTGTAACTCCTCCACCGGGTTTTCCGTACCGATCACAATCTGAAGACCGTCTGCGTTCATGATCTGGTCTATAAGTTTCACAAGGGCATGTTTGTTCTCAATAGTTCTGGTCAGGTCCTTTATCTGTCTGAGATCAGAAAAGTCCGGCAGGTCAAGAATACGGGTCATGCCGGAGAGGAAGATATTCGAGTCATACTCGTACAGAACGTCCCTATAAACCTCCATAGCCCTGGAGACAAGGTCATCAAACCGCCTTTTGTCTGCAAACATCTCCTCAACAATACGATCTCTTATCTCCTTTATGGTGTACCCTGTAAATTGACGGTTGATATATGAAGAGATCTGGCGAAGATCATTTCTTGAAAGATTGTAATCGTTTTTCACTATCTTGTGTTTAATTATCCCGTCTTCTGTAACAAGGATGACAACAATGCTGTCGTCCTTATAAGGTACAAAGTCCACATGTCTTAAAACACTCCCCTCTGCGCCCGGAGAAACACCAAGCCCAAGATACCTTGTGATCTTTGAAAGGGTATCGGTAGTAAGGTCAAGAAGCCTTCCCAGGTCCTCGGTCTCAATCCCAAAATGCTCAAACTCCACCACCTCACCCTTACCCTCAACTGGTTCGTCCTGAACCATATGCTCCACATAGTAACGGTAACCAAGGTCGGTCGGAACCCGCCCTGCAGATGTGTGCGGTTGCATCAGAAAACCCATCTCCTCAAGGTCGGCCATAATGTTCCTTATTGTAGCAGGTGACCACTCAAGGCCATACTTCTTCGTAAGCGTTCTTGACCCTACAGGTTCAGGGTTTTCAATATAACTCCTGATGACCGCACGAAGCACCCGGGCACTCCTGACATCTAACCCTATATCATCTCTTTCAGACATAATTACACTTTAGCACTCACCAATCGAGAGTGCTAATAATTTATCAAAAAACCCCCTCATCTGTCAAGCGAGGGCTTCCTGGAAGGCATCCAAAAAGGTTATACTCCCTGGATGGAAAGATTTGCACTCATGCTGTTAAATCTGGGGGGACCTGACAATATCCAGGCGGTAAGACCCTTTTTGTATAACCTGTTTTCAGACCGTGAGATAATTCCACTTGGCCCGCCCTTCATGCAGAAACCCCTTGCACTTTTAATATCTTTATTCAGAACTCCAAAAACGAAAAGGGCTTATACCCTCATCGGAGGCGGCTCACCCATAAGGGAGATTACAGAGGCACAGGCAAACCTCGTCACTGAAACACTATCCGACAAATTTGACATCGAGGGGTTTATTGGGATGAGATACTGGCATCCTTTTATCGATGAGACCATGAGAGAGATCAGCCGAAGGGGGCACAATAGGGTGGTTGGGCTCAGTCTTTATCCTCAGTTTTCTTACGCAACTACCGGTTCCACAGAACGGGTTTTTCGTAATTCAGCAAAGGAACTCAACCTCAGTATAAGTTGCATCAGATCCTGGCATGACCACCCGCTTTACATCCAGGCCATAACAGAACTAATCTCAAACACACTTGAGGAAATGCCGCCTCATACACATCTGCTCTTCAGTGCCCACAGCCTTCCGGTAACATTCATAGAAGAAATGGGAGACCCTTACAGGGATCAGATTGAGGAGACTGTCTCTCTGGTTATAAAAGCCCTCAGGGAAAAGGGTATCCATGTACAATACCACCTAAGTTATCAAAGCAGGAGTGGGCCGGTCAGGTGGCTTAGCCCCTCAACCGATGAGATGATACACAAACTTGCAACAGAAGGGGTTAAGGAGGTGCTTACAGTACCGATAAGTTTTGTTTCTGACCATATAGAAACCCTATATGAAATAGACATACTTTATAAAGAAATGGCCTCACAGTGGGGAGTTACCCTGCGAAGGATCCCCTCACTCAACACCTACCCAACATTCATCAGGGCACTTTGCTCGATCGTGGAGGAACATCTCCAGAGAGGCTAACATCCCCTTTACCAGACTGTTTAAAATTCAATTTTTAGAGTTTTTTCGACCCCTTAGCAAATCCGTTACTTTTTGTTTTTTATTGTTACCACCTAAGGTAACCTTTTGTAACATTTATATTGCACCTTTTTGCACACATAAAAAAATAAAAGAAAAACATAAAAATTTTTACTTATTTCAACTCGTTATCTATCTGTATTTAAAAGATTTTTTAAAGATATAACATGATTTTCTGACCCAATTCTGTCTTTCAGGCATTTAATTTGCTAATTTACTATAAATTCTCTTAACATAAAGATTAAATCACACTTGCTTATACATTACATTAAATCCCAAAATTAAAAGGAGGTTATGATGTCAGAAAAGGGAATCTCGGTATTGATGGCGGAGCAGCGTACATTTCCACCGCCGGAAGAGTTCTCCAAAAAGGCCTACATCAAGAGCATGGCCGAATATGAGGAGATTTACCGCCGCTCCGTAGAAGACCCTGAAGGATTCTGGGCAGAAATGGCTGAGGAGCACCTTACCTGGTACAAGAAGTGGGACAAGGTGCTGGAGTACGACTTTGAGAAGCCTTCTGTGAAGTGGTTCATAGGGGGTAAACTCAACGCCTCCTACAACTGCCTTGACAGGCACCTTGATGGTCCGAGGCGGAACAAGGCTGCACTTATATGGGAGGCAGATGACGGGAGTTACAGGACATACACCTACCAGCAACTCTATACAGAGGTAAATAGATTTGCAAATGTCCTGAAAAAGAAAGGCATCAAGAGGGGTGACAGGGTTACACTTTATCTTCCAATGATCCCGGAACTTGCCATTGCCATGCTCGCCTGTGCAAGGATCGGGGCGATTCATAGTGTTGTATTTGGTGGCTTCTCCGCACAGTCCCTCAGAGACAGGATCAACGACTGTGAGGCAGCCATGGTTATTACCGCCGATGAAGGCATAAGGGGCGGTAAGCATGTTCCTTTAAAGGCAAATGCAGACGAGGCACTTAATGAGTGCCCTACCGTAAAGAATGTAATTGTCGTTAAGCGTTCAGGTGGAAACATTAATTTCCAGGAAGGACGTGACTCCTGGTGGCATGAAGAGATGGCGGCTGAGGATATCGGTTATTACTGTGAACCGGAGCAGATGGATGCTGAAGACCCCCTCTTCATCCTCTACACCTCGGGGTCTACAGGCAAACCCAAGGGTGTTCTCCACACAACCGGTGGATACTGCCTCTATACCACACTCACCTTTAAGTGGATATTTGACTACCATGAGGAGGACATCCATTTCTGCACAGCAGATATAGGCTGGATCACCGGGCATAGTTACATCGTTTATGGCCCCCTTGCAGCGGGTGCTACATCTCTGATGTTTGAGGGCGTTCCCACATACCCCAATCCTGGCCGGTTCTGGGAGATATGCGACAAGCATCAGGTCAATATTATTTACACAGCACCTACAGTTATCAGGGCTCTCATGAGAGAAGGCCCCGAGTGGGTGGAAAAATACGACCTTTCATCGCTTGACCTTCTTGGTACCGTGGGCGAGCCGATTAACCCGGAGGCCTGGATGTGGTATCACACCCATGTAGGCAAGGGGAAACTCCCCATAGTTGATACATGGTGGCAGACCGAAACTGGCGGCATCCTTATAACACCGCTTCCCGGTGCCATGACACTCAAGCCCGGCTCCGCATGCAGACCCTTCCCAGGGGTTGTTCCCCGGGTTATAAAAGAGGATGGCTCACCGGCAGAGGTAAACGAAGGCGGTTACCTCGTCATTGAGCGCCCCTGGCCTGGTATGATCAGGGGAACCTACGGGGATCCTGAAAACAAGCGTGTAAAAGAGGTCTATTTTGAGAGGTTCCCTGGAAGATACTTTACAGGAGACGGTGCCCGTGTCGATGAGGATGGCGATTTCTGGCTGATGGGCAGGATTGACGATGTTTTGAATGTATCCGGGCACAGAATCGGAACAGCCGAGGTTGAATCTGCACTGGTAAGTCATGAGGCGGTTGCAGAGGCTGCAGTTGTTGGCTATCCTCACGATGTTAAGGGCGAGGGAATCTATGCGTATGTCGTCCTCAAAGACGGCAAAAGCCCTAACGACGAACTTCTGAAAACACTCGTAAACCATGTCAGGGAGGAAATCGGGCCGATCGCCAAACCTGACAAACTCCAGTTCGCACCCGGTCTTCCAAAGACCCGTAGCGGTAAGATAATGAGGAGGATACTCAGAAAGATCGCAAGAAACGATATTGAGGATCTCGGTGATACATCAACACTTGCCGACCCATCTGTGGTGGATACCCTTGTAAAGGGAAGAATTCAGTAGTCTTCCCCTTACACCATAGCTCCATTAACCCCTCCTGATTTAACCTGGGGGATACCGGAAAGAGGTATCCCCCTCTTTTTGTCCCTTTATGTTAGAATCTTTAAAAATGACCAAACCACACCAATCTTCTCAAAGGGAGGTGGAAAGATGGCTGAACTGATCAGCGAAAAAAAGGTAAACGGTAAGACACTAAGGCTGGTAAAAGGTGACATCACCAGCCGTGATCTGGATGCAATAGTAAATGCTGCAAACTCCCACCTCAAACACGGAGGTGGCGTGGCAGGTGCAATTGTCAGAAAAGGTGGCGATATCATTCAGGAGGAAAGTGACAGGATCGGCTTTGTTCCTGTTGGAAGTGCTGCCATCACAACGGCAGGTACCCTGCCTGCCAAGGCGGTAATTCATGCCGTAGGCCCAAGGATGGGAGAGGGGGATGAGGATGAGAAACTCAAAAATGCCGTAATGAGTTCGCTAAACCTTGCCACCGAAAAGGGGTTTAAGAGCATATCCCTTCCCGCAATAAGTTCAGGCATCTTCGGTTTTCCGAAAGACCGGTGTGCAAAGATCCTGGTCGGCACTTCAAGGGAGTTTCTCCTTAATACCCCGGAGACCTCTCTACAGGTGGTCGAGTTTTGTATCTACGATGACGACACGCTTTCTCACTTCAGGAGAGAATTTGAGGCACTCTAAAAAGGGCATCCTCATAACCGCTACAGACACCGGGGCAGGTAAAACAATTATAACCGCCCTTTTGGGGCTGTACCTGAAGGCAAAGGGTTACGATACAGGGGTTTTAAAGCCGGTCGAAACAGGCTGTAATGAGACAGAGGGGGTTTTATTCCCGGAGGATGGAGCGTTTCTTAATCTTTACCTCTCACCAGACAGTTCGGTTGAGGAGACCACCCCTTTCAGGTTCAAATTGCCCCTTGCACCCTCAGTTGCGGCATCACTGGAGGGGAAAACCCTTGATTATTCAAGGGTCGTCGCATTCTGTAAAGAACGGTTGGACTCCTATGATATCACCCTTATAGAAGGCGTTGGCGGCCTTCTGGTTCCACTGACAGACGATAAGATGGTAATTGACCTTGCCATTGACCTTGATATACCTTTGCTAATAGTCTCACCCGACCGTCTTGGCACCCTTAACCACACACTGCTTACCGTGAGGGTTGCCAGGGCTGAGGGGTTAAATGTGTGCGGGGTTATCCTTAATGAGGTATCCATGAGTTCTGATATCTCAAGAGAAACCAACATAAGAGAACTAAAGAGACTTTTAGTTGATATCCCCGTGGTAAAGGTGCCTTTTATTGAGGGCAAGTTTTACCCTGAAAAGTTTCTTGACCTGTCAAGAGAGATACGCTGGGAACCGATTATTGAGAATCTATGAGTCAGAAACTCTCAAACCCTCGTCTTTCCATGCCTTTAAAATTCCTGCCTATCAGGATGGTGTACTCTCTCAAAGTATCCTTCCCCTCTTTTACGGTATAAACCCTTTTTGAAATATTGTCAAAATAGGGTACCAGGTCTTTGGGCACAGGGGAGTCACCAAAAAATACCATGATGGCATCATACCCCTTCAGCCCCTCATACCCTTGCCAGAGGTCGTACTGATTCATCCGCCTCCCTCTGTTAAGGCAGTATGTGGTGGGGTTGCCTTTTACATAAAAGGCAAGTTCAGATGTTATCTGGTACCGGTCTGATGCAATGAAAAATGGCCTCTTCATACCCTGTGCGACCCTCGTAACCTCATCTCCAAGTTCAGACCACCCCCTCAGTCTTGCCGAGGGGTCGTATTTAACAGGCAGGGAAACAAGGGATGGGTAATGTGCAATAACAGTAATAAATACTGCCAGCAGATACCCTGCCACCACTACAGATCGTCTGCCCCTGCTGTATTGTCTCCAGGAGGTAGCAAGTTCAACCCCAAGCGCAGCAAGTGAAGACAGGTAGGCTGGAAGAGCCCAGTTTGCCTGCACCTTACCCTGAAGGCTCTTTAGGAGGAAAAACAAAAATGTGGGAAGCATAAACCACCCACTCATCCCAATCTCCCCATACCGCTTTTTCATCGAAAAGACCGAAATGAATAGAGCAAAAAATAATACTGGCGTTATCACCCCGATCTGAGAGCCTATAAACTCGATGAGCCTCTCAGGCGTGATCCTGAAGCCGTCGGCAATATGCGCCTGACCTGCCGTATGCAGAAAGGTAACCCACCCGTGATCTGCATTCCAGAGGAAAACCGGTGACGATACAACAAGGAAACTAACAAAGGCCATCCAGGGGCCTACTCTCTTCAGATATCTTCTCCTTTTTTTCTCTACAAGGTAATACAAAAACCCTGATGCAACGAAAAAGACCATGGTATACTTGACAAGGAAACCAAGGCCGATTACTATACCGAGGGTTATCCAGTCAACCGCCTTTGCCATCCTGAGTTCCCTTTCAGTCTTATCAATCCTTCCAAACAGATAAAGGGCAAGCGACCAGAAAAATATAAGAGGTGCATCTATTGTGTTTATCACACCGTATGCTGAAAAGAGCGGTATCACCTGAAGAGTTAGTGCGGCAGTAAGCCCTGCCCGCTCAGATCTCACCTGATCCACCCCTTTTATAACCGCCCGATCTCTTGTGAAGTAATAAATAAGTAGACTGCTCCCAAGGCTGAACATTACGGCCGGAAATCTTACACCAAATGGGGTATCACCAAATATGCTCCTTGATAGATAGATTATATAGGCAATACCGGGGCCCTTTGAATAATAACTAAGATCGAGGTGCCGTGACCAGTCCCAGTACTGTGCCTCATCGGGGCTCAGATCAAGCGGCCCAAAGAAGATATAGTAGAGCCTGAAAAGACTGATCCCTACAAGGGAAAAAACAAGAAGTGTCTTTACAGGTGAAGAAGTAAGCCCTTTTGTAAAAAGGACATTAGCATAAATAACCGTAAGCCCGATAATCAGGCCAAGCAGTGTCCCAACCAGTACATCGGATGGGTAGTGAACCCCTACATAAACCCTTGAAAGGCCTATCAGGACAACAATCATAGAGAGATAAGTCATCCCAACAATCCTTATTCTCCCTTTGAAGTGCTTCCATATAAGATATCCAAGCACAGCCGAGACTGCCGCTACATTTGAGGCGTGTGCAGAGGGCATTGAAAAAGACCCACCCTTTCCAACAAGGAGGATTACATCTGAGTTCTCAACAAAAGGGCGTGATCTCTTTATGAGTTCTTTGAGCAGATGAGTCACCCCGTCGTTCAGTAGGAGCCCTACGACAGGTAGTATGAATACTTTAAACCTCTCTGATTTAACCCTGTATAGTAGAAAGGCAAAGACAGGCAACAAAAACAAGGCAGGATTTTTAGTGATAAAAGGCATCAGTACATCAAGGACTCTGTTAGAGAGGTCAGAGTTCAGAAAGACAAAGAGTTTTTTGTCCAGGGCCTCAAGACCGTTCATTTAATATTTCTTTTACTCTGGCCCTCAGTTCCTTAATCATAAAGGGCTTCTGTATATAAGGAAGGTCATCCACACTATCTGAACCGCTTATGACAAGAAAACCTGCCTCCGGTGATTTCTCTTTAGTAGCGGATATAATCTCTTCCATTGAGAGATCGTTTAGATGAAGATCGAGAATCACCAGAGAAAACCCACCCCCATCCATTGCAGAGAAAAAACCCTTCCTGTCAGAAACGGTTACGACATCGTAGCCCACCCTCTCAAGGGCACGCTCTATCGAGGATAGTATAAGTGGTTCGTCATCAACAACAAGTATCCGTGAACTCATGGGATTTTAAGTTTAACACTATGGAAGTTTTACTGACAAGTATTTGAAAATAAATGGGCTCCCGTCCCTGGAGGGAGAAGGAACGGGAGCCGGAGGGGTCAAGACCCAATCCCGAGGGGGCGAGGATTGGGTCTGGCAGGTAGATTTAATATACCATATCCAGACAGAATTGTAAACCCTACCTATATGTGAATTTCTTTGGTTTTCCGAAAAATATTTAAAATATTTAAAGTCTTCTACACTTTACAGCAGTTTTCTACAATTTACCTGTTTTTCAATCCATTGAGTCTTTCCTGAAAGTTCCCGATATGGTGGAGCCTATCAACTGCTTAAAGCACCTGACAGACCTCTGGCGGAGAGGGGGGGATTCGAACCCCCGGTGGAGTTGCCCCCACAGCGGTTTTCGAGACCGCCGCCTTAAACCACTCGGCCACCTCTCCTCTTAGTCTGGAAAAACCTCTTCAAAATACCGGCCGTCTCCTCCTCAAGAACCCCTGATCTTACCACCGGAGAGTGGTTCAGCCTCCTGCCTTCAAGAATATTATAAACACTCACCCCTCCCCCGCCTTTTTCATCAACACATCCAAAGACCACACGGTCAATCCTTGCATTTATTATAGCACCAGCACACATGGTACAGGGTTCCTTTGTGATATACAAAGTACACCCCGACAGCCTCCATCGTCCAAGCCTTAAGGCCGCTTCTCTTATTGCTATAATCTCTGCATGTGCCGTCGGGTCGTTACGGCTTTCTCTCAGGTTATGCCCTCTTGATATTATCTCATCTCCACTCACCACAACAGCCCCTACCGGAACCTCTCCCTTCTCTTCAGCCTTCTTTGCCTCTTCAAGTGCAGCAAGCATATAAAGCGAGTCTCTATCCATGTGAGATTGGTTAAATGGTTAAATAGTTAATTGGTATATTGGTGTATTGGTGCATTGGTTATTAGGTGAATAATGTATTTTACTAATATCTACATTAGTAATGCCAACAACACTGACGGAGCAGGGCAGGTAGAACTCAGGAGAAACCC
>CAYMML010000004.1:42325-46199 GCA_964391515.1 uncultured Thermodesulfovibrio sp. | reverse complement strand
ATCGAAACCGCCTTCTCACAGTTTCGTTCCCGTCCCCCCACATTAGAACCAAGCCCTATATAAAATATCGGCATAGAGACTATTATTTTTATAACAGCCCCAAAATGTGCACTTCGTAAGTGCACATTTTGGGGAGGGGTTTACTCAAGAGAGTGATTTTTTTATCCTTTCAATCGCCTCGGCGGTTCTATCCTTGGAGACTGTGAGGGCAAACCTTACATACCCCTCTCCGGGTTCTCCAAAGCCGTT
The DNA here is from genome assembly GCA_964391515.1 of uncultured Thermodesulfovibrio sp. GTDB lineage: Bacteria > Nitrospirota > Thermodesulfovibrionia > Thermodesulfovibrionales > JdFR-85 > WFTX01. The sequence goes on along the minus strand of CAYMML010000004.1, from coordinate 45,950 downwards.
ACCGGGGGTACAGAGCACACCTGCCTTATCAAGAAGGTGTATGGTAAACTCCTCTGAACTGAACCCGTCAGGCACGCCTGTCCATAGATAAAAGGTTGCCTCAGGTTTTATAACCGGTAGCCCCAATTCCTGAAGCCCTTTGAAAAGGATATCCCGCCTTTCCTGATAAACCGCCCTTATCCCATCGAGGATCTCCTCATCAGAGTTAAGTGCTACAATAGATGCCTCCTGTATGGCCTGGAAAACGCCAGAGTCTATATTCGTTTTTATCTTTCCGAGGCCTGCAATGACATCTTTGTTCCCAACGGCAAAGCCTATCCTCCAGCCTGTCATGTTGTAAGTCTTGGAAAGGGAGTGAAACTCAATTCCCACCTCCCTTGCCCCATCCACCTCGAGGAAACTTATAGGTTTTTTACCGTCGTAGTATATCTCGGAATAGGCATTGTCATGGCAGATGATGATGTTATACCTATGGGCTACGTCTATCGCCCTTTTGAATGTCTCCTTAGTAACAGATGCCGATGTCGGGTTGTTAGGATAGTTAAGAAACATCATCTTTGCCCTTTTCAGGACATCATCAGGGATGGAGTCAAAGTCGGGGAAAAAACCGTTCTTCTCATAAAGCGGCATCATGTAGGGGGTGCCACCTGCAAAGATCGTCCCAATGGAATAGACCGGGTAGGCAGGCGTAGGGCAGAGAACAATATCTCCATCATTGACAAAGGCAAGAGGTATGTGACCAATACCTTCTTTTGAGCCGATCAAGGAGAGAACCTCTGAGGTCGGGTCAAGTTCCACCCCAAACCTCCTGTTATACCAGTTGGCAACGGCCTCCCTGTATGATAACATCCCTGCATAAGAAGGATACCTGTGGTGTTCTGGTTTCTCCACAGCCTTTTGCATAGATTTTATTATATGCTGCGGGGTAGGCATGTCAGGGTCACCAATACTCATATCAATCACATCCACACCCTTTGCAACCGCCTCCTCCTTCATGGCATCTATGCGTGCAAAGAGATAGGGTGGTAAGTGTTTGAGCCTTTCAGCAAGTTCAATCTGCATAAACATACCTCCAGACGAAAAAAATTATTATAAGACCGGAAGGGTCAGGTCTGATATTATACCAAAGTACTCCTATTTTTCGGACTTTTTACCAAGCCCAAACTTTTCCCACCTGTACCAGAAGGTTTTATAACTCATCCCCAGGAGTTCTGCGGCACGCTTTGCCACATTGTTTGCCTTCTCCATCGCCTTTACCATGAGTTGCTTTTCCAGTTCCTCAAAAACAAGCCCCTCATCAGGTATATCAAAATCCTGTATAGTTCTGCTCTTCTTTCTTGGAAGTTCATCCTTTATATCTTCAGGACTGATCTCGTTTCCGTCCGCCATTATCACAGCACGCTCTATAACCGCCTCCAGTTGCCTTATATTGCCGGGCCAGTGGTAATCCATAAGCATGTTTAGTGCCTTTTTCTGTATCCCCTCAATCCTCTTGCCAAACTCCTCAGAATACTTGGCAATAAAGTGTCTTACCAGTAGAGGTATATCCTCCTTCCTCTCTCTGAGAGGTGGAACGTTGATCGTAACCACCCTGAGACGGTAGTAGAGATCTTCCCTGAACCTCCCCTCCTCAATCAACCTCTCCAGATCCTGGTTCGTTGCCGCAATCACCCTGAGATCAACCTTAAAGGTCTCCTTTCCACCAAGCCTTCTCACCTCGCCATCCTGAAGAACCCTGAGTATCTTTGCCTGAAGTTGTGAAGGCATGTCCCCTATCTCGTCAAGAAAGAGAGTGCCTCCATCGGTAGTCTCTATAAGACCTTTCTTCTTAGATGTGGCACCGGTAAACGCACCAGGTTCGTACCCGAAGAGTTCACTCTCAAGGAGGTTTTCCGGAATGGAGGCACAGTTTATAGGTGTAAATGTCTTTGATCTGCGGGAACTTGAGTAATGTATAGACCTTGCTATCAGTTCCTTGCCGGTACCACTTTCACCCAGTATGAGAACCGTCGCATTAGTGGGGGCAACCTTTTTGATTATCTCAATTACGCCCTTCATCGCACCGGAATTTCCCACAATCCCCTCAATACTGAACCGGTTGTACAGGGTATTTCTCAGTTTCAGGTTTTCCCTGAGCAGTTCTGCCCGTTCAATGGCCTGGTTTATCTTCAGTAGAAGATTATCCTTTTCGAGGGGCTTTGTGAGATAATCAAAGGCACCGTCCTTGATGGCCTCCACGGCAGAGGCGATACTGCCGTATGCCGTCATGATGATGAAAGTAGGCCGCTGATCCTGAGGGAGTTCATTTGCCTTCTTCAGCAGATCCACCCCGCTCATCTTCCCCATCTTCAGATCGGTTAGAACGATTTGAGGCAACCTTTCGGTTATAATGCCGAATGCCTCCTCACCCGATGATGCCTCTATTACATTGTGCCCCTCCTCAAGGAGTATGGTTCTTAAAATCTCTCTCTGGAGTGGTTCGTCATCAACAACGAGTATGTCTGCCACCCTCTCCTCCTTTAAGAGCAACCAGCCTCTTATAGGCGTTACACAACTTTATGAACCTCTCATGCTCACCACCCTTGTCTGGATGTAACTTCTGGGCAAGCCTCCTGTATCTTCTCCTGAGTTCCTTCTTTGAAATCCCTTTGAGTTCTCCCGGTTCAATACCAAGTATCCTGCATGCCTCCTCAACACTCGTCTGCCTTTTGTCTTTTTCCATGAACCCCTTTGAGTGATCATAATTAAACTTAGCCCTGTCAAAGCCTTCACGGGGGAAGTCATGGTCAATATAATAGGAAAGATACTTTTTCAGATAGGGGCTTACTTTACCGTCGGGACGACAAAAGGCGGGATCATTGTTGAGAAGACAGAACTCATCCATGAATGCCCTGTCCATCTTTTCACTATCGAGTTTCTGTGGTGAGCGGAGTGCAAAAAAATCGCCCCTGAAGTGTTTTTGCAAATCAAAGATCACATAGACGTACTTTTTAAGTTCCCTCTTTTTAAGTTTCCTCTCCTCCTCGTCTATCATGCACTCAATCTCATCACGGGACTTCCCTACGAGGTTGAGAAAGAACCGGCAGGGTGTCTGCTCAATGCTCTGCTGGTCGATGCTGCCGTATCGCAGATAGTGTAGCCGACGCCGGTCAAAAATGTGAGTGGTTGCCTGAAGTCTTAATGTCTCTTCCCTGCTTTTCCTGAAACGTGAACTCGGCCTTGGCGAGGGGCGGATTACCCGCTTTATCCGGGCATCCATAAATGGAAAGAAAAGTTCCTCAATATCAAAGGTATCGGCATCCACCCCCTTTTCCATAAGTCCGAGTTCAACCGACTCATCAATATAGTAACTGTTTCCACCGGGATAATGGATGTACCTCCCTGGATTAGTTCCAAGGTCAAAGAGTAGTCTGCTTTTCAGTTCTCCATCTTCAGAATAGGTCTCACGGATGGAGTAGTAGAGTTGTCCACCTCTTTCTTCTTTTGCAATGTACATCTTTTATTATAACCTATCAGGATTCGGAAGGGAGAAAGGGGTGGTGTATTAGGGGTCTGCGACATAAAAGTGGGTATAAAAGGTATACTGAGACCCATTGGGAGTGGACACGGTGAAGGTGTAGAGGTT
>CAYMML010000004.1:23152-42315 GCA_964391515.1 uncultured Thermodesulfovibrio sp. | reverse complement strand
TTGGTATATTAGTATATTGGTATATTGGTGTATTAGTATATTGGTTTATTGGTGTATTGGTGGATTGGTGGATTGGTGGATGGGAGAAGAAACCGCTCCAGAGTATTTTATTTACACTCAGTGCCCGATAGTTCTCGGCGTTTGTTTGCATAGTTCAGATTTGCAGGAGAAAATTTCCTCCCTTTCTGTAAAATATCATTTATGAACAGTGAAAGAGTTGCGTGGTTTGATTGTTACTCAGGCATAAGCGGAGACATGTGCCTTGCTGCTCTAATTGATCTGGGCGTTCCGTTTTCGAGTCTTAAAAAGGCGATTGCTACGCTTGGAATAAAGGGTTATTCAATTTCGACCAGAAATGTCCTGAGAAACGGGATAAGGGCACGCAGGATAAGGGTCACCATAAATGAGCAGGAACCTCCAAGGAGGTTCGGTGACATAAAGAGGATTATTGAAGGTTCCTCTCTGCCAGATCCTGTAAAAAAGGATTCCCTAAGAATCTTCCGGGCACTCTTCAGGGCAGAGGGTCGGGTGCATGGTAAAAGTCTTAAGGAGGTACACCTTCATGAACTCGGCGCCACCGACTGCCTGATAGACATAACCGGCACCCTTTACTGCCTTCACCACCTCGGTATAAAAAGGGTCTTTTCCACCCCGCTCAACCTTGGAAAGGGTATGGTGAGATCATCTCATGGGCCGCTTCCGGTTCCTGCACCAGCCACCCTTGAACTCCTGCGAGGCGTCCCTTTTTATTCAAATGGGCCAGAAATGGAGTTGACCACACCTACCGGTGCTGCCATCATCTCACATATCGGAGAGGTGGTGGAGGATATACCCCCAATGGTAACCGAGAAGACAGGATATGGTGCCGGAGGGAAAGACATCCCCTCGTGGCCCAACATCCTGAGGGTAACAATAGGAACCCTTATGCAAAAGGACTTTGGCAGAAAATCGAAGCGTCTATTACAGATTGAGACAAACATTGACGATATGAACCCACAGGCATACGAATACATTATGAGCCGGCTTTTTCAGGCGGGGGCACTGGATGTTTATCTTACGAATGTGATAATGAAAAAGGGACGGCCTGGGGTTGTACTCAATGTACTGTCTGAAAGGGAAACTGCCGATGCTCTCACCACAATACTGTTTCGGGAAACAACAACCTTAGGTATCAGGATAAAAGAGGTGGATCGCATCTGTTTACCCAGAGAGGTAATCACAAAGGAGACACCTTACGGAACCGTCCGCTTCAAGGTATCGGAAAAGGGGTTGACTCCGGAGTATGAAGACTGTAAGGAGATTGCAAAGAGTACCGGAAAACCACTTATTCAGATAATGAGAGAACTCAATTCGTTATCTTAACAGTCTGGATTAAGGGAGGGCGTGGGCGGTTTCAGTCTCCATTCCTTTTTGTCGTCACTATGCTGAAGTCTGACCTTCCACTTTTTCTGATCTCATCAATAACACTGATCAATAACTGAAGTGTTACATCCCTGTCAGCATGGATATAGAGGGGTAAGGATTTGTCCTGAACCTTCAGATTGTCTGAAAGGTTTCGCAAGGCGACCACCTTGCCATTTAGCCTGATGCCTCCCCGGGCACTGACATACATATCAATTGTCCTCAACTCCCCATCTGTAGCGGTTTTGGATTCCGGAAGGTTCAGGTCAACCACAGGCTGGCTTACCATCCTGGAGGCAAGCATAAAAAACAGAAGGAGAAGGAACACCACATCCACAAGGGGTGCGATGTTTAAATAGGAGTTCCCGTACCGCCTTCTTTCAAACTCCATCAGCACCCCTTTCTTTTTTCAAGAAAACTGCCACCTCCTTCAAAAGAAAGGCTATCTCATCAGCCTGCTTCTCAAGGTAGTGGTGCCCTAAATGCATGGGAATAGCAACAAGCAGACCGGCAGCCGTCGTGATGAGCGCCTCCCAGATACCTCCTGCAAGCATGAGTGGGTCAACCACCGGGTTTTGTGAAAGCACCATGAATGCCCTTATCATTCCAAGTACAGTTCCGGTAAGCCCAAGGAGAGGAGAGATCATGGCAATAACCCCAAGCCAACTCAACCCCTTCTCAACCTCTCGCACAAGCCCGGTACCTATGACGGATATCTCCTGGTCACCTGCTCCCCCTCGTACCGCATCAAAGAGTCTCCTGAACTCCTCAGGTGGTGATTCCACCACCTCCACCGGTGGCCTCTCAAGGAATCTGATAAGTTGTCTGTACCTAATCCACTTACTTATAATTATTGCCACACCCACCACAGAGCAGAGCAGTATGGGGTACATGAGTGGTCCGCCTTTATAGAAAAAATCAATCATTCTATCTCACCCTGAGTAAGTATCTTCCAAGCAATAAACATCTCAGCATCCTCCTAATCTAATTCAATTTAAATCTCACCTTTAAAACAACCTCTGAATCAACTGACCTTCCCTTTCTCTTTGCAGGTATATATCGAGATGCCTTTACCGCCCTGATCGCTGCCTTACCAAAGCCATACCGATCCCCACTTAAAAGTTCTACATCCTTTAAGTTGCCCGCACTGTCGATAAACAATTTTAACAAAACCACCCCTTCCTTACCATGCCTCCTTGCAAGCGGAGGGTATTCAGGAATCACCCTCTTCAGGAATTTCGGGCCCTCCGGTGTGCCAAACTCCCCTCTATAAGGACTGTCATCAAAAGACCTCTCATTAGTGCCGGTATCACCAGAAGACTCTCTACTATCAACATCCTTGTCTTCTACGGTCTTCACCGTTTCCACAACTTCAGTTCTTGTTATGGTGTCTGCTTCGTTTTTAACTTCAACCACCTGATTTTTTGCAGCCATCTCATCTTTATGGCTTACCGCCTCCGTCTTCTTTTCAAGGGGCGTCTTTGTCTCAACCTTTTTACGCTTACTGCTTTCATGAGATGGGGTTACCGATTTATCGGCTGCCTTTTTCTTCAGTGGCGGTTTTGTCTTCTCTTTTTTATGGGCAAAAGGCGGCCGATTCTTCTTTTTTTGTGGCTGGCTGATGCTACCTATCCTTACCCTGAGAGTTTCTCTTTTAAGAGATGTAAGGGTATCCCTTTCCATTGATACCGGAAGCAGTAGCAAAAGGGCGTGGATCATTGCGGAGGCAAGGACCGCTAAAAAATCTTCTCTCAGAGAAACCCGCATAACCTAAAACCCGAAAAGGAACCTCCCCTCTTCCTGGGGGTATATGGTTATGTCCACTCCATAGACCTCACTCAAAAGATCGCCCGTTGCTATCTCCTGCGGTGTTCCATGGGCAACGAGTTTTCCCTCTTTCACTACAAAAAGGTTATCGAAATGATGGATCAGGTTTATATCATGAAGTGCCATGAGTATGGAAATACCCTTTTCATCCCGCAACCTCTTCAGTAGTTTCATCAACTCCACCTGGTATCGTATATCAAGGTTTGCAAGAGGCTCATCAAGCAATATGAGACCGGCACCCTGTAACAGTGTCATGGCTATAAATGCCCTCCGCTTCTCACCACCGCTCAATTCTGTGATAAGCGATTCAGAAGCATCCTCAAGTCCCACCAGTTCCATCGCCTTCTGAACGGTAAGTTCAGGCGGGATGCTGTAAGGATAGGCACCCATACTCACCAGTTCCTGCACCGTGAAGGGAAGTTGAGTATCAAGCAACTGGGGGAGGTAACTTATCAGTTTTGCCCTGTCTCTCCCTTTATAAAGCCCGATATCCTTTCCCCAGAGAAGAACAGACCCTGCCACCGGTCTTAGTATCCCAGAGGCAATCTTCATGATTGTTGACTTCCCTGACCCGTTTGGCCCTATCAGCCCCGAAAGAGATGCCTCCCCTATAGACATATCAAGGTCTTCTATAAAAACCTCGCTGGTATAAGAAAAGGATACGCCTTTGAGTTCAAGTATATTCATCCCCCAAGCACCTCCTGTCTCCTGAGGAGATACAAAAAGTAAGGTGCCCCAATAATTGCGGTCACTATACCGGCGGGTATCTCCATAGGAGAAAGCACCGTTCTGCCTATCAGATCAGCCACACAGAGCATTGATGCACCGGCACAGGCGGAAAGGGGGATCAAACTCCTTGCATCTGGCCCGACGAGGAACCTCACTATATGTGGAACCAGGAGCCCCACAAAGCCCACGATCCCACCAAGGGTCACAGAAGATGCGGTCATGAGCCCAACCGCCACAAAGAGAACGAGCCTTTCCCTGAGGGGAGAAAACCCAAGGCTATAAGCCACATCATCCCCGAGCATCAGGGCGTTCAGCCCTTTTGCCCTCCAGAGGGAAAGTGACATGCCCACAATGACTATAACAACACCGTAAGGGATCAAAGGCCAGTCTGCAATTGAGAGATCACCAAATATCCACTGCATCGCCCTTCTGAGCCCCTGGTCTGTGGAGAGGCTCATTAAGAGCATGAGAAGTGCAGTGAAGAGAAAACCAAGCCCCACACCGGCAAGTAGCAGTCTCTCTGGCCAGAAGCCCCTTCTCTGATATGCAAGAAAGCCCACCAGAACACCCGTAACTATTGATCCAGCAAACGCATAAAGCGGCACTGTAAAGACTCCCAAAAGGTTACTTCCCAGCAGCAACCCCCCTGCTGCAATAAGGGCTGCACCGCTTGAAAGCCCGAGGATGTATGGGTCTGCAAGGGGGTTTCTCAAAAACCCCTGTAGCACCGCACCTGATGCCCCAAGTGCTGCACCCATAACAAGTGATACTATCACCCTTGGAAGCCTGATTGAAAAAAGAACCATCCTGTCGGTAGAACTCATACCAAAGGGGTTAATGTTGTGAGGTCCGCTGAAAAGTGCAAAAAGCAGGATCACAACAAATAAGCCCACAAGCAGCAAAGATCTCTTTAATAACCTTGTCCTCATTCAAGATAACCTGCAAGTTCCTTTATGCCCTCCAGAACCCTTGGGCCCAGCCTGTATAGGGCATCACTCACGATGTAGACACGCCCTTCCCTCACCGCCCTTACAGGGCCTATCCTCCTTTTCAGGTTTTCCGCCATCTCTTTCATATCCTCATGCCCCTTACCGATGAATATGATATCAGGGTCTTTCCTTATCAACTCCTCAAGTGAGTATCTGGGGTAGTTGGTCAGGGAATCCCCTGCAAGGTTTTTAAGCCCCAGGATGTTAAGTGCATCATCTATTGCGGTGCCCGGGCCTGCAACTATAAGGGGGTCTGGCCAGATCACAAAGAGGACACCCCGTTTTTTACCTACCCTCCCACGCGGTGAGGAAAAGGATCTGATCCCAGTTTCAATCCTTGAGGCAAGACCATCTGCAGTTTCTTCAATGCCGATAAACTTACCCAGATTCCGTATTCCCTCAGGAAGTTCGGATATCCTTCGTGCCCTGAAGACATAGGTCTTTATGTGGAGGCTCTTTAATCGCTCCTCCATGTATTTTGGGTTTCCATCGGTGGTCAGGATTACAAGATCAGGCCTCAGCCTTACTACCGCCTCAATGGATGGGTTTGACATACCCCCGATCTTTGGCTTTTTGAGTGCTCCTTCGGGATGATCACAAAAATTGGTTACACCTACTATCTGCTCATCAAGCCCAAGGGCAAAGAGTATCTCGGTTATACTGGGTGCAAGGGAGACAATCCTGCTGTATCTCCCTGCCGCCTCAACCAGAGATGAGGCGGCAAGGAGTACAAGAAGAACAAAGATTATTCTCTTCATCCCTGAACCTTAAAAGGTGAGCGAAAGACCACCGAATACATTCAGTCCCGGTGAGGGGTAAACCGCCTGTTCTCCAGGAAACCTGATAACACCATACTCCTCATACTCCTCATCTGTAAGGTTGTTCAGGTTAAGAAAGGCGGTGATGTTGCCTTTTGTATAACTGGTCTTCATATTCAAAACGGTATAGGCACCAAGGTCTCCAAAGGCATTATCAAAATCACTTATGTAGGGTCTTTTACCCACATGGATTGTCTCCAGGGTGATCCCAAGGCCTTCTATCGGCTTTAGATTGAGATGCCCAGTGATCTTATTTTCTGGCACACCCGGGATATCATGCCCGTCAAAACTTCCACCCCTTATTTCTGTTCTGGTAAATGTGCAGGTGCCATCAAGGGACAGGAAATCAAAGGGGGCATAAAATACGGTAAACTCAACCCCTTCTCGCCTTGTATCACCATCCATGTTCTGGTTCATGAAGGCATTGGGGTTATAGAATATCTCGTCTGATGTATCAATCCGAAACAGGTTGAGTTCCACATTAAGCCCCTTTTCAAGGCGTGCCCTTATCCCTGCCTCGTAATCATCGGACCTCTGTGGAATAAGTGTCGTATCTATTGTATTGGTGAAGAAACTGTAGAGTTCGTCAATTACGGGATACCTGAACCCCCTTGCATAGTTTGCATAGATATTAATATTGTCTGAAACCCTATAGGTAACCCCAAGGGAATAGACATTCTCATCAAGTGTGATGCCAGAGGGGGTGCTGGGGGTAAAGGCGTATTCAGCCCTGTCATACCTGTAACCACCTGAGACAAAGAACCTCTTACTGAGGCTCACCTCATCGTGCAGATAATACCCGTAGGTCTCCCTCTCAAGCGTAAAAACCCCCTTTGTGACATCTCCAAAAAAGAGAGATGTGTTTTCTATATCCTCACTTGCCTTGAAGTAATCAAACCCAAGTGATAGTTCGTTACGGAACCTATCGCCCTGGTTTACGATCAGCACCCGAGGGGATATGCTGTAGTTGTCTATCTCTGTATCGCCAAGAAAGTTACCACCAGAGAAGGAGGCAAAGGAAAGAAAACCCCTTTTTCGGTATGAAAGATCAATATTTAAAAAACTCTCACCCCAGAGGTTGTATTCACCATCTGCCTTTATGTAATAGTCTTCCACTTTTGAAAAATCAAATGGGTTATCGGTTGCCCTCCTTGACCTGCCTGCCTCTAAGTCTGCCACCTTGAGGGCACCCGGTAGTCCGGCACTGTCTTTATGGTATCCACCACTAAGACCCAACCTCAGTTTCTCACCTATGTAATACCTAAGGTCAAACCCCAGGTCTTTCGCCTCGTCATTACCGTTTTCCCGATAGCCATCCGTCCTTCTATACGTGCCATTAAGATAGTAACTCAGCCCCTTCAGGCTTCCACTTGCATAGGCGGAGGCGCTGGTGGTTCCGTAACTTCCAGCACCGATTGTGATGCCGTATCTCCTCTCTTCCCCCTCTTTTGTGATTATGTTTATCACGCCACCTGAGGCATTGTCACCATACAAAACAGCGGCCTTTGAGCCACGAATGATCTCTATCCTTTTCACCCGCTCAAGGGGAATCTGCGTCCAGTCCGTCCCGGAAAGGTCCGGTTGGTTCACCCTCCTGCCGTCAACAAGGACGAGTGTGTTAAGGGGCCCCGTCTCACCATAACCCCTCAGGTCAACGGTGACATTCCGCCCACTTCCTGTAAGGTCGGTAACAAAAAGCCCGGGCTCCTTTCTGAGGAGTTCCGGAACGGTCTTTGCCGTTGACTCTGATATCTGTCTTTCGTCAATCACGGTAACATCGGCCGGAACGAGTGAACGCTCCTCTTCATACCTCGTTGCGGTAACTACTATCTCTGTGATCTCAGTTCCCTCTGCCTGTTGATCCTGGGCAATGGCCTGAAAGGTAAGAGAGAGAAGAAAAATTGAGATCAGGGCAGTGACCAGACCGGTTTTTACAAAAAGGCTTCTTAAAGATAAAGACTTCTGGGGAAAATGGTACATAAGACACCTCCCGCGCGGTTTTGGCAGATGGGTATGTCTTCCGGCTCAGGGCACCTGGAAAGTCGTATGACAGACACCGGAGGAGAATCTCATATCCGACTTCTGCCTTCCGACTTCCCTTTCCTACTTGCCCACCTTCCCGGTCTTTCAGACCAGTGGCCAACGGATATCGGAGATCCGATGTCAGGAGTCAGGGCATCAAGGCCTGTGCCTTCCGACTTCCGCTTTCTGATATCCGTCTCGGGCTTTCGTTCCCTTCACGGCTGCGGGGCAGCGGAGGACTCACCAGCACGGGAGCCATCAGTCATTGGTCATTGTAAACAGGTCTTTACCCCTTTACCAATGACCACCGGCTCCATCGTGGGTTACACCTCTCTTCCTCTACCCACCCGCATTTGAAGAGGAAAATCCTCTTGTTAAGGTTCTGAATTTATGGTAGGCGGGACAGGGATCGAACCTGCGACTTCAGCCTTGTAAGGGCTGCGCTCTCCCGACTGAGCTACCCGCCCACTCTGGATAGTTATTTTAACCTAAAGGGAGGCTCTGGTGCAAAAGGAAAATATTGGTATAGGTGTATTGGTGTAGTGGTATATTGGTGTATTGGTGGAGTGGGTTTTCGGGGGCTTGAGATTGACGGCTGGGTTATCGTCATCAGACACACTACCCCTTCACCACCCCAAGAGGCCTGAGTTTTGCCACCTTTTTAGATATCCCTGCCCTCTCCACCACATCAACAACGTTGGAGATGTCCTTATAAGCCTCTGACATCTCCTCTGCAAGTGTCCTCTTTCCGGCGCTCCTTACTAAAATCCCCCGGTCTTCAAGTTCTCTCCATATCGCCCTTCCCTTTGCCTTCTTTATCGCCTGATGCCTTGAAAGAACCCTTCCGGCACCATGACAGGTTGAGCCGAAGGTCTCTTCCATTGACCGCCTGGTGCCTACCAGCACAAAGGATGCCCTGCCCATATCGCCCGGTATCAGTACGGGCTGACCGGTACTTCTGTACATAGCAGGAAGTTCTGGATGACCTGCAGAGAAAGCCCTTGTCGCCCCTTTTCTATGAACGATGAGTTTCATCCTCTTACCATTAACCATGTGGTCTTCCACCTTGGCAATGTTGTGAGCCACATCATAGACCACACTCATCCCAAGAGAGGCGGGAGTGACACCAAGGGTCTTCATAATCGCCTCTCTTGACCAGTGTGTAATACACTGGCGGTTTGCCCAGGCATAGTTTGCTGCAGCCTTCATGGCACCCATGTAATCATCCGCCTCCTGTGTGCCATAGGGCGCCGCTGCAAGTTCCATATCCGGCAGTTCTATACCATACTTCTTTGATGCCTTCTCCATCACCTCAAGAAAGTCTGTACACACCTGATGCCCAAGCCCCCTTGAGCCGGTGTGTATCATTAGCGTAACCTGCCCTTCAAAGAGGCCAAAGGCATTTGCAATGCCCTCATCGTAAACCTCCTCCACATACTGTATCTCTATAAAGTGGTTTCCAGAGCCAAGCGTTCCCTGCTGTGCCCTCCCCCGCTCATAAGCCTTTTTACTTACCACGGAAGGATCAGCCCCTTCAAGAGAGCCTTCAGACTCGGTATGCTCTATGTCTCCATCATCCCCCATGCCTGCCTCTACAGCCCACCTTGCCCCTTTTATGAGCAACCTCCTGAGATCATCCATGGAAAGCCTCAACTTGCCCTTTGAGCCCACCCCTGAAGGAACCTCTCTGTAAAGGATCTCCACGAGATCCCTCATCCTGGGGAGCACCTCTTCCTTACGAAGATTGCTCCTCAGGAGCCTTACACCTCAATTTATGTCATACCCCACTCCACCTGGTGAAATGACCCCTCCGTCAACCTTAAAAGCAGCCACTCCCCCAATTGTAAACCCGTAACCGGTGTGAACATCGGGCATTGCAAGTGACGCCTTCACAATCCCCGGTAGCGTTGCCACATTGGCCACCTGCCTTACCGCATGATCCTCAAGAAACTCCTCAAGTTGTTCATCCACATAGATGATACCCTCAACCCTCATCCCATCTCTGTAACTCTCCGGCACCCTCAACCGGGTTTCATCAATCCGCTCCACACCTTCTATCATACCAATCACCTCCTACCAAGAATTTGGCTATATACCATTATTATACCTGTTTGCAAAATTCAAGTATAAACCACACAGGTCACTCAGGATTGGCTTTGTCTTTCTGGTCAGCAAGAAGGCAAGAGTTTAAACCGGTATTTACTAATATCTAAATTAGTAATGCCACCAGTCCTGATAGAGCAGGGCAGGCAGAACTCGGGAGAAACCCCGGATTTTCGCGATACCTAAAGTACCGTGAAACAACCACCAGTGTTATTGTCATTACTGCACATTGACCATGAACAAACAGGTATTGCATAACCAATACTCCTTCATTGGAGTGTGGGAAGAGTTTGATGTGACTTTTTTTTTAAGACTTTGGTGATGCCCCCTTCCTCAATGCCCCTTCCCATGGGGAGGGAGGTGTTTTTTAGATAGTATTTCTTTTTTTCTGTGTGTATCCATTGTTTCTGCGTTTGTCTGTGTTCCATTTTTTATGACTTAATTAAATCGCATTAAATCCGGTTTCGATGGAGGTCTGCCTGCCTCAACTGACATTATTAACGTTACAAATAGTAATTAGATATCGAAAATGACCTCAAGGTTCCAGAGACCGTTTTTCTTCTCCAGTGTAAGATTGTGGTAGGTTGCAGCCTTTAGAAGAAGCCCCCTCTCATGTCTATCAGGATCAAATTTCTCGCCTCTTACTACCGCCTCCACCCTGTTTTCATTCAGGGTTTCAATATCCAACTCTTTCCCTATAAACCCGTTTGCATCAAACTGGAATATCAGTTCGTTGAGCCAGCCCACCACCAACCCCTCCAGAGACTCGCTGTAAACCTTAACATCAATCGATTCTGAGGGATTTACTGAGCCGGTCTCGGTTATTAGACTGTAAAGCCCAAGTGCAGACCGCTTAAAGATTTCCTCGAGGGACTTCCCGGAAACCCGTATCCCCACATCCCCCGAAATGTCAAGGATCTCAAACTCGTTTTCCATTCTATATAAAAATAATACCATCTACTGACGGATATGTCAATGCAGAGGCTTTGCAGAAAGCACCGGAGTCTCAAAACCATACTCTTTTAAATCACCAAATCCCAAAACATAACCATTTCACTATGAACCTCTTTCCCACAAATCCAACCGCTGAAAACACCCCGGTGTATATAAAAACAATACTCCATTAAAGCCGCACTCCTACCTTTCAGGACTATATTTGTGGACACCTTCTGGGTAAATATATTATGATACTGTATAGTATAAATATACACTTACGTGAGTTTATTATTTTCAGATAACCCTATCAAGGGGGCTATCCTTTTGATTTTCAAGGGTTTAGCGCCTTTAAGAAAAAGGTTATCCTTTCCGGCAAGAAATTTGCTATTATATTGCGAAAAGCCGGGAAAGGAGGTTGGCTATGGATAAGGGAAAGATCCTGGTTCTGGATGATGATCCTGCCGTCACATTGAGTTGTAAAAGGATACTCGGAGCCGAGGGGTATAACATCAAGACGGTTGACCGTGGGGAAGACGCACTCAGAGAGTTGGAGAAGGACGAGTACGAACTCCTGATAACAGACATCCGGTTACCAGACACCTCCGGAATAGAGGTGGTGAGGGAAACACGGGTGATCCAGCCAAATACTGATGTTGTCGTCATCACAGGTTACCCAACGCTTGAAGATGCAAAAGAGTCTATCAGGCTCGGTGCATTTGAGTACATTGAGAAACCCTTCACTCCCGAGTTCATGATAAATGTGGCAAAGAAGGTCTTCGATCGGCGAGGATGGATACTCAGGGAGGCTTACATAAATGAGTTCAGGGATTACATAGTCCCACTGCGTGACAGGGAAAACCCTGTAATCTTCTATAAAGAAGGTGTCTGGGCAAGACCTACCAAATCCGGTCTCTGGGAGGTGGGCTACGACCTGCGGTACGAACTTGCCTCTGGTGAAATGGTGTATGTTGACTTTCAGAAGGTAGAAAAGGTAAAGGCCGGTGAACCCTTCGCACGGCTACTTACAGGAAGCGGAAAGATTATTGATGTATCGGCACCCATGACATCTGAGATAAAAGAGATAAACACCAGGGCAAACGATGTGATCAGTTCTCTGATCAGGGATCACCTCTCAGAGGGTTGGTTGGTCTGGCTTGCAAGGGTTATCCCCCTTGAACTCTAAAATCATTACGGAGGTTTGATAAATGGCCGGTAAGATACTCATTGTAGATGACGAACTGGTAGTTATAAAAAGTTGTGAAAGGATACTCCAGCCGGAGGGGTATGAGGTAAGTGGTGTAACGAACCCTGCTGAAGCACTTGAGAAGATACAGAACGGAAATTTCGACCTTATAATTACAGACCTCAAGATGCCAGGCATGGACGGTATTGAACTCATCAGGAATGTGAAGGCTAAAAACCCTGCAGCCGGTATAGTGGTGATCACAGGGTATCCATCACAGGAGAGCATCAAAGACGCCCTTGAATACGGGATAATCGACTACCTTCCCAAGCCCTTCTCCCCGCAGTTACTGCTTGATGTTACGGAAAAGGCCATGAACCTTGTCAAAGCACAAAAGGTTGAGGAAAAACCCGTTGAGGTCACCGATGTTGAGGAGCGGCTTTCTGAGATAATGGAAGTGATCAACCGCAACAAGGACAAACCGGGGGCCTTAATCCCCATACTACAGCAGACGCAGGAAATCCTCGGTTATCTCCCACCAACAGTACAGAGGATAATAGCCAGGGAGTTGAACCTGCCGGTAAGTGAGGTTCATGGGGTTGTATCTTTTTATTCCTTCTTCACCATGAAACCCAAGGGCAAGCACAATATAAGGGTATGTCTTGGTACCGCCTGTTATGTTAAACGGGCTAATGAGATACTGGATAAACTCTCAGAGATTTTAGGCATCGGGGAAGGTGAGATCACGCCGGACAGGAAGTTCTCTATTGAAACCGTCAGGTGCCTTGGTGCCTGTGGGCTTGCCCCCGTTGTTGTAATCGATCAGGACACCCACGGAAGCATTGATCCCGTCAAGGTAGGAAATATACTTGAGCAATACAACTGATAAAAAGGAGGCAGAACCATGCCCAAACTTACAGTAGAAGACCTAAAAAAAATCAAAGAGGAGTATAAGGCAAAGACGGCACTCCGGGAAGGGAAGCACCGTGTAAAGGTCACCGTTCATATGGGCACCTGTGGGCTTGCCGCAGGTGCAAGGAAGATAATGGATGTTATTCTTGACGAGATCAGTAACCGGGACCTTGCAGATGTTGTGGTTACCACATCCGGTTGTGCTGGTCTTTGTAGCAGAGAACCAATGATTACGGTACAGGTACTTGACTCCCCACCTGTCAAGTACTGTGACCTCAATGAGGAAAAGACAAGGAAGATTGTTGAAGAGCATATAGTGGGAGGAAGCCCCGTTGAAAAACTTGCCCTCGTGCAGGGCTGTGAGACATCTTACTAATAAAGGATAGACCAGACAGACAACACAAACCATTAACCATTTTGGAGGAATAGATGGAACGCCAGAGAATGAACCTTATGCTGTGTGGCGGAACGGGCTGCATAGCAAGCGGTAGCCTGAAGATCAAGGAGGCCTTACAGGAAGAGTTAAGAAAACACAATCTGGAGGATGAGATCACCATTACCTTAACGGGGTGTAATGGTTTTTGCGCTGAAGGGCCTCTGATGATTGTTCATCCTGAGGAGATTTTCTACGAAAAACTCAAACCTGAAGACATCCCCCACCTGGTGGAAGAACACTTCATCAAGGGAAGACCTGTTGAAAAACTCATGTACAAGGAACCACTTAAGAAGTCCACCGTCCCATCCATGACGGAGATACCCTTCTTTAAACACCAGGTGCTCAGGGCACTCAGGAACAAGGGGCTCATTGATCCTGAAAAGATCGAGGACTATATTGCCAGAGACGGGTATATGGCTGCGGCGAAGGCACTTCTTGAAATGACACCAGAAGACATAATCCGGGAGGTCAAAGACTCAGGTCTCAGAGGTCGAGGTGGTGCAGGCTTCCCCACCGGACTCAAATGGGAACTCTGCCACATGGCACAGGGCGACCAGAAGTACATCCTCTGTAACGGTGATGAAGGCGACCCGGGGGCATTCATGGACCGTTCCATTATGGAGGCAGACCCCCATGTCGTCCTCGAAGGGATGATCATAGGCGCCAAGGCGATCGGGGCAACCAAGGGCTACATATATGTGAGGGCTGAGTATCCCCTTGCCGTAAGGAGACTTCAACTTGCCATCGATCAGGCTAAGGAGTACGGTCTCCTGGGTGAGAACATACTTAATTCCGGCTTCAATCTCGATATTGAGATATACCAGGGTGCGGGAGCCTTTGTCTGCGGTGAGGAAACTGCCCTCATGCGGTCACTTGAAGGCAAAAGGGGTATGCCGATCCCCAGGCCGCCATTCCCTGTAAACAAGGGGCTATGGGGTAAACCAACCGTTTTGAATAATGTGGAGACCTATGCAAACATCCCACAGATAATATTAAATGGTGCCGCCTGGTACAGGAGTCTTGGAACAGAAAAGTCTGCAGGCACAAAGGTGTTTGCATTAACAGGAGCCATAAACAATATCGGTCTTATAGAGGTTCCAATGGGCATCCCCCTAAGGACGATAATATACGACATCGGTGGCGGGATAAAGAAGGGCAGAAAGTTCAAGGCTGTTCAACTGGGGGGGCCATCGGGCGGGTGTATCCCTGAAGAACTCCTTGATACACCGGTCACATACGAAGACATCGTGAAAACAGGTGCGATAGTGGGTTCCGGCGGTATGGTGGTGATGGATGATTATAACTGCATGGTGAATGTGGCCAAGTTCTTCCTCGGCTTTACTGCAGATGAGTCCTGTGGTAAGTGCCCACCCTGCAGGATTGGAACGAGGGTGATGCTCGATAAACTCACCGACATAACGGAAGGGAGAGGGAAACCTGGAGATATAGAAACCCTTGAAGACCTTGCGCAGGACATAATTAAGACATCACTATGTGGCCTTGGACAGACGGCGCCTAACCCGATACTATCCACTATCCGTTATTTCAGAGATGAGTATGAGTCGCATATCCATGACAAGTGGTGCAAGGCCGGTGTGTGCAGGGAACTTTCCACATTCTACATCGATGAAGAGGCCTGTAAGGGCTGCACCGTCTGTGCAAGGAACTGCCCACAACAGTGCATTTCAGGTGAGAAGAAAAAACCTCACAAAATAGACCAATCACAGTGTATTAAGTGCAGGACATGTTATGAAAAATGTAAGTTCGGTGCCGTCAAGGTAGGCCCTGGCGACATGTTTTCAAGGAAGGAAGAGAAGGAGGTGCTGAGCAAATGATTGAACTCACCATTGATGGAAAGACCGTTCAGGCGGAAAAGGGAAGTACCATCCTTCAGATTGCAAAGGCAAACAACATAAAGATTCCACACCTGTGCTGGGACAGGAGGTTGAAGCCCTACGGTGGTTGCCGGCTCTGCCTGGTTGAGGTTGAGGGACAGAGGAAGTTGCTTGCCGCTTGCTCCACACCTGCAGAAAACGGAATGGTGGTTAAGACCGACACCCCCCTTCTCAGAAAGGCAAGAAAGACAGTTCTGGAACTCCTCCTTGTTCACCACCCACTTGACTGCCCTATCTGCGACAAGGCCGGTGAATGTGACCTTCAGGACCTTGCATACCAGTACGGCCCCTCACAGAGCCGGTTCTATGCAGAGAGAAAACACGATCCAGAAGCCACAAGCCCGCTTATTGAGAGAAACCCCAACCGCTGCATACTTTGCGGCAGATGTGTCAGGGTATGCTGGGAGCACCAGGGCGTGGGTGCAATCAACCTGATCGGAAGGGGTTTTAACACAAAGATAAGCCCGGCATTTGAAGAGACCCTTGACTGTGAGTTCTGTGGCCAGTGCGTGGATTCCTGCCCTGTGGGTGCTCTTGGTGCTAAGCCCTATAAGTACAGGGCAAGGGCATGGTTTCTTGAAAGCACAGACACCATATGCCCATACTGTAGTGTGGGATGCACCCTCACACTTGATCTGAGAGAAGGCAAGATACTGCGTGTGCGTGGGGTTGACGGTGTTGGTGTAAACCAGGGAGACCTCTGCGGAAAGGGGAGGTTCGGGTTCGATTTTATATACAGTGAGTCACGCCTGAAGAAGCCTCTCCTTCGCAAAGATGGCGAACTCACCGAGGTAGACTGGGAGGAGGCACTGTATTACATCGCAGAGCGTTTGAAGGATATAAAAGAGGAGCACGGACCTGAAAGCATCGGGGCGATCGGCTCTGCAAGAACCACCCTGGAAGACGACCTGATGCTTGCAAAGTTTATGAGAAATGTGATCGGCTCCGATAACATTGACACCTCTGCAAGGCTCGGATATGCATGGGTACTCCAGGCCATTGAGGATACCTTTGGGATAAAGTCAAACCCCGTGAGTTTGAACTCCCCTATCGGGAAAGAGATCGTCCTCGTGCTCGAATCCGACATCACCTCCACACACCCCATATTCGGCCTCAAATTCCTTGAAGCAAAGGCGGAAGGGACAGAACTGGTTGTTGTTGATCCAAGGAGAACCAAACTTGCAAGAAGAGGAAGCAGGTGGCTCAGGAATAATCCAGGCACCATCACCCCCTTTCTTTACGGCATAATCCACCTTGCCTTTAAAGAGGGCGTCCATCTCAAAAAGGATATTACCGCTTCAGGCATTGACGAACTCGAGGAATCCGTCAGAGACTACACACCCGAAAGGGTAGCCGAGATCACCGGAATCCCTGCAGATAAATTCAGAGAGGTTGCCCTCAGGTTTATCAAGGCTGAATCCCGCCTCCTTGCCCTTACAGTGGGTGCTGCAGAAAACCAGAAGGGGATCGAGACCGTCCACGCTGCCGCAGATCTGCTGATGCTCCTTGGTGAAGGGCCCGAGTCACTCCAGATACCTTCTGATTATTCAAACACAACCGGAGCCTGGCTTTCAGGCTTGAGACCGCTTTCTGGCGGTAAAACCCTTTACGATATGCTTTATACCCCTGGCAGCCTCAGGGCACTGTATGTGGTCGGTGAAGACCCACTGGTAACCATGCCAGATGCAGGAACGATCGAGAAGAACATGAAGGATCTGGATCTACTTATAGTGCAGGACATAAGGCTTTCTGAGATAGGAAAGATTGCCCATGTGGTACTACCTGCAAGTAGTTGGGCTGAAAAAGAGGGTAGTTTTATAAATTCTCAGGGTGTTTTCCAGCACCTTCCCAGGGCGGTTGCAACCACGGGTGACTCGATACCTGACTGGAAGATATTCAGAAACATTGCAAGAGTGATGGGTGACGACCTGGGAACGATTGAACTTTCTGCTCTCACAAAAGAGGCGGAATCCCTTCAGCCTGAAGGTGATGGGCAAAACTGGAAGTTCGTTCCTGCCGAATGGAAAGATACCGGCATAACGAATGATGAGTTCCCTATCAAGATGGTTACAGGAAATATAATGCAGCACTCCGGCTCACTTTCTGTGATGTCAAAGAGTCTGAGCCATGTACTTTCTGATGCATTCGTGCAGATAAGCCCTGAGGATGCCGAGAGGTTCGGGATCGGGGAAGGGCAGTTTATTGAGATAACCTCAAAGAAGGGCTCTGTACTCATAAAATCACGGATATCAGACGAGATCCCCGAGGGTATGCTCTTCGTCCCCCTCCACTTTGCACATGCCAGGGTAAATCTCCTCACAGAGGTATCAAGAGACGGCAGGGCTCACATTACAGCCGTAAAAATCGGCCCCAAAAAGACAAACGGAGGAACCCCCTCATCTTAAAAAAATCCGGCTGCTGGAACTATCCCATGCAGCCGGAGATTATTTCTCATTTAATATACCTCGGCAGCCTGCCGTGGCAAAGTTTAGCCTCAGGTGCTGTGATAACGAAACACATGCCCTATCAACTCCACCGGGTTTTCAAACCTCATTCCACAGTATGGGCAGGTGTCTCTCAGTTCATCACTATTCTCTTTATTATCAGTATTCGATCCTGAAAAAGATACAGAACACTCATTATGCTTAACATCTTCCATACTATAATTATACCCCTCTTTTACCAGATTTGCAAATCTAATTCAATTATGACAAAGAATATTTTAATAAATCTCAATTTTTAAGAGATAAAAGGAGTTTTAAAACAAATTTAGAATTTTATCCCTGATTTTCAATGTTTGAAAAAAAATACACTCAGCACTATACTTTGAATATGCCCACCTTGTGGGACTCTGGTAATATAATCAGGGGGTGAAACCATGAAAAATCTCCGTAAAATCACCATGCTTTTAATCGTGCTTTTTGCCACAGTGGTTATAGCCATCAGTTGTGGTGGAGGCGGTGGCGGTGGAGGTGAAAGCACAGGTAGTGGAACCGGCGGTGGTACAGGCGGTGGCACGGCTCAACAAGGCTCCGCTGGTGCAGCGGCAATGTATATATTGAAAAACGCCATCAACATTGCATTTAATTTGTACGACTTTTCTTCCTCACCCACTGGAGAAACTCAAAGCAAACAGATTACATCACTAAACCTGCCAGATATACTAAAAGGTGAAGGCATCTCGATCTCTCAGGCACCATTTTCCTGTGAAGGTGGTGGAACTATAGATGTGCAACTAACCGCAGATGGGGAGATACTCACATACAATAACTGTGTCACCCTTGACACACCAAGTGGTAAAACCATGACACTTGACGGCACAGTTACCGTTACAGGCGATGTATTGTCGGGTAATGCCGAGTTTATATTTGATCTGACCGTAACAGAAAAAAGGATATCTGATCAGATGGTTCTCTCAAGGCATGAAATAAACCTCACATATTCCTTAACCGACATGTCATTTTCCACTTGCGGAGGGGACCCTGTCCCTGTGGCAATGACGATGATAATGAACGGGACCGTCACCAGTGAGATTGATGAAGATGGTGATGGTACTATAGACAAAAACTTTACTTCAACTTATAATGATTATGTTCTTGATATAACGCTTGACTACGACACCTCGTGTGAAATAATCAGTATGTCAATCACCCAGTCCGGTTCAGTTCAGATGGTTGATAACACAACATTGCAAACATTTAGCATAAGCATATCCAGTTCCAATCCGATAGTTACTCAGATAAACTATCCCGTGAAAAATACTTCTTCTGTTACAATTTCCGGAACATTTACAATCACATCTCCATGCTTTAATGGTACTGTTACAATAACTACTACAACACCTCTCATTTACGGTGATCAAGAAGATTGCCCTTCTGCAGGAGTAGTAGTTTTCTCAGGCGCAATAGAAGC
>CAYMML010000004.1:0-23052 GCA_964391515.1 uncultured Thermodesulfovibrio sp. | reverse complement strand
ATCAAGAAGATTGCCCTTCTGCAGGAGTAGTAGTTTTCTCAGGCGCAATAGAAGCCACTTATACATTCTCAAGTAGCGGCTATACCGTTGATCTGAACAACGATGGCAGCATTGATGAAACACATAGTGATTGCTCAACAGCCTACACAATGGTCTGCTCTTAACAATGTTTAACAGAATGGAAAGTGGGGCGAACCATTTCGCCCCACTTTAATTCTGGTATAATACATTTCATGTACGATCGGTGTAAACACTTATGTAAGAACTTCAGGGATGACTGCTTTATAAAAAACCCCCGTCAGGTGGTATGTATAGCCGATATGGTGATAAACAAGATCACCGGTGTCTCAGCCCTCCTTCAATTGTTGCTGAAAAATGAGACCTCACCAGAAAACCTGAAGTTGATCGAAAAGGCTGAAACGGAAATTAAGGGCCTGGTTGACTGGATCAGGTTCCTGGAACTTGCAGGTGATATCCGTGAGTTCATTAAAGCCCGCCCCGAGGAAAGACCAGACGAAAAGAGGAGCGAGCCACGGTTTCCCCTCACCGACACCCTCAGGGGTATAATAAAAATGTCTGTTCAGGTAGAGGATGAAAACCGGGATGTAGAGATAATAAACATCAGTAACAGGGGTATTCTTTTCAGATCAGGGCGTGAGTTCAACCCTGGTGAGAGGATTCTTTCCACCCTCAAATTCCTTAAAAACCCTATAAAGGAAAGGGTGTTTTATCTAACGGTCAGACACTCCACAAAAAAGGGGGAGTATTTCCTTACCGGTGCAGAGGTGGACAGGGAAGAGGCAACTTCTTTCAGTATATTCCAGAGCATCTATGAGTATGTAGAAGAGATGGTCTTTCAGAATGCCCTTCAGGATGAGTGACCTGCCGCTTCCGGTTCTCGGTCTTCTGGGGAGTTTATGTGCCGGTCTTGCAACGGGAATCGGGGGGATTCCTGCACTCTTTCTGAGAAATATCTCCCAGAGACTTCAGGATATCATGCTCGGGTTTGGTGCAGGCGTTATGCTTGCTGCCACATCCTTTTCGCTCATCATGCCAGCAATAGAGACACTCGGTGGGGGAACCTCATCTGCATTTGTGGTCTCCTGTGGTATTCTGTTTGGAGGGCTCTTTCTTTTCCTCACAGACCGTTATTCGCCACACGAACACTTCATAAAGGGCCCGGAGGGGGCTGATCCGGGCAATCTGAAAAGGATCTGGCTCTTCGTAATAGCCATCACCATTCACAACCTGCCAGAAGGATTGGCGGTTGGTGTCGGCTTTGGCGGTGGGGATATTAAAAATGGTCTCACACTTGCAACCGGCATCGGGCTGCAGAATATCCCTGAAGGACTCGTTGTTGCACTTGCACTGAAAACCGAGGGGTACTCACCACTGCGGGCATTCTTCATCGCCCTTGCCACAGGACTGGTTGAGCCGGTTGGTGGACTTGTTGGTGCTTCTGTAATAACAATTGCAAGACCACTTCTGCCCTGGGGGCTTTCTTTCGCCGCAGGTGCCATGCTTTTCGTGATTAGTGATGAGATCATCCCTGAATCACACAGGAAAGGGTTTGAAAAGGAGGCAACCTTTGGTGTAATGATCGGGTTCGTGGTAATGATGATACTGGATTTGACGCTCGGTTAGCGTCAAAATCTCAACACCTATCCCTTTTAGTACAAGGTTATTCAAACCAACACAAAAACCCAATTGAACACAGATAAACACAGAAACAATAGATATACACGGAAAAACAGAAGTATTATGTGAAAAACACCCTCCCTCCACAGGAGGGGCATGAGGGGTTTACAGGATTGCTGGATTTTTAATATTGGTAACTTTCCCGATCTTAATAACAAAAACCCCTGGCATGGTTTTTGATTAAAATTCAGGTAGCAAATAAAAAAGATATGTTATAATAAAAGTTAAAAGGTTAGCGCTTTGCTTAAATCTATAAATAAATACTGATTGAAAGGAACGGAATTGGAGATATAGAGATGGCAAAAAAGGTGATCATAAGCGCTGTTGTAATCGCATCAATTGTCACGATGCTTTATTCAAGTATCAAGACCCTTGAAAATGAAAGAAAAGAGTTTAAGGTCGTCTATCAGGACAGGGCGGAACCAGAAAAGATACTCTCAGAGGGGTTTGACTGTAACAGAATCCAACCCGTAACCTACAGACATGTAGAGCCACTTACAGAACTTGAAGGCACCGCCCGCAAAGAGGCCTTCATCAGGATGGTGCTGCCCTCTATCCTTATAGCCCAGGAAGAGGTTATACAGGCTCGCAAAAGGGCAGAGGCTAT
Organism: uncultured Thermodesulfovibrio sp.; assembly: GCA_964391515.1. GTDB lineage: Bacteria > Nitrospirota > Thermodesulfovibrionia > Thermodesulfovibrionales > JdFR-85 > WFTX01. The sequence continues at coordinate 20,747 of CAYMML010000004.1, read as the reverse complement.
CTTTAATAAGATAGACAGGGGGCTAACACCTGACCCGGCTGAGTTCAACTTCCTGTCCGAACTCTTCAGAAAATATCGCACTGAGAGCCGCAGCGAACTCATGTCAAGACTGAACACTGCACCTCCAAGCATCGTGCTTGCACAGGCTGCCATTGAAACCGGCTGGGGTAGTTCGAGGTTTTTTTCTGAGGCAAACAATGTTTTCGGTATATGGACATTCAAAAAGAGCGGTGGTATAAGGGCTATCAGTTCTGATGCACGTCTTGCCAGATATAACTCCATTCTTGATTCCGTGAGAGACTACCTCTACAATATAAACGTGGGCTGGGCATACAGGGAGTTCAGGATAAAGAGGATGGATAACCCACCCGTTGTAGAACTGATCTCCTCTCTGGAGAACTACTCCGTGCTTGGCAAGGAGTATGTCGAACGGCTAAACGAGATTATCAGGAGCAACAATCTTGCGCAATACGATAATTGCCGCATTGATCCTCATTTTTTCAATTAGCATCTCCCCATTAACTGCCAACTCATCTTCAGAAAAAGAGCCCGGGTATGCCTCTATTCTGATCTATCACAAGTTTGACCGGCCTGACAGCCCTTCCACCACAGTATCCTCAGCCCTTTTTAGAGAGCATCTGGCATTTCTCAAAAGCAACGGCTACAGGGTGGTAAGCCTTGAGGAACTGCTTTCAATGATCAATACCAACAGCGGGTTTCCACCCAGGACCGTGGCCATTACGATAGATGATGGGTACAGAAGCACCTATGAGGTGGCCTACCCTATCCTGAAGGAGTTTGGTTTTCCGTTCACCGTTTTTCTTTATATGGAAGGGGTGGCAAGGTACCCTGACTTTCTGACAAAGGAGCAGTTAGAAGAGATGAAAAAAGACCCACTCGTCACCTTTGGCAACCACTCCTACTCGCACCATAGACTTGCAAGGAAAAAGGGAGATGAGACTGTAAAAGACTACCTCAAAGCCTTTACAGATGATCTCTCTAAAGCAGAAAACCGCTTTTCAAAACTTATCGGACACAAACCATACCTCTACTCATACCCCTATGGTGAGTATAATAGCCTGATGATGAAGCATCTAAAAGACAAACACTACATCGGTGCCTTTACACAGGATGCGGGAAGCGTCGGTCATTCCACCGATCCATTCATGATCCCCCGCATACCACTTGTCGGCGGTTGGGCTGAGATGAAAAAGTTCAGAGAGTTTCTTGAAACGGAACCAATAAGTGTTTTGAACACAACCCCCGCACCGGGGGTTTTACCGTCCGAAGAGATTGACAGCATTGTAATTCAACTAAAAGATATAGACTTATACAGGAATCTGGGTATCTATATATCCGAAAAGGGCTGGCTGGCGGTAGAGGTGGATAACCCCTCAGGAAGGGTAACCCTGAAAGGCCCCATACATCTTACCCGCAAGGTTAACCGCATAGGCCTGGCGGGGGTAAACCGGAGATCCGGCAGGAGGGCATCCTTCTTTTATATGGTAATACTTCCCTGACCGCATCAGTTCCCTACAATCTCCAGGGGTTCATCTGCATCAAGGAGGTATCTTACAAGCCCCAACCTCTCAGGAAGGGGCAGATCAAAATAGAAGGTGCTCTCCATCAACACGCTCACAATCTCTTTGAACCTCATCACTTCCATCTCTCATCTCCCTAACCTCTTATCGGCCAGAGAGAGGAGAGTCTTTAATCGGTATGACCCTCTTTCTCCTTATTTTCATTTTCCTCATTTTTGATAGTCAGGTCTCTCACAAAATCCGGGCATCTCATATCCCTTCCAGAGATGGAGAACTTCTTCTTACAGGTTTCACGCCATGCGCAGACGGCACAGATGTCAGGGGCATCAGACATCACTGAAAACCTCCTTTCATAGACTTAAGAAATTCATTCCTTATACGATACCGAATAATCTTTGCAATATTATACTCAATACCTGGCTTTGAGTTTACGAGAAACACCCTGTCCTCAAATGTGAAGCACTCAGCCTCCACCCTTTTCATAGCCCCATCAATATCACGCAACTCTGAAATGGCATCATCAAACATGGGCACAAGTTTATCCTTCATCCTCAGATGAGTATCCATTAAAAATATTGCTACATCCGGCAAGAGGTCTAAAAAACGCCTCAGAAATGCCCTCACCTCTCTGTCGTAAACCTGCCTTGGCGGTGATGACTTCACCTCAACATAGCAGAGTTCCCCGTTAATCCTTGCAATTATATCGTAATCACCACCCACTCTTCTACCGCTGAACTTCACCCCCCGCAACACCTGGGCACAAAACTCCCGCCTTAACAGTTCAGATACAAACCACTCCAGAGTATCGCCAAAACTCCTCACCTGCTTAAAGAGTATCCTGTACCCGTCACCCGCTCCCTCTAAAAGGCCCATCCTCTCAAGGGCCTTTAGATACCCTCCAGTCACCTCTTTTGTTGCATATCTTGTAACATCTGAGACATTAAAACTCCCTCTCTGTTTTATTAAATCCCTGAGGAATAACCTGAATGAGTACTTTTTCAGAAGTTCATAGTACTCCTCTATAAATCTTTCATCCGGTAAAAGCAGATCATCCTCTTTATCTGTCTCGGCGTTCTGCCCTTTGCTGCTATGGATACTGAATCCCCTCAGCCTGAGCATATCCTGAAGAGAGAGGCTCACACGGTTCAGTTTCTCCCTTAGATATGACACCTCCTCTCTCAGTTCTTCTAACTCTTTTTTCATATTTTCCATCTTTCAGTATATCATATAAGGGGTGGTGCGATTTATTTAATATCACGCAGCCTTGTTTCGCTATCCCATTTGAACTTTGCATGTTAAGTTGCTTATTCTAAGATATGGACTTAAACCCTCTCATCAGCAGGATTAAGTACAACTGCAATATATCTGATGCCAGGTTCTGGGGGAATTACTCCCTCTGCGGAATGTTGATGCGGATGAGGGAACTCTACCGTTCTGAACACGGCCTCAAACCATGGGACAGGATTGACAGAACGACGGTGGCAAACTGGATTTCAGAAAGAGAAGCGCTATGGGAAGAACTTGAGGGTAGCGATTTTCTGGAAATAACAATCTCTTCTAAGAGGTACCACCCCTTTGACACAAAAAACATAAACTCTGTTTTGAAAGACCTCGGCCTTTTATACGGTGCAGGATACGGGAGTTTTCTCAAACCGACATTCTTTTTAGGAAAGATAAAAAAGGCCTATGAATTTAATGGTCTTACCGTTATGACCATAGGGGAGGAACTGTGCAGAGACCTCAATGCAAACATAGCCTCACTTCAGGGGAAAAGCGTAATACTACGAGAGAGCCCCCTTCTTGAACTCCTATGGTCTCGCCTCGTTGAATACAGAGGGAGGAGGTTTGGAGGTTTACTTTCTCATCTCTTCAATGCTTACGGAATCCACAAAAACACCACCAGTATCGAGGACATAACCGCAGGGCTGCACAAACTCTCTGAAGATTTGCAGGAGATACTTATCTTACACGAGTACGGTGAGAGTTCGTATGAAACTGAAGAGTTTTCCAGGTTATTGATAGCAATCGGTGAAGACAGGGAGGCAGAACTTAGGCTGAGGGGCTTAAGGGACATGCTTGTAGACCTCTCTCCAGAGGGCCCTCTTCACACTATTTTGGAGAAAAGGGATGAGGATATGCTCATAAGGTATCTCTTTCTGTTTGATCCTTTCAGAAAGAGCCTTTTCCCCGAGATATTCAGAGCCTCTCAGGAAACCATTCAGAGTGGAGACTGGTCACCACTTGAGGAGGTATGCACTGATACTTTTGGAAAAACAAGTGCGTATTTTAGTAATATATTGAGAAACTGGAAGACAAAAAAGGAGACAGACAGCATAAGACACCTGCTTTCAGAGTTCATCTAAACTTAACTCACGAAAGGGGCATAAAACCATGATCAGGATTATCAGGACAAGAAGGGAACTTTCTCTGTTTCTTTCAGAACTGAGAAACCGTTCCGATGGCGCCGGTTTTACAGTCACAAAGACGGTGGAAGAGATACTTGAGGATATCAGGACAAACGGTGATAAGGCTCTGAGGAAATACACCGCCCTTTTTGATCGGATATCTCCAAGGAGTTTAAGAATCCCTGAAGGAAAGATAAAAAGTATCTCAAAAAAGACCCCTCCTGATGTAAAAAGGGCACTAAGAAAATCGGCTCTAAGGATCAGGGAGTTTCACAAAAGGCAGATGGAGAAGTCCTGGAAATACACTAAGGACGGGATAACTCTGGGGCAGATCATAAGGCCGTTGAGGAGGGTGGGGGTATATGTGCCCGGTGGGAAGGCGGCATACCCCTCAACAGTCCTGATGAATGTAATCCCCGCCCAGGTCGCCGGCGTTGAAGAGATAGCGGTAACGGTTCCAACCCCCGGTGGAGAGATAAACCCTGCGGTCATGACCGCCCTTGATATACTTGGGGTAAAAGAGGTGTATTCAGTTGGGGGTGCCCAGGCAATAGGTGCACTTGCCTACGGCACGAAGACAATCAGGGCGGTTGACAAGATAGTGGGCCCCGGCAACATCTATGTGGCAACGGCCAAGCGGCTCGTCTTTGGCACGGTTGACATCGATATGATTGCTGGCCCGAGTGAGGTGCTTATTATCGCGGATTCCTCGGGTGATCCAAAACTGATCGGCGCCGACCTCCTGAGCCAGGCAGAGCATGATGAACTTGCATCATCCATCCTAATTACCACATCAGCCGGTCTTGCAAAAAGGGTGCAGAAAGAGGTGGAAAGGCAACTAAACAAACTTAAACGCAGAGAGATTGCCCTGAACTCCCTTAAAAACTACGGGAGGATAATAATTGCAAAAAACCTGAAGGAGGCAGTTGATATTGCTAACATTATCGCTCCAGAGCACCTTGAGGTGATGACAAAAAGACCTGAAAGCCTCCTCAACTCCATAAGAAATGCCGGTGCTATATTCCTCGGCCACTGGACGCCTGAACCCCTTGGGGATTATTCAGCAGGCCCAAACCATACGCTTCCAACAGGTGGCACAGCACGTTTCTTTTCTCCCCTGGGCGTCTATGACTTCCTTAAACGGTCAAGCCTCCTGAGTTTCACAGAGCGGGGGTTTAGGAAGATTGCAGACATTGTGGAACTACTTGCCGATACGGAAGGGCTTGAAGCCCATGCAAACACTATAAGGGTCAGGAAAAACAAGTCAACCTCATGAAGGAAAGGCCCCCTCTTTCCCATGACCTTTTAGTACAGATCGGGTTTTCCCTTCTTCTCTTCACCCTTATACTCCTTTACTACTCACTGGATCTTACCTTTCTTGGAATACCATTTACAACTCTTTTATTTCTCTCACCATTTATACTCAGACAAAAAATCCACTACCGTTTTACTGCTTCAGATCTGGGAGAGGCGGTTCTGTTCTCTGCCGTGGTGTTACTTCCCTTTTGTTTCCTTATACTGGTTCTTGGAGGTGCATTCAGGATACCTGAGACAAGGAAAATCCTCTTCTATCTATTTCTTGTGGCGATACCTGAGGAGGTTTACTTCAGGGGGGTCTTCCAGGGAGGCATTGGAAATAATCTCCAGGCGGTTTTATACTCAAGTCTACTTTTTGTGTTTCTTCATTCGCCAAGGTTTATTATCACAGGGGATATTTCCGCACTGCTTACCTTTTTTCCATCCCTCTTAATGGGTTATCTCTATATGAAGAAAAAAAACCTCCTCCACCCCATCCTCTTCCACTTCCTCTCTGATATCGTGTTTATAAGTATAAAGGCACAAGAGATAACCCTTTAAAGACCCCCCTTACATTCAACCGGAAACTTCCGATACACCCAACTGACTATGATAGGACTGAACAGACCTGATACTCATCTTTCTCTTCTTCAGCCCCTTTAATGCCCTTGCAACCGCCCTTGCACCCGTAATGGTCGTAGTATAGGGTATCCGATACTGCAAGGCACTGTGCCTGATATAATAAGAGTCTTTTCTTGCCCGCGCAGACTCTATGGTGTTTATGATGAAACTTATCTCCTTATTTTTGATTAGATCCACAACATGAGGCCTACCCTCTTTTAGTTTGTTCACCACCTCCACCTCAATACCATTTTCAGCAAGGAATTTAGCAGTCCCTCTTGTTGCAACAACCCCAAGCCCTTCTTCAATAAATGCCCGTGCTATTTCAGGCACATGATGTTTGTCCTCATCACGGACACTGATGAAGACCTTACCCGTGCGGGGTATCTGGTTTCTTGCACCTGCCTCCGCCTTTGCATAGGCAAGTCCGAAGTCCAGATCGATCCCCATCACCTCACCGGTCGACTTCATCTCCGGACCGAGTATGGTATCCACTCCTGGAAATTTCTCAAAAGGAAACACCGCCTCCTTTACGCTTACATGGCCGATTTCAGGGTCATCTCTTAGCCCGAGTTCATCAAGGGTCTTGCCCGCCATCACCTTTGCCGCCACCTTGGCAAGAGGAACCCCAACGGACTTACTCACATAAGGGATGGTTCTTGACGCCCTGGGGTTTACCTCCAAAATATAAATACCCTCAGAACCATCCTCTTCCCTCTTTACAGCGAACTGGACATTCATAAGCCCCACAACACCCAGTTCAAGGGCAAGTGCCCTGGTCTGCCGTTTTATCTCCTCCACCACCTCACTGCTAAGCGAGTGTGGTGGTATGGAACAGGCAGAATCACCAGAGTGTATCCCCGCCTCCTCTATATGCTCCATCACACCACCGATGATCACCCTTTTGCCGTCTGATACCGCATCCACATCAACCTCGGTGGCGTCCACCAGGTATTTATCTATCAAAACCGGATGCTCGGGAGATGCCTTAACGGCACGGCTCATATACTCCCTGAGAGACTCCTCATCATAAACTATCTCCATCGCCCTGCCGCCAAGCACGTAAGAGGGTCTGACCATTACCGGATAACCTATCCTGCTTGCAACCTCTATCGCCTCGGCCTCGCTCATGGCAGTGCCGCTTTCAGGCTGCATCAGACCGAGTTTATGAAGTAGTTCTTTGAACCTCTTTCTGTCTTCGGCACGGTCTATTGCATCAGGTGGAGTGCCGAGTATCCTTACACCTTCTCTCTCAAGGGGAACAGCAAGTTTAAGCGGTGTCTGCCCACCAAACTGAACGATAACGCCCTCCGGCCTCTCCACTTCTATAATGTTCAGGACATCCTCAAGGGTAAGTGGCTCAAAGTAAAGCCTGTCGGAGGTATCATAATCGGTGCTCACCGTTTCGGGATTACAGTTCACCATTATCGTCTCATATCCCAGTTCCCGCAGAGCAAAGACTGCATGCACACAGCAGTAATCAAACTCTATCCCCTGACCGATCCGGTTCGGACCACTTCCGAGGATTATTATCTTTTTCCTGTCAGTCGGCCTTGCCTCACACTCCACAAGGGCGTCGTTATAGCCTGCTGAGCCATCAGACCCTATCCTCCATACCGGCTGTTCATAAGTGGAGTAAAGATAGGGAGTGTATGCCTCAAACTCTGCAGCACATGTATCAACCATCTTGTACACACCCCGAAGGCCCAACTCCCTCCTTATGCCCCTTATCTCTGCCTCGGTGACTCTCGTCAATTCCGCTATTCTTTTGTCGGAAAACCCGAGGGATTTTGCCTTCCTCAGGAGTTTTCCATCCGGCGATGAAGGATTGAGTTTAGTCCTTATCTCATCCTCAAACCTAACGATATCCTTTATATTTTCAATAAACCAGGGATCAATCCATGTAAGTTCATGTATCTCCTTAACGGAAAACCCCTCCCGCAGTGCCTGCGCAATATACCAGAGCCGTTCACTGTTTGGGGTCTTAAGTTTTTCTCTGATCGTCTCAGGATCGGAGGGCATCTCCTCAAAACCATAACTGTCTATCTCAAGACTCCTTATCGCCTTCTGGAGAGACTCCTTGAAAGTCCTCCCTATGGACATTACCTCACCCACAGACTTCATCTGAGTGGTAAGTGTTGAGTCTGCTTCAGGGAACTTCTCAAAGGCAAACCGGGGCACCTTTGTAACCACATAATCTATGGTTGGTTCAAAACTTGCGGGAGTCTCACGGGTTATATCGTTCGGTATCTCATCGAGTGTAAGGCCTACGGCGAGTTTTGCTGCAATCTTTGCAATAGGAAAGCCGGTGGCCTTTGAGGCAAGTGCCGATGACCGGGAGACCCTGGGGTTCATCTCTATCACCACCATCCTCCCGTCTTCCGGGTTTAGAGCAAACTGGATATTACTTCCACCTGTATCAACACCAATCTCCCTTATCACCGCAATCGCCGCATCCCGCATCCTCTGGTATTCCTTATCCGTAAGCGTCTGTGCCGGAGCCACCGTGATGCTGTCACCGGTATGAACCCCCATGGGGTCAAAGTTTTCAATAGAACAGATTATCACCACATTGTCCTTTCCATCACGCATCACCTCAAGTTCGTACTCCTTCCAGCCAAGGACAGACTCCTCCACGAGCACCTGACTTACAGGGCTTAGTTTGAGCGCCTTCTCAAGGAGATCCCTGTACTCCTCCATGTTGTATGCAACGGCACCACCCGTGCCTCCAAGCGTAAAGGCAGGCCGAAGAATGGCAGGAAACTTTACAAACTCGATCGCCTCAAGCCCCTCCTCCATGGAGTTAACTGCCGCAGAGCGCGGAACCTCAAGGTTGATCCTCTTCATTGCCTCCTTGAAGAGGTCACGATCCTCCGCCTTTTTTATTGCATCTAACTTTGCCCCTATAAGTTCAACACCGTAACTGTCGAGCACCCCTCCTTCGGCAAGTTCTACCGCAAGGTTAAGCGCCGTCTGCCCTCCCATTGTGGGAAGGAGTGCGTCAGGGCGTTCCTCTTTTATGATCATCTCTAAAACATCCGGAAGCAGCGGTTCAATGTAGGTAGCATCAGCCATCTCGGGATCTGTCATTATGGTGGCCGGGTTTGAGTTCACAAGCACCACCTTATATCCAAGTTCCCTTAGCGCCTTGCATGCCTGTGTCCCGGAGTAATCAAACTCACAGGCCTGCCCGATCACTATAGGCCCAGAGCCTATGAGAAGTATCTTTTGTATGTCCTCACGCTTTGGCACCCTTTTTGGCTCCTCTCTCAAGAAAATCCCGTAATTTTACCATAACTTCTTCTGCCCTGGCCTTCTCATCAGTGGTAAGGATGGTGATATGTTCATCACCGAAATCTAACACCAGGTCGTAAAACTCCTTTACCTTGCCAAATCCCGGGATTACCGTTCCGTGCTGAAGGGCAATCTTCTCAACGAACTCTATCGCATCGGGATTCTCAGGTTCAAACCTCTTGTATTCGATCCTCAACTCCCTGAGTTCAGTCCTGTTTCTCCTTATCGTCTTCGGCATAACCGGTCTCATAAGGGTAATAATTATTGAGTCCGCATCAATAGTTGTCTCAAGATAAGGCTCTTTGAAGATGTATATCCTTGCAATGGGGATTGTGACCCCGAATAAGAGGGCACCGATAAGGTATTGCAGAAGGCCTAACTCACCAAAAAGTGAAAAAACGATGAGAGTTGCCCCTGCCACAGCCGCCGCCACGAAACTCGAGGCAAGTTCCCGACTGAATATCCCGCTGTGGAGAACGCTTCCCTTCTCTGCCCTGAAACTATAGGCACGGAGGCTGATCCTCCCGTTTTCATAGACAAAGGCATACCTTTCCCTTTCTTCAGGCATCCCTCAGGCCTTCCCCATACCGGTTATGAAACACCTTTTCCCACTCCAGAGAACCCGCAGGATGGGGCTGTTTCCCCTCTGCCGGGTATCCTAAAGCAATGATCGACTCAACCACCATCCTTCCGGGAATCCCAAGTATTTCTTTAACATAATCCTCTGCAGTCTTCTCACCTGAGTGCATCCTCTTTCTAATCTGTATCCAGCAACTTCCGAGCCCGAGGTCGTGGGCTGCAAGTTGTATGAGAATCGATGCAATGGAACAGTCTTCAACCCACACATCACACCTTTCAGGGTCAGCAACAATCACAACACCTGCCGGGGCATCTTTCAGAAAAGACGAGCCGTGTTCCTTTGCCCTCGAGAGTTTCTCAAGCAGTTCCTTATCGGTAACAAGGACAAACTCCCACGGGTTAAGGCTCCTTGACGATGGTGAACGGAGCGCAGCCTCAAGTATAAGATTGATCTTCTCCTTCTCCACCTCCCTGTCCTGAAACCTCCTGATGCTCCTTCTCGTCCTTAAAAGGTCGATGAACATCATCCAACACCCCCCTTGAAACCTTCTATCATCTCTCTGAACCTGTTAAAGATATGCCTTGCATCGTTTGGACCCGGGCCTGCCTCGGGGTGATGCTGTACCGAAAAGAGCGGTAACTCCACATGCTCCATCCCCTCTTCGGTACCGTCATAGAGGTTTCTGTGGGTAAGCCTCACCTGATCCCCCAGGCTCTTTATGTCCACACAGTAGTTGTGATTCTGAGAGGTGATCTCCACCTCCTGTGTGGGCAGATACATAACTGGATGGTTACCCCCATGATGCCCGAACTTGAGTTTATATGTCCTTCCGCCCAGGGCAAGCCCTATTATCTGGTGCCCAAGGCATATACCAAAGATGGGTAATCTTCCAAAGAGCGCCTTTGCGTTTTCTATCCCATAGGTGATCGCCTCCGGATCACCCGGGCCGTTACTGAAAAGAACCCCATCCGGTTTCATCTCAAGAACCATCTCGTGCGGGGTGGTGGCAGGAACCACCGTGATATCAAAACCCGCCTCTGCAAGGTTTCTGAGGATACTGAACTTCACACCAAAGTCATAAACAACCACCCGGTAAGCCTTCTCTCCTGACTGTTCTTCATCCCTTTGATCAATCCCCTTCCACTTCCATACCCTTTCACTCCAGTGGTATTTCTCTTTCGTTGTCACATACCTCACGAGATCCACTCCACCTATACCAGGGTGTTCCTTTATCTTTTCATAGACCTTAAAGGGGTCGGTCTCCACCGTGGAGATGATCCCCATCTGTGCCCCATAATCCCTTATATGTCTTGTGAGAGCCCTTGTGTCAATCCCCTCTATGCCAACAATTCCATGTCTCTTCAGGTAGTCTCCAAGGGATTCACCAGAGCGCCAGTTACTGTGGTAAGAGAGATACTCTTTGACTATAAAACCCTCAACCTTCGGACCACCTGCTGACTCAACATCCTCATCGTTCACACCATAATTCCCCATCTGCGTATATGTCATGGTGACGATCTGCCCCTTATAGGATGGGTCTGTAAGTATCTCCTGGTAGCCGGTCATGGAGGTGTTGAATACCACCTCTCCAACCGCCTCTCCATCTGCACCAAAGGAGGTTCCCTCAAAGACCGTTCCGTCCTGTAGCACAAGCAATGCCTTAGACATTAAGCCTCCCTGATTCTATCTCATAAAAGTCGTAAACCTTCCCTTTACAAATGGTGATAACCGGTCTTCCTTTCAGATGAAAACCCTCAAACGGCGTATTTTTGCCCTTAGACAAGAACAGTTCAGGGTCAACTCTCCACTCCCGCTCCGGATCCACAACTGTTATGTCAGCATCCCTGCCCTCATGGAGTCCACCCTTCTTGATGTTCAATATCCTTGCAGGGTTTGTTGCCATCTTTTCAACAAGACCTGATATATCAAGCAGCCCCTCACGAACGAACCGGAGGGAAAGGGAAAGTGCGGTCTCAAGGCCGGAGATGCCAAACGCCGCCTTGTCGAACTCACAGAGTTTCTCATCCCTGTGGTGAGGCGCATGATCTGTTGCAATAACGTCAATTGTCCCGTCTGCTAAAGCCTCCTTCACAGCCTCCACATCACGCTCTGTCCTAAGGGGAGGGTTTACCTTCGCAACAGTCCTGTACCCCCTTACCGCCTCATCGGTAAGTGTGAAATAGTGAGGGCAGGTCTCTGCCGTAATATCCAGGCCATCCCGTTTTGCCTCCCTGATCGCCTCCACCCCTTCGGCGGTTGAGACATGGGCGATGTGGAGCCTCCCACCGGTAAGCCTTGCAAGTTCTATATCTCTTCTGATCATTATAATCTCCGCCTCACGGGGTATTCCCTTCAGGCCCAGTTGATAAGATACCCTCCCCTCGTTCATCACACCACCAGCGGAAAGGGTTCTGTCCTCGGCATGGCTTATTATTGGAAGGCCAAACCGTTTGGAATACTCAAGGGCCCTCCGCATTATCAGGCTGTTCATCACGGGCATCCCGTCGTCGGAAAATGCAACACAGCCCGCCTCATACATCATCCCCATCTCTGCGAGTTCCTCGCCCTTCTGCCCCTTGGTTATAGCCCCGATGGGGAATACATGGCACGCCCCTTCGGCATGTGCCTTTCTGAGAATAAACTCGGTGACAGTCTCGTTATCATTTACAGGCCTTGTGTTAGGCATTGAGCACACAGATGTAAAGCCACCCCTTACCGCCGCCATTGTACCTGTCTTTATCGTCTCCTTGTGCTCAAACCCTGGCTCTCTCAGGTGAACATGCATGTCCACAAGCCCTGGCAGGACATACATACCAGAGGCATTTATCACCATGTCAGCACCGGTATCACCTTCTGTCTTTTCACTTCCTTCTCTTTGAATGATTATTGATCTTATAACCCCGTCTTCAATGACTATATCACCGGGGTCGTCAATGGTGCGAGAAGGGTCTATAATCCTACCATTTTTTATAACTATCCTCATTTTACCTTACCCTTTAAATCTCAAGATCGGTAGAGTACTGCTTCCTTCATGGCTTCTGAAAAGTTTAAACAACACTTCCATCTCCTCTGCCTCCCGGTAATCTTTAACCTTCATGATCCTGTGCTTCAACCCTTTCCTCCAAGCAGATACAGCACAGCCATCCTCACGGCAATACCGTTTGTCACCTGATCAAGTATCACCGCCCTTTCTGAATCTGCAACCCGGGAGTCTATCTCAACCCCCCGGTTCATCGGACCCGGGTGCATTACTATGGCATCGGGCTTTGCAAGCCGCACCCTTTCTTCCGTAAGCCCCCAGAGCCTGAAATACTCATCAAGAGTAGGGAAGAAACCACTGTCCTGCCTCTCCATCTGTACCCTGAGCATCATTATCACATCCACATCATGAAGGCCATCCTCCATAGAGTAATATACCTCCACCCCATCCTCCCTGAAGGCATCCGGGACAAGGGTGGGTGGCCCTATCAACCGCACCTCTGCACCAAGGCTCCTCAGGCAGGGTATGTTCGACTTTGCCACACGACTGTGAACTATATCACCCACAATAGCCACCTTAAGCCCAGTAACTGCACCCTTTTTCTCCCTGATGGTGAAGGCATCAAGGAGTGCCTGAGTGGGATGCTCATTTATACCGTCTCCGGCATTAATTATGGAGGCGTCCATCTGCTCACTTAAAAGATGTGGGACACCCGAAGAGGAGTGCCTCACAACCACAAAGTCTGCCCCAAGTGCCTGGATCGTCCTGGCAGTATCAATAAGGCTCTCACCCTTCACCACCGAACTTGTAGAGACTGAGAAATTAATCACATCCGTGCTGAGCCTCTTTGCCGCCACCTCAAATGAAGTCCTTGTACGGGTAGATGGCTCAAAAAACAGGTTGACAACCGTCTTTCCCCTGAGTGCCGGCACCTTCTTTATATCCCTTTCAAGGACATCCCTGAACCCATGGGCGGTATCCAGTATAAGGGTTATCTCCTCTCTGCTCAGGTCTTTTGTGCTAAGAAGATGCCTTCTACCCATAAAATAAATTCACCCTACTTATCATCCGGCTTTTCCATACCACCCGTAAGGAATACCCCATCCTCATGACCTTCCTCATTCAACAGCACCTCTATCTTCTCGGCAAGTGATGTTGGAACATTCTTCCCCACATAATCCGCCCTTATGGGAAGTTCCCTGTGCCCTCTGTCTATCAGTACTGCAAGTTGTATCCTTGCAGGTCTTCCAATATCCATAAGTGCATCCATGGCCGCCCTGATGGAACGGCCTGTAAACAGGACATCGTCCACAAGGATCACTGTGAGATCGTTGATGTCAAAGTCGATCTCCGTCTTTCTAACAACGGGCTGTTTTTTCCTCAGTCCTATATCATCTCTGTATAGGGATATATCAAGACTTCCTGCAGGCAGTGTAACGCCTTCAAACTCGGATATCTTCTTTGCTATCCGGGACGAAAGATGTACACCACCACGCTGTATACCAATCAGACAGACCCTTTCAAGGTCTCTGTTCTTCTCCACGATCTCGTGGGCAATCCTGGAAAGCGCCCTGTCTATGTCCCTTTGATCGAGTATCTGCTTCTTCATGGCACAAAAAAACCTTTCCCCCGCCTTCCGGGAGAAAGGTTACATTTCAGTATATTGTGATCCAATCCATGACCTCCTGCCTTACCAGCCTCACCGGGCCGGTTTAAAGGCAAGGGTATTTAAGCATATCTAAAACCGTTTTTGCAAGTGGTTACCGTCCTGCCTTCTCTGCCACCTGTATACGTGTAACCGCACGCTGGAGGGCGGCCTGGGCACGGGCGAAATCTATCTCTTCCTTCTTCTTGAGGAGTTCCTCAGCCCTCCTCATCGCCTCCTTTGCACGCTCCACATCTATATCTTCAGCCTTCTCTGCACTGTCGGCAAGGATAAGCACCTTATCAGAGGTCACCTCCGAATACCCACTGTTTACAAATACATATCCTGTGGAACCGCCCTTTTTATAAAGAAGCATCCCGATTTTCAATGTGGTAACAAATGGGACATGCCCCGGAAGCACACCAAACTCACCCTCAGAACCGGGGGCAACAACCTCATCAACCTCCTCTTTCAGGACTGCTCCGTAAGGGGTAACAATCTCAAGCATGAGTTTTTCTGCCATCTATTACACCATCTCCCTTATCTGATTTTTGAGTTATCTTAACCTCTGCTCCAGCCAAGACCTCTTGCCTTCTCCTCAGCCTCCTCAATGGTGCCGACCATGTAAAACGCCTGCTCCGGCATATCGTCGTACTCACCGTTTACTATCGCCTTGAAACCCTTGATGGTGTCTTCAAGTTTCACGTACTTACCAGGTGTGCCCGTAAAAGCCTCCGCCACATGGA
Source organism: uncultured Thermodesulfovibrio sp. (assembly GCA_964391515.1). GTDB lineage: Bacteria > Nitrospirota > Thermodesulfovibrionia > Thermodesulfovibrionales > JdFR-85 > WFTX01. The sequence continues at coordinate 5,639 of CAYMML010000004.1, read as the reverse complement.
AGGGCTGGCTCAGGAACCTCTGTATCTTTCTTGCCCTGGCAACCACAAGTTTGTCATCCTCGGAGAGTTCCTCCATACCGAGGATTGCAATAATATCCTGCAGTTCCTTATACCTCTGGAGTATCTTCTGAACACCCCTTGCCACCTGGTAATGCTCCTCACCTATCACCATCGGATCGAGTGCTCGGGAGGTCGAATCAAGGGGATCCACTGCCGGGTAAATACCAAGTTCTGCAATCTGCCTTGAGAGAACCACCGTTCCGTCGAGGTGGGTAAAGGCGGTTGCCACTGCCGGGTCGGTCAGGTCGTCAGCCGGAACATAGATTGCCTGCATGGAGGTTATCGAGCCCTTCTTTGTGGTGGTAATCCTCTCCTGAAGCATACCCATATCTGTTCCGAGGTTTGGCTGGTACCCCACCGCTGAAGGCATCCTTCCAAGGAGTGCCGACACCTCAGAACCGGCAAGTGTGTATCTGAATATATTGTCAATAAAAATAAGCACATCCTGCCCCTGGTCTCTGAAATACTCCGCTGAGGTAAGTGCGGTAAGCGAGACCCTGAGCCTTGCACCTGGGGGCTCGTTCATCTGCCCATAAATGAGTGCCGCCTTTTCGAGAACGCCCGACTCCTTCATCTCGAGATACAGGTCGTTACCTTCCCTCGTCCTCTCACCCACACCTGCAAACACGGAGACGCCGCCATGAACCATCGCAATATTGTGGATCATCTCCATGATGATGACCGTTTTACCCACACCGGCACCACCAAACATACCCATCTTACCACCCCTTACGAAGGGAACGAGCAGGTCAAAGACCTTAACACCCGTTTCAAAAACCTGGGTTGCCGGCTCCTGCTCGGTAAAGTCAGGTGCCTGACGGTGAATAGGCCATTTCTCCTTTGCCTCTATCGGACCGGCCTGGTCGTAGGGGTCACCGGTAACATTTACGATCCTTCCAAGTGTTGCCTCCCCAACGGGCACACTGATGGGCTGCCCTGTGTCCACAGCCTTCATACCACGCACCAGACCGTCTGTAGGCCCCATTGCTATGGTTCTTACCTTGTTGTCGCCAAGGTGAGATGCAACCTCAAGGGTGAGATTGATCTCAGGGATACCCCGCTCGGGGTCTGCTGGCTGCTCTATCTTGAGGGCGTTCAGTATCTCCGGAAGTTTGCCCTCAAACTCCACATCCACAACTGCACCAATAACCTGTGCAACCCTTCCTTCTCTAAGAGTCGTTTCAGCACTCATCTTTATACCTCCAGATTTTATTTTCTTTTATCATTAAATCTATCTCTAACCCTTCAGTGCCTCGGCACCACCCACGATATCCATAAGTTCCTTTGTAATGGATGCCTGACGTGCCTTGTTGTACTCAAGGGTAAGCCTGTCTATCATATCTTCTGCACTTCGGGTTGCGTTCTCCATAGCAGTCATTCGTGCAGCCTCTTCAGATGCCTGAGACTCAAGCATGGCACGGTATATGAGTATCTCTATGCTCTTTGGCAAGAGACGCTGGAAAATCTCTGTCTCAGAAGGCTCAAATATAAAATCCTTCATCTCCGTAGTTTCATCATGCTCAATCTCTGCAATGGGAAGGAGTTTCTTTTCAACTACATTCTGCGAAACCACAGTCTTAAACTCGTTATACACGAGTATCAACTCATCAAAGGTCTCATCAATATACCCGTTCATGATATCAGATGCCACATCGGCCGCACTGCTGTATGTGATCTTACCTGAAAGCCCGGTCCAAACCTTACGGATCTCAAACTCCCTGCGTTTAAAATAATCCCTCGCCTTTCTTCCTATGGTGCTGAGGCTCACCTCGAACCCCTCAGACCTTAGACGGTCAATCAACCGTGAAGCAGCCTTCAGGACATTGGAGTTAAAGGCACCGCAGAGCCCCTTGTCACTGGTGAGCACCAGAACCTCCACCGTCTTTCTCGGCCTCACCTGAAGGAGCGGGTGCAGATCCTCACCTGTGGGCTGGGCAAGTGAGGCAAGCACCTCCGATATCTTGTCCGAATAAGGGCGGAGGGCAAGCATCCTGTCCTGAGCCTTGCGGAACTTGGCCGCCGCCACCATCTTCATTGCCCTGGTGATCTTTGATGTGCTCTTTATAGAGTTTATTCTTCTCTTTATATCCCTTAATGTTGCCATATCTTTCCTTTTACCTTATGCCTTGAAGGTCTCTTTGAAGGCGGTTATAGCCTCTGATAGTTTACTCTTTAGTTCCTCATCAAGCGCCTTTTTCTCAAGTATCTCCTGCTTGATCTCGGGTTTCTGGCTCCGCATAAAACTCAAGAGCCCCTGCTCAAACTCACCTATCTGCTCCACATCCAGATCGTCAAGGAAACCCTGTGTGCCAGCAAAGAGCACTATGATCTGATCGTCAAGTGACATGGGTTTATACTGCCCCTGCTTCAGGAGTTCTACCATCCTCTTACCACGCTCGATCTGCTGCAGAGTGGCCTTATCCAGATCTGAACCAAACTGGGCAAAGGCAGCAAGTTCACGGAACTGGGCAAGGTCGAGCCTGAGCGTACCTGCCACCTGTTTCATCGCCTTGGTCTGGGCTGCACCACCCACCCGGCTCACTGAAAGACCCACGTTGACGGCCGGCCTTATACCTGCATAAAACAGGTCAGGTTCAAGATATATCTGGCCGTCCGTGATGGAGATAACATTTGTTGGGATATAAGCCGAGACGTCACCGGCCTGTGTCTCGATTATCGGTAGTGCCGTCAGTGAACCACCACCGAGTTTGTCCGAGAGTTTTGCAGCCCTCTCAAGAAGGCGGGAATGGAGGTAGAAGACATCACCTGGGTATGCCTCACGGCCTGGAGGACGCCTGAGAAGCAGGGACAACTGCCTGTAGGCGGCAGCCTGCTTGCTGAGGTCGTCATATATAATAAGGGCGTGTTTACCGTTGTCCCTGAAATACTCACCCATGGCACAGCCTGAGTATGGGGCTATGTACTGTAGTGGTGCAGGCTCTGAGGCGGAGGCAACCACAACTGTGGTGTACTCCATGGCACCATGCTCTTCAAGGGTCTGAACCACACGTGCCACAGATGCCCTCTTCTGACCCACCGCCACATATATACAGTAAACATCCTGACCCTTCTGGTTAATGATTGCATCTATCGCAATTGCCGTCTTACCGGTCTGGCGGTCGCCAATGATCAACTCCCTCTGGCCACGGCCTATGGGTATCATGGAGTCAATCGCCTTAAGGCCGGTCTGAAGGGGCTCGCTAACCGGTTGCCGGTCAACGATTCCAGGGGCAACGATATCCACATGTCTGGTCTCCGATGCGTCGATAGGACCCTTCCCGTCTATGGGCTGTCCGATTGCGTTTACCACCCTTCCGAGCATCGCCTCACCAACGGGAACCTCCATGATCTTACCGGTTCTCTTAACCACATCACCCTCGTGAACAAGGCTGTCTTCACCGAAGAGAACCGCACCTACCACATCCTCTTCAAGGTTCAGGGCCATACCGAAGACATTGTTCGGGAACTCAAGGAGTTCGCTTGCCATCACATTCTCAAGGCCGTAGATCCTGGCGATACCGTCACCAACACTTAGAACCGAGCCGACCTCACTTACATCCACCTTCTTCTCAAAGTCGGCGATCTGCTGTTTGATAAGTTCGCTTATCTCTTCTACTTTGATCTCCATGTCATCACCCCTTATAAATTTAAAGTGCTATTTCTATCAAAACTCAAAGAGGATGTCATACCCTCCTTGAGAGTTCTTCCCGCAGCCGGTTCAACTGGCCCTTTAGGCTTGTGTCATACATGGAACTTCCGATCTTCACGACCACACCGCCGATAAGTTCAGGGTCAACCTCATACTCCAGATCTATCTCCTTACCTGTCAGTTTCTTAAGGGAACTCCTCAACCTCTCTTCAAAACCACCATCAAGGCTGAAGGGTGCTATAACCGTCGCCTTTGCCTTGTTTTTCCTTTCAAGATACAGGTTTGTAAAGTGTCTTATTATCTCCTGAAGGGCACCTACCCCCCTTTTTTCGCCAAGGAACCTCAGAAACCTGGTTACCTCTTCTGAAAAACCGGCACGCTCACTTATTGCGTTTATACCCTTTTCTCTCTCGTCATCCCCAATCATGGGACTGAAAAAGAAGTTTCTTATCTCCTTTGACCCCTCAACCATCTGGTTCAGGAGTGTAAGTTCAGCAAGCACCTGCTCGGCCTTGTCCACACCTACAGAGTTGAAAAGCATCCTGGCATACCTTTTTGCGTTTTTTGCGATCGTCTTTGACATTTATCCCTCTAACTTCCTTATGGATTCGTCAAGCAGTTTCCTCTGGTCTTCTTCCGAAAGAGTCTCCTTTATCTTCTTCTCGGCAAGTTTCACGGCAAGTTCAGCCGCCTCCTGTCTGAGGGCAGCCTTGGCGTTTTCCAGTTCCATCGCTATGTTGGACTTTGCATGCTCCTTTATCTTCTCACTCATCTCCTTACCCTGCTCTATCAGGGTCTCCTTTTCTGCCTCACCGGAGCGTCTTGCAGCCTCCATAATCTTCTCAATCTCCTGCTCTTTGAGCGACACCTTCTCCTGAACCTCCTTAAGCGCCCTCTCGGCAAGTTCTCTTGCCTCTTTTGCCTGTCTCAAGGACTCCTCGATAACCTCTGTCCTCTTCTGAAAGTAGGTGCGCATGGGCTTACCGAGAAACTTAACCAATATCACCACAAGGATAAGAAAGTTGATTATACGCCAGAGCCACGCCTTCCAGTCAGAACCATGCTCTCCTCCATGCTCTTCTGCGGCAAGCACGAGAGGTGCATAGCACAAAACAAGTACCACAAGTGTCATAAACCATGCAGAATATATCCTGAAACTCTCTTTCATACCTTTCATAGTTCTCTTATACCTCTACAAGTTTCCTTACAATCTCGTCAGAGAATGATCTTACCGTATCACCAAGTTTGAGCCTTGCAGCCTCAGTCTCCTTTTTGATCTCTTCGCGAGCCTTTTCAATCTCCTTCAAGGTCTCATCCTGCGCCTCTGATACAATCCTCTTTTGCTCGGCAAGCCCTTCCTCTCTCAACTGATTAAATATCTCTCTTGCCTTTTCCCTTGCCTCCGCCATCTCCTTCTGAAATGCCTGAAGTGCCTTGTCCTTCTCTTCCTGCATCTTCCTTGCCTCTTCAAGTGCTCCCTCAGTGGCCTCCTTACGCTCCTCAAACAGGTTTAGCAGGGGTTGAAACAGAAGTTTATTCAGCAAGAAAAGGAGTATTAGAAAATTTGCTAACTGTACAAAAAACCAAATCTTATCGATCTCGATCATTATACCACCTGTCTGTTAAGTGTTTTCTGCCCGAAATTAAAAGGCAGTATCTGATGCAATATTTATTGCCGCTCCGCCGGGTTTGGCATTCCAAAATTGCAGAACTTTATCACAGTGAAAGGCGCTTTGTCAAGAATAAGGGATATAAAAATTTTTATAGAGATAAAAGGTTTTTAAATCAATAAATTATTATTATGTTATAATTAAAATTAACGATATGGCAATGTAGGCTGGATAGACAATAAATCATAGAAAGGGGGTATATTTATGGGATTCTGGGAAAACCTGAGTAAGGAGATCAAGAAAGGTATTGATGAGGGGCT
>CAYMML010000003.1:0-46646 GCA_964391515.1 uncultured Thermodesulfovibrio sp. | reverse complement strand
GAGGATTGACGCAACCGGGGGCATTATGTTATCTTTGAATGTTATGAAAATTGTATCTCGTTTCCTTGATAATATAAACGATAGGAAGGAAAGGTTCTTTTACAAAAAGAGATACAATGCCCTGAAAAAAGAGTTTAAGGCGCTCCAGTCCTTTGTTAATGCAAAGATCAAGGCGATGGAGAGTGATTACGAAGCAAAGGTAAGGGAACTGGAGATGAGGGTCGCCTTTCTTGAGAATTACAGGGAGAAAACCGAGGGTATAATCCGTGTTGTTGACTCCCTTGAGCCAGGGCAGAGGAAGAACTGATTACCCTCCTTTCTGATGCGGGCGTAGCTCAGCTGGTAGAGCACAACCTTGCCAAGGTTGGGGTCGCGAGTTCGAATCTCGTCGCCCGCTCCATTGACGGCTAAAGGGTGCAGATTTGGATAAGGGATCTGCCCCCTTTTTGAATATTTGTGAAACTCTCCGTTTACGGCGGCGTACCCAAGTGGCTAAGGGAGAGGTCTGCAAAACCTTTATGCGCCGGTTCGAATCCGGCCGCCGCCTCCAGAACACCTCTATTTAGCAAAAAACCAACCACTGAGCGCTCATAGAACACAGAAGGCATAGAGTTTAGAAAGATTTCTTTATCTCTTATAATGTCCTTTGGGGTACAGAAAAGGCTTGAGAAAACAGTTTTGATGCCCTATCGCCATATTGTTTCACAATTTTTTGGCTCAATTGGTTGTTCAACTTTCGTTTTACTTTTCCTAAAGGATGCAAAAGCCATCCCCTTACAACCTTCGATGCAATGGACAAGCAGACCCCTTGAATCAACGCCACATTACACCCCACCACCCCACCAATAAACCAATAAACCAATACACCAATATACCAATACACCAATAACCAACCATCCCTTTTCTGGTATAATCTTTTAGATGAGGGTTATCGTTCTTGGCAGTGGGACCTGTGTACCTGATCCGGTGAGGGGGTCTCCCGGGTATCTCGTTGAGGCTGATGAGTGCCTGCTGCTTGTGGATGCAGGTCCGGGTGTTTTAAGACAGGCCGTAAAGGCCGGTTATTCATATAAAGAGATTGATGCAGTTTTGCTTACCCACCATCATCCCGATCACGCCTCTGATTTTGTTCCCCTGATACATTCACTGATGGCTACACCGGGATTCAAGAGGGGAAAACCCCTTTTTGTCTTTGGTAGCGGGCATACAACTGGGCTTTTAAAGAAAAACCTCGAGTTGTTCATCGCTAAGAAGCCCGGTTTTGAGATAGTTTACAGGACTGAGCAGAGAACTTTGCTGTGTGGTGTAGAGGTCTCTTCAGTTGAGACAAACCATGCAGACGGAAGCAGGGCTTACAGGATAACTGAGGGCGAAAGGTCGGTAGTAATAACAGGCGATGCTGACTTAGATGATGCACTTGTAAGGTTTGCCTCGGGTGCCGATCTTATAGTGGCAGACTCCTCTACCACTTCAGAGGGGAAGATGAAGGGGCATATGAGTAGCCGTGAGGCGGGAAGGCTTGCCGCAAAAGGAGGTGCCGGAAGGCTTTTGCTTTCTCACATATACCCCTTTTTTGATGAGAAAAGGGCACTTTCTGAGGTAAGGGAGAGTTTCGGGGGAGAGGTTCTTATTGCGTATGACTTGATGAGTCTTGAGGTATAAAATGGTTTGCTCATAAAAGGGTTCTTCTTGGGTATAATATCCATAAGGAGGTGATAGGATGCAGTACATGGTAGGGGTTGATGGGGGATCGGTAAGCATAAAACTCGTTGTCTTAGATGCCGATCTTAAACTACAAAGGCACTTCTATAAAAGGCATTATGGCCGTCCTGTTGAGACATTCACAGAACTTATCTCTCCGGTCTTTGAAGAATTTCAGGATTTTTATATAGCCTTTACAGGTTCTACCGGTAAGAAAATCGGTGAACGCCTTGGTACCCCGATCATTAATGAACTAATAGCCCAGATAGAGGGGGTACGCCACTTTGAGCCCTCTGTAAATACCGTGATGGAGATGGGCGGTGAGGACTCAAAACTCATAATCCTTGACGGTGAGAATATCAAGGACTTTTCCCTTAACTCGGTATGTGCAGCCGGGACGGGCTCTTTCCTTGATCAGCAGGCAGAAAGGCTTGGTTTCAGTATTGAGGAGTTCAGCGAGATCGCCCTTAAATCAAGTAAACCACCCCGCATAGCAGGTAGATGCAGTGTGTTTGCCAAGTCTGACATGATCCACCTTCAGCAGATAGCCACCCCCGTTGAGGACATAATAGGTGGTTTATGCTTTGCAGTGGCAAGGAACTTCAAGGGCTCCATAGTGAGGGGGAGAAAGTTGGTGCCAAAGGTGGCATTTCAGGGGGGTGTGGCCCTGAACAGGGGTGTTGTCAGGGCATTCAGGGAGGTGTTTGGCCTGAAGGAACTCGTTGTGCCTGCCATGCCCCATCTGACCGGTGCGGTGGGGGCAGTTATCAGGGCGGAAAAGGAGGGAGATCTCGTGAAGATTCACAGGGATGACCTCTCGGCACTTTCACTGAAATCGGAGGTTGCAACCCCTGGCCAGCCACCTCTAATTGAGGATGGTGATAATTTTGAGAAACGGCATCTTTCAGTTACTGCTGTGGAGGCAGTCACCCTTTCTGAGGATGACGGTAAAGAGATACCCGCCTATCTTGGTATAGACATTGGCTCAATCAGCACAAACCTTGCCCTGATAGACGAAGAGGGAAGATTGATCTCAAAGAGGTACCTCATGACCGCGGGAAGGCCCATCGAGGCGGTAAGGAGGGGACTCAGGGAGATATGGGAGGAGGTGGGAGACAGGGTTTCCATAAGGGGGGTTGGAACGACGGGTTCAGGCAGGTATATGATAGCGGACTTTGTTGGTGCCGATATAGTGAAGAATGAGATCACCGCACAGGCTAAGGCGGCGGCCTTTATAGACCCTCAGGTGGATACCATCTTCGAGATAGGCGGGCAGGACTCGAAGTACATATCTCTCAAGGATGGGATCATAGTTGACTTTGAGATGAACAAGGCATGTGCAGCAGGCACAGGCTCTTTTCTTGAGGAGCAGGCTGAGAAACTCGATGTCTCCATAAAGGGGGAGTTTGCCGAAACCGCCTTCAGGTCTTCATCGCCCTGCAGGCTTGGTGAGCGGTGCACCGTTTTTATGGAAAACTCCCTCATGTCAAACCTCCAGAGGGGGGCATCCAGAGAGGATCTCCTTGCCGGGCTTTCGTACTCCATAGTGGAAAACTATATAAACCGGGTTGTGGCAGGCCGTAACATCGGGGAAAGGATATTCTTCCAGGGAGGCACCGCCTTCAACAAGGCGGTTGTGGCCGCCTTTGAGAAGTTCCTTGGAAGGGAGATCACCGTTCCCCCTAACCATGATGTGACCGGTGCAATCGGTATGGCACTAATAGCAAAGGAGTTCAGGGACAAAAACCCCGGCAGTTCAACCTTTAAGGGGTTTGACCTTGCAAACAGACCATACGAGGTGAGTTCTTTTGAGTGTAAGGGGTGTGAGAACCACTGTGAGATAAACAGGGTGAAGATAGAGGGTGAAAGCGGGTATCTCTTCTACGGCGGTAGGTGTGAAAAATACGATATCAGGAGGAGGCGTGGAGAGAACCTACCCGATCTGTTCAGATACAGAATGGATGCACTCCTTGAGCCACACAGGCACTACCAGAAGATGCTTCAGGAGGGTGGGATAAGCCCTACCAGGGGAAGGATCGGGATACCCTTTGTGTTCTTTTTCCATGACTTTCTGCCATTCTGGAGCACACTTATGTGGGAACTGGGGTATGAACCGGTTGTCTCTTCAGAGACTAATGCCCGGGTGGTAGAGTTGGGGGTTGAGAAGGTGCTTGCCGACACATGTTTTCCCGTAAAGGTAGGCTATGGCCATGTAAGAGACCTACTTGAAAGGGGGATAGACCAACTCCTGATACCCAGTTTTATAAACATGGCACCCCCTGAGAGCAGGTATGAGCGTGGCCATGCATGCCCACTTACACAGAGTTTTCCATACCAGATAAGGGTTGCCTTCCCGGAGGCGAGGGTGATTGCTCCTGTTGTGAATGTAAAGAGCGGTGAGAAGGCCCTCTGCCGTGAACTGAAAAGGGTTTTTAAGAGGGAGGATGTGGAAACCTCCACTATTGAGAGGGCATTTAAAAAGGCATTATCTGCACAGAGGGAGTTTTATGAAAAGATAAGCAGAAAGGCAGGGGATGTGCTTTCAGAGGCCGAGCGGGTAAAGGTGGTGGTCTTTGGCAGGCCCTACAATGCCTTTGACAGGGGTGTAAATCTTGATATCCCGAGGAAACTTGCAACCCTTGATGTCCTTGCTATCCCTATGGACTTTCTGCCCACCCCTGACATATACGATGACTGGCCAGACATGTACTGGCGGTCTGGGCAGAGGATACTTTCTGCAGCAAGGTATATAAAGGGGCGTGATGACCTCTACCCGATCCTCATTGGCAACTTCTCCTGTGGACCGGATTCTTTCATTATCAAATACCTTGAGCGTGAACTTGGTTCAAAGCCTCTCCTTCATATAGAGATAGACGAGCACTCCGCCGATGCCGGTGCCATAACCAGGTGTGAGGCGTTTCTTGACAGTCTTATGGCACAGAGGGAGTCTGGAAGGAAGAAGAAACCAAAGGTCCTGATTCCGAAGAGGACACAGGTGGAGTTAAATGGAAAGGGTAACGGAAGGAGAAGGAGGATATATATCCCCCCCATGTCCGACCACGCCTACGCAATTGAGGCAGCCTTTGAGTATGTGGGTGTGCCTGCCGAGGTCCTTCCCAGGACCGATGCCGAGGCGATAGCCATCGGAAGGAGGTATGTCTCCGGTAAGGAGTGTTACCCCTGTGCGGTCACCACGGGTGACATGCTCAAAAAGGTCCTTTCCAGTGATTTCAACCCCGATGAGTCCGCCTTTTTTATGCCCTCCGGGACAGGGCCCTGTCGTTTCGGGCAGTATAACCTGTTTCAGCGGATGATACTTGCCGATCTTGGCTTTAAAGACGTTCCAATCTTCTCCCCGGTTCAGGATGTGAGTTTCTATACAGACCTCGGGGTGGTGGGAAATGATTTTATAAAGAGGTCATGGCAGGGGATAGTTGCAATAGACCTGCTTACCAAACTTCTCCATGAGACCCGTCCGTACGAGAGGCAGGACGGTGAGACCCAGAGGGTGTATGAGCATTATCTGGAAAGACTAAAGACCATGCTACGAAGCCGGTCAAACGGTGATGTGGAGAAGTTACTTAAAGAGGCGGCGGTGGAGTTTAATGCACTTAAGGGAGGGGATGAAAGGAGACCAGTCATCGGCATAGTGGGGGAGATATTTGTAAGGTCTAACAGGTTTTCCAATGAGGATCTCGTAAGAAAGATAGAGGCACTCGGCGGTGAGGCATGGCTATCACCTGTGGATGAGTGGATTTACTACATTAACCACATGTCACTCAGGAAGGCCTTGCGAAAATTTGACCGTTCTGGTATTATACAGTTCTTTTTGAAAAAGTTTTACCAGAAAAGGGTATCCAGAAGATACGAAAAAGAGGTTGAGGGCTTTCTACGGACGGCGCATGAGCCTGATACCCCTGTGGTGCTGAAGAAGGCCTCTCCCTATCTGGACGACTCGTTCGAGGGTGAGGCGGTTTTGAGCATCGGCAAGGCGATTGATATGATCGAAAGGGGTGCTTCAGGTATAATAAACGCCATGCCCTTCGGGTGTATGCCGGGAACTGTTGTAACGGCTATAATGAATGGTATATCAGAGACCTACGGGGTTCCCTTTATAAGCATCCCCTATGATGGGACAGAGTCCCCCACGGTGAGCCTTCAGATGGAGGCTTTCATGGAGCAGGCAAGAAGGGTAAGAGACATGAAAAACCAAGACGGAAGGAGGTGATGGAATGGGGAGTGTTAAAAAGTGGAGGAAGCGGAAGATCAACAAGCACAAACACAAAAAACTCAGAAGGAGAATGAAGCACAAGAGATAATCGTGGTGCTTCTTTGAAGGGTTAATAAATGCGAGAGGAAAAGATAATGGAAGAGAGAATAAGACTCCTTGAGAAGGAGATACAGACCCTTACTGCAGAGATACAGAAACTCTCTGAAAGGTTAGACTCCCTGAGTGAGATACGGCTTGAGATGCGGGCAATAAAGGTGTTTCTCAGCAGAAAGTACCCCGAATGTAAGAGCGAACTTCCGGAGATACTGAAGAAGATAAAGGAGAACTCCCGGGAGGCATAGTTGAATGACCTCCCTTTGTATTTCAGGGAGGGAAGCAAAGACGAGCCCCTCCTTGTATTCATACACGGCCTTGGTATGAGCGGCGATTTCTGGCTCAGGCCGGAAAACTGCAGAGTCATTGGAGGAAGTTACCCATTAACGGTTTTCCTTTCTGACCCGCCAGATCCAAACACCGAACCCCCTGAAGGTAGATTTTCTACCGGAAGACCCCCGGAAAGGCTTTATACGTCGGTAAGGGAACTTGAGGATGAGGGTTATCCGGTGGTTGTCTATTCACAAAAAAGACCCCTTGCAGAGGCGGAGGTACTCATCGATGAACTCATTGGTATTCTTGATAGCATAGGGGTGGGAAGAAAGAGAATCCTTTTCATCGGGCATAGCAGGGGCGGCCTGATTGCAAGAGGGGCTATACAGTCAGGCAGGTTCAGGGTATCAGGCCTGATAACCATAGGCACACCCCATGCCGGAAGCAGGATAGCGAGGGTTGGAGACACACTCTATGGCCTTGGTGAACATTTTCTCAAACTTCTGGGAAAGACCGAGGAGGGTACCGTTAGAGATGCCATCAGACGGGTGATACAACTGGTAACGAGTAAGGCTATGAAGGAACTACTGCCGGACTCTGAATTTCTCAATTCCCTGAACAGTGAGGCACTAAAGGGTATCCCGCTTCTTACCATAGGGGGAACAGAACCAACACTCTTTACTGTGTATAAGTGGCATAAAAATTGCTTAAGCAAAAATGAAAGTTGTTTAATATATTATAAAGAGGTGTTTTCCTTTCCGGACATTATAGGGCGGATACTGCCTGAGAGGCTTCTGCCGGATGAATGGAGAGACCTGAAAGGGGATGGGCTTGTAAGTGTGGAGAGTGCCCATTGTTTAGGTGCTCCTTACAGGGAGACATTTTATCTCAACCATCTCAGACTCGTTTATGATGAAGGGGTGAGAAGGGTTATAAAGAGGTTTGTTGAGGAGAACGGATGAACCTGATTTTTGTCATAGTATTGACAGTTTTTGGCATTTTTCTGATCCTTGCAGCGGTAGCTCAAAAACGCTCACTTGAGAGGCAACGCATCGAGGTTGCCGGGTATATGAAGACCATCAGGGAGTTGAATATCCTTAATGAGTTTTCGGCCGCCCTTCATGAGTCTCTCAACATGGAGAATGTACTTGAACTGATAGTTGACAGGATAAGGGAACTGCTGAAGGCGGAAAAATCGGCGGTGATTCTTACTGACAAGTACAAGAAGGTATCGGAGTTTTACACCTCTCTTGGCCCCACGGGTGACTGTAAGTGTGAACTTACCGGCACGCTTGACAGGGTCATAAACGGCTATGAGAGCATCAGGCTGAAAGACCTGAAGAGTTCCGAGTTGTTTATGGGCTTTCCCCCGAACCATCCCGAGATCGGTAGCATTTTGATGGTGCCGATAATACTGAGGGGTGATGTTATCGGTGCACTCATTGCCACGGACAAGAAGGATGCCCCGGAGTTCAGTGCGGAGGATGAAGACCTGTTGCTCTCACTTTCCTTTCATGCCGCCTTAGCCATCGAGAAGGTGAGGTTTCACGAGGAGATTAAGATGATGGCGAGCACAGACGGGCTTACAGGGCTCAATAACCACCGGACTTTCCAGGAGCGGCTTCGTGAAGAGGTGGAGAGGGCACGGAGGTTCAAACAGAGGCTATCGCTACTGATGATAGACATCGACCACTTCAAGAAGTTTAACGATACCTACGGGCACCTGAAGGGGGATGAGGTTCTCAAGCGTGTGGCGTGCATAATTCAGGAAAATATAAGGAGCATAGACTTTGCTGCCCGGTACGGGGGTGAGGAGTTTTCTGTTATCCTTCCACAGGTGAGTTTTGATGGGGCTGTGATTGTGGCGGAAAGGATAAGGCTTGCCTCTGAGTCACATGAGTTAAAACTAAACGGGGAGCAGGCGGTGGTAACTCTGAGCATCGGGGTGGCATCATTTCCTGATGATGCACTTACCAAGGACGACCTCCTTAATGCTGCAGATAAGGCGCTATACCTTGCAAAGCGGACGGGTAGAAACCGGGTCTGCGGGTTCAGGGAGCAGGTAACGTGAGCATTTGGGTTATAATAGTAGATGTTTTCAAGGATAGAGGAGAAGGTCAAGCAGGGTGAAAGGATAACCCCTGATGAGGCGCTCCATCTCTTTGAGTCTAAAGAGGTTCACCGCATAGGCAGACTTGCTTCCCTGGTTGCCGAGAACCTCCACCATAAGAGGGTATTTTTCGTAAGAAACCGTCACATTAACCCCACCAACATATGTGTTAACCGATGCAGGTTTTGCGCCTTCAGCAGATCCCCTCAGGAGGACGGTGCATATGAACTCTCGCCTGAGGAAATTATTGAGAAGATTGAAACCGGCGGGGAGGAGTTAAGGGAGGTTCATTTAGTGGGGGGGCTACATCCTGAATGGGGGCTTGAGTACTACGAAGACATACTTAAGGGGATCAAAGGGAGGTTTCCCACAATACATATAAAGGGGTTTACTGCCGTAGAGGTGGACTACCTCTCGAAGAAGTCTGGCCTTACGGTTAAAGATACCCTACAGAGGCTCAAAGATGCAGGGCTTGATGCAATGCCAGGGGGTGGGGCGGAGATTTTCAGTGCAGGTGTCCGCTCCAAACTCTGTCCGGAGAAGATTTCCGGAAACCGGTGGCTTGAGATACACCGAAGCGCTCACCTGCTTGGGATACCTACCAATGCAACCATGCTCTACGGACACCTTGAGTCCTATGAGGATCGGGTGGATCACCTCTTGAGACTGAGGGAGTTACAGGACGAGACCGGCGGGTTTCAGGCCTTCATACCCCTTTCATATCACCCCCAAAACACTGAGATAGGAGGAACAGGGGCATCGGGCATTGAAGACCTGAAGACCATCGGCATTAGCCGGATATTTCTTGATAACATCCCGCACATAAAGGCTTACTGGATCATGCTGGGGGAGAAACTTGCACAGGTATCACTCCTTTTCGGGGCGGATGATCTGGAGGGGACGGTTCTTGAGGAGCGGATCACTCATGCCGCAGGTGCAAGATCCTCTGAGGGGCTTACACCTAAAGAGATAATCCGGTTGATCAGGAGGGCAGGCAGGATACCTGTTGAGAGGGACTCACTTTACAACCAGGTCAGGTATTATGGGGAGGTACGGGCATGAGCAGGATAAGCCCTGAAGAGGCGGTTTATCTCTACAATGCCGAAGACCTCCTCGTCCTTGGTGAGATGGCCGATGCGGTCAGGAAGAAAAACCACCCTGAGGGGGTGGTTACCTTTATAGTTGACAGAAACATCAACTACACGAATGTCTGCATAAACCGGTGCAGTTTTTGTGCCTTTTACAGAGACATAGATGCACCCGATGCATATGTGATAAGCAGAGAGGAACTCTTCAAAAAGATAGAGGAGACCATCTTGCAGGGGGGCACACAGGTGCTGCTTCAGGGCGGGCTTCACCCCGACCTTGATCTTGACTACTATTTGAACCTTATCAGGGATATAAAAGAGAACTTCCAGATCAACCTGCACGGATTTTCACCACCTGAGATATGGTACATTGCTGAAAGAGCCGGTCTTGGTCTGAGGGAGACTCTAAAGAGGCTCATCAATGCCGGGCTTGACTCCATTCCAGGGGGCGGTGCAGAGGTGCTGTCTGACAGGGTGAGAAAGAAGATAAGCCCCAGGAAGATAACCTCTTCTCAGTGGCTGGAGGTGATGGAAGAGGCACACAAACTCGGGATGAAGACCACTGCCACCATGATGTTCGGGACGGTCGAATCGGCTGAGGATATAGTTGAGCATCTTGAAAGGATACGGTCACTTCAGGACAGAACAGGTGGGTTTACCGCCTTTATCCCCTGGAGTTTCCAGCCCGGAAATACCGAGTTATACACAAGGAGGACCCCCGAGTATGAAGGTCCCATGACCGGTGTTGATTATCTCAGGGTGCTTTCCCTTTCAAGAATCTACTTGGACAATATACCTAACATACAGGCCTCATGGGTTACGCAGGGGCTCAAGATGGCTGAGGTGGCACTAAGGTTTGGCGCAAACGATTTCGGCTCCACAATGCTTGAGGAGAATGTGGTGCGGGCGGCCGGTGTTTCATACAGGGTGACAAAGGATGATATAATAAACTCTATAAGGTTGGCCGGTTTCAGACCTGCCCAGCGCGATACCAGATACAACATACTGAGATACTTTTAAGGAGGTTCGGATAATGACGGAAAGTGAGATCTACGATGTACTGATTATCGGTGGCGGCCCGGCAGGGCTCTCTGCAGCACAGTATGCGGCAAGGTCTAACCTGAAGACCCTTGTGATAGACAAATCCCCCACCGCAGGGGCGCTTGCCTATACGGAGAGGATCGAAAACTATCCCGGGCTCAAGGAGCCCATATCGGGGAAGGAACTTCTCAATATCTTCCGTGAGCAGGCGGTAGAGTTTGGGGCAGAGTACCTGGAGGCGCAGGTGATCGGGGTAACACTCCAGACAGACCCGAAAGAGGTCTTTACGATGGACAAGAATTTCAAGGGCAGGGCTGTTATCATCGCCACCGGGGCGATGGGCAGAAAGCCAACTATAAAGGGGGAGAAGGAGTTCCTTGGCAGGGGCGTGAGTTACTGTGCTATCTGTGATGCGGCATTTTTCAGGGGTAAGACGGTCTCGGTGATCGGTGAGTCTGAAGAGGCTGTAAAGGAGGCAGACCTGCTTACCCGGTTTGCCGGCAAGGTCTATCTTGTCTCACCATCCCGTAATATAAAGAGTGATAGACTTGAAGAGGTGAAGTCAAAGGAAAATTTTGAACTCCTCCCGGGGTTTATAGTGAGTTCCATAGAGGGAAACGAGGTGGTGGAGAGTATAAAACTGAAGGAACTGGAATCCGGCGATGAGGGAGAACTCCCCGTAGATGGGGTGTTTGTCTATCTGCACGGCAGCAGGCCTGTGGTGGATTTTCTTAACTTTGCGGTTGACCTCAGTGATGAGGAGTGCATAATCACAAACAGGATGATGGAGACAAACATACCGGGCGTGTTTGCAGCCGGTGATGTGACCTGTACCGAGGTAAGGCAGGTGGTTATTGCCGCTGCAAATGGTTGCGTTGCGGCACTTTCTGCGGATAAGTATGTTCACAAGAGAAAGAGGAGAAAGTACGACTGGGCAAAAAAGAAAACGGAGTGATCCGGTGTTGCTAATAAGGGGGCTTCTGGCAGGGCTTTTTCTGCTCGTTATTCTCTATCTGCCCGCCTATGCCCTCCCGGAAAGACTCCCCCTTTCTCCTTCAGATATTGAAAGGTTTGATATAGAAGGTGCCATAGAGCATCTCTCTAAAGACCACTCCGGCCTCCTTTCAGATTACCTTTCCTACTTTCGCACCGTACAGATATGCCGGACATCCACATTTGATGCATGTACTGATGCCCTTGACTGGTTTGAGAGCATCCATGGCAGATCACTCTCTCTCCTATATGATCTAATTCTTTATAGACTCACACTGCTTGAACAGGAGATAGAGAACTCCGGAAGTTCCTTGAGGGCTGATCTGGTTGGGGAGTTTAAGAGGTATTACGACCGGTACAGGTCTGCCTTTCCTGAGGACAGGAGAGTGGTGTTCCTTTACGGGAGGGTT
Organism: uncultured Thermodesulfovibrio sp.; assembly: GCA_964391515.1. Taxonomy (GTDB): domain Bacteria; phylum Nitrospirota; class Thermodesulfovibrionia; order Thermodesulfovibrionales; family JdFR-85; genus WFTX01. The sequence goes on along the minus strand of CAYMML010000003.1, from coordinate 34,706 downwards.
CTTGAACAGACAGGCCATAAGGGGAGGGCATTACGGATCTATAAACGCCTCATACTCGACGGTGACAGATACTACTTTAAACTGAGGAGGCATCTGAAGGAGATACCCCTTAAGGTGACGGAGTTGCTAAGGCTTTCCGAGAACCTCATTAAGGGGAGATACTTTGATGAGGCCGAAGGGATACTTTTTGGTCTCCTTCAGAGGAAACCCCCCTATTATGTGCGTGATATCTACAGACTCCTTGGGGATATAGCATTCAGTAAGAAGGATTACCAGAGGGCGACGAGATACCTCTTAAGGGGAGGAGAACTGTACAGGACGGCCGTGTCTTTTTATAGGGCAGGGGACTACGGAAGGTTCGAAGAAATCGCCCGGAGACTGGTGCATGAAGAGTCAGAGGAGGGTTGCAGGATTGGGCTCTTAAGGGGGCTTTACAGGAGAAGATCCGGAGAGTTTGCTGATGCAATAGATAGGTTTGGAAAGATTTACCGGTCGAACCGTCTCTGTAAAGAGGATGCCCTATGGCAGAGGGCATGGGCTGAGTATCTGTCAGGCAGCCTCCAGATCGCCTATAAGGACCTGAAGAGCCTTTATAGTATATCCGGCAGAACCAGGTATCTTTACTGGCTTGACAGGGCAAGTGAGAAACTCGGAAGGGGAGATGATGTAAGGGCATTTCTCCTTGGGGGGATACCCGTTCATGAGTCCTTTTATGCAGCGCTCTATCAGTTTAGAAAGCCCTTTACAGCCATGAGGATGGTATCCCTGCCGGTGGTCAGATCAGAAGAGAAAGACCTTCAGGGCATGCCGGCAGAACTTGAAAAGACCTTCCAGAGGGTGAAACTCCTTTCGGAGATGGGACTTGGATACTTTGCATCACGGGAGGTCAGGACTGTAAATGCAGAGGATGATGGAGAAAGGATATTCCTTTGCAGGGCCTTTCTCAAGGCAGGTGCATACGACGAGGTCGTTAGGTGTGCAGATGGATTGTCTGATGGCAGCGGACATCTGGAACTGTTATACCCGGTGGCATACAGGGATATTGTGCTTGAGAGTTCCATGAGAGTTGGCGTAAGCCCTGCTCTGGTACTTGCGGTGATGCGAGAGGAGAGCAGGTTTATGGAGGATGCAGTATCTCCAGCAGGTGCTGTAGGGCTTATGCAACTCATGCCCGGCACGGCAGAGAGGATTTTAAGGTCTAAGGGACTCTTCTATGAAATGAACCCGGATAACCTTACAGACCCCGCACTGAACATCTTTGTCGGGACAGCCTATCTTGGAGACCTGATTGATGAGTTTGGTGAACTTGCCACGGCCGTGGCTGCGTATAATGCCGGTGAGGATAGGGTGGAGGAGTGGTTGAGAAACTACCACTACGGTTCTATTGATGAGTTTATAGAAGACATCCCCTTCAGGGAGACGAGATACTATGTGATGCGGGTACTGAAGAGTTACCTCATATATTCAGAACTGCTTGGCCTCAGATCCAGACAACCTTTTTAAACTCCTGCATCCCCTCAACTATGTGGTTGGTTGTCCCCCTGTATCCAACCCTCAGGCTATCCTCAAGACCGTAGTGTTTCAGACAGGTTCCACAGGAGAATATCTCCACCCCTTTTGATTCCATCTCCTTGAGGACGGTGACCGTTTCCTCGTTGGTGGTGGTGAGTTTTACTCCCGCATTCAAAAAGAAGATCATATCTGGCAACTCACCCGTTACCTTCATGGTCTCGAGGAACCCCTTCATGAGGATGCCCCCCAGTGCTTCATCCTTGCCAAGGGTATCGGTTCCGATCACCATGAGTAGTCCCTTTTGTTCGTTCGGTTCAGTTGAGGCATCTTCTTTGATTATCTCACAGGTATAACCCTTGGTTATCCTTACCGCCCAATAGCCATCGCTTGGGATAACCTCTGGTGTAAAGCCAGACTTTTTTGCAAACTTCTCCAGGTTCTTTACAGATGCCTCGTTGTCCACCAGCACTTCCACAGTGCCTTCATTTATTTTCTGGAGTGCATCGTCCGCCATTACTACAGGCTTGGGGCAACCAAGCCCCCTTGCATCAATCTTTACCATAATAGTGCCTTTCGTTAGTGAAGATTATTGTTGTGAAATCTGTTAAACATTCTTCCATACAAACTTATTTGTATAACCTATCATATTAAAGGCAGTTGTAATATGTCAAATAGAAAAAATCTATAAATATGAAAACAATTATTTATAAAATCTATGGGTGTGTGGCACGGCATAGATGTACAGGTCTAAGTGATGAAAAACAAAAAACAGAAAACTCGAGAAGGCTACGACATCAAGGCAAAGACCCTGTTTGTGCCTTCAGTGAAAGTGCAGAAGGAAGTGTTTCGTTTAACTCATACCCCTCCTCTTTCAGGACGAGGTTATGGAACTCGCATTCAAGGCAGGAGTTTAGTCTTTCAGCCTCAACACAGTCTGCATAGGAGGCGCGTGCCTTACCGAAGGTGCCTGCAACGAGCCAGCAGATCCTTCCACCGTTTTTACCACCGTTAAGACCGTCCATCGATCTACTGACAGTTGCCGGACAGACCCCAAGAGATTTGGATAGTTCCCCACCCGGTTCCCGCCCACACTTCTTGAACTCCCAGCAGTTGATCTTTTTCATAAATCCCCCTTAAGGTTTATTTTTTAGCCCGGATTAGTAAAAAATCAAGTGCAAATGGCCTGTTTCAGGTTAGATGGAGTAAGCAAATTGCATACTAAGCACCAAGTATTTGAACTGCCGAATAAATGCTGAACCAAAAATTTGCACATCTGCAAACAATTTTGCACTTCTGCAAATAAACACATCCGAGGGAAAACAGTTGTATAAATTGGAGGGTTTGGATATACTAATTCCCAGAAACCAAATCTGACGGGAAGGTGGCTTATGGATGTTCATCAGTTAAGGGTATTCATGGCGGTGTATAAGAACAGGAGTTTTTCCCGGGCTGCGGAAGAACTGGGTCTCAGCCAGCCCACCGTTAGTGAACACATAATGTCTCTTGAGGAGGAGTTGGGTAAGAGGCTGTTTGACAGACTTGGAAGATCAATAATCCCTACTTCAGAGGCGGATATCCTGTTCCCTAAGGCGGAGGAGGTGGTGGAAGAGATTGAGAGGATTCCCTCATACCTCGAGACTGATAGGTCAAGGATATCTGGCACCATCGAGATTGGGGCAAGCACCATTCCCGGCACGTATCTGATGCCGCCACTTATAAAGACCTTTGTCGGTAAGTATCCTGATGTCTCGTTCAGGGTCATTATAGGTGACTCATCAGAAATAACGGATATGGTTCTACGCCATGACCTTACCTGTGGTATAGTGGGTTCAAAGAGAAACGGAGATGACAGGCTCAGTTACAGGCCCTTCAGGGAGGACGAGATAATCCTGGTTGCAGGCTCTGAACAGTCTGTGGGTAAAGAGATCCGGCTTGATGAACTGACCAACATCCCCTTTGTGATCAGGGAGGAGGGCTCAGGGACAAGAAAGGCAATAGAGGATGCGCTTCAGAAGGTCGGGTTTGAACCCGGCAATCTAAGGGTGGTGGCCATGTTCGGCTCTACCGACGCGGTCAAGGAGTCGTTATTACAGGGGCTTGGTATTTCCTTTCTTTCCCGACTCTCTGTGAAAGAGGAGTTGAGGAGGGGGAGTCTGAGGGAGATCAGGGTCAAGGGTCTGAAGATAAGGAGGAGGTTTTATTTCCTGACACATAGCAGGAGGACTCTTCCTGTCCAGACAGAGCGGTTTATGAGGTTTGCCGTGGGTAAGGGCGGTTAGCCCGCCCTCCCACTGTGTTTGTTTTGATCTGTCCGCCAGTTTCTGGATGCAATAACCACTGCGGCAAGCACCGTAAGTACGATCCAGTTTATCCCTATTAAGGCAACCGCCGCCCAGCCATATCCGCCGTAGGGCTTTGCCACCTCGTTCTTGATCGCACCTGCAAGCATGATTGCAAGTATTAACGGAACAAAGTATCTTATAAGGGTGATCCAGGTCTTGCCGAGTTTGATGCTTGAGACCTTGTTGATATGCCTTTGAAGGATCGTAATGTCAAAGAGCCATCCGGCGAGTATGCACTCAGCAATGCCCACCACCACCAGCCCGTAATTGGTAAGGAAGTGATCTACTATGTCCAGCCAGATAAGACCTGCCTGAGTGGTAAATATGATGGAGCCAAGGAAACCCAGGACAGACAGGATACTCACCAGAACCTTCCTGTTTATACCGAATTTATCGATGAGTGCAGAGGTAAATGCCTCTATTATGGAAACAGATGATGAGATACCTGCAACTACCAGACAGAAAAAGAAGATTGCACCAAACATGTTGCCCCCGGGCATCATGCTGAGTGCCTTCGGGTAAGCAACAAAGGCAAGACCGATACTCTGTGATACCACCTCGGATATTGGTTTGCCCTGTGCGTTTGCCATAAACCCCAGAACTGAAAAGACCGCAAACCCTGCAAATAGTGAGTAACCGCAGTTTATAAAGGCGGTAAGGTAGGCGTTTTTCGTAATGTTGGATTTTGCAGGGAGGTAACTTGCGTAGGCGATCATGATGCCAAACCCAAGGCTCAGGGTGAAGAATATCTGGCTGAAGGCGTCTATCCAGACCTTGGGGTTTGAGAGTTTGCTGAAGTCGGGGCTCAGGTATGCCTTTATACCGTCTCCTGCACCATCGAGGCTGAGAGACCAGAAGACGAGAACGGCGGTGAGCAGGAAGAGAAGAGGCATGAATATCTTGTTTGCAAGTTCAAGCCCCCGCTGTACTCCACGAAAGACGATAGCCCAGTTTATAAGCCAGATGATAATCAGGGCAAAGAGGATGGGGCTCCTTATCTCGCCGATGGCACCGGCGGATTTGGACATGGCAAGAAACTTCTGGAAGAAAAAGGCATTCGGGTCAGTTCCCCATCCCAGATTGAAGGCAAGGAGGAAGTAGTTAAGACACCATGCAATCACCACCGTATAGTAGAGGACGATACCGAACATCACAAAGATAACCGCCCACCAGCCGAGCCACTCCCAGTTTTTCCTTATCTTTGCATAGGCAAGCGGTGCAGAACCGATCCTCTCATGCCCGATAGCAAACTCAAGTATCATGAGCGGTATGCCTGCAGTAAAGAGTGCCGTGAGATAGGGGATCAAAAAGGCACCCCCACCGTATGAGTAGGCCATGTAACTGAACCGCCAGATGTTTCCAAGCCCGATGGCAGAACCAACGGCGGCAAGCAAAAAGCCTAACTGTGATTTCCACTGTTCTCTTTTCATGCTCCATACCTCCTGCCCTTAATTATTACCAAACTCCTTTCTTAAAGTGGCGATGATCTCTCTTGCCACCTGAGAGGGTGTCTTCCCCTCGGTGTTGATCATTCGATCCGCCTTCATATACTGGGGACGCCTTGCTTCAAGGAGTTCCTTTATCCTTTTTAGCGGGTCATCAACATTTAGAAGAGGCCGCTCGTCACTCCGTGATGTCCTTTGAAGGATGCTTTCGGGCTCTGCCGTGAGGCAGAAGAGTATCCCCTTTTTTTTCAATGCCCTGATATTTTCCTCTCTCATCACCGCCCCGCCTCCGGTGGAGATGATCAGGTTTTCTCTGTCCGAAAACTCCTTTATCACCTCTGTTTCAAGGTCTCTGAACTTTGCCTCTCCGTCATCTCGGAATATCTCCTTAATACTCTTACCTGTGCGTCTTTCAATCTCTGAATCTATCTCAACGAGTTTTAAGCCGAGCAACTTTGAGAGTTCCCTGCCCACGGCGGTCTTGCCTGTACCCATGAATCCTGTAAGCACTATGTTTTTCATCTATATCTCAGGCTTCAGGTGGGCTCAGGCTGAGGCCATTCATAAAGCCCCTGTAATTCCTCTCCGTTTCTTCCATACTGTCTCCACCAAACTTCTCAAGGAACGCCTCGGCAAGGAGCAGTGAAAGTACCGCCTCACCTATAACTGCGGCAGCCGGAACGGCGCATACATCGGAGCGTTCGTAGGCGGCCTCCACCTCCTCATGGGTGTCAATGTCTATGGAACGAAGGGGTCTTCTCTGTGTGGGGATGGGCTTCATTGCGGCGGTAACAATCAAGGGCATCCCGTTTGTGATCCCTCCTTCAACCCCACCAGCGTGGTTGGTAGGTCGTTTCAGCCTTCCACCATCAAGCAGTATCTCATCGAGCACCTCAAACCCTGGCCTTGCTGCCATTGAGAACCCATCACCTATCTCAACCCCCTTTATTGCCTGTATCCCCATGAAGGCGTGTGCAATCAGACCATCAATCCTCCGGTACCACTGGGTGTGAGAGCCAAGCCCCGGAGGAACACCGGTTGCAAATACCGTAAACACACCCCCAAGGGAGTAGCCCTGTTCCATTGCTTTTGTAACCTCGTCTTTAAAACGTTCGTACTCCTCAGGCCGGGGTAGGTGGAGATCGGAGGCATCCGCCTCCTTTGAAAGATCAAGGAGGGTTTCGGTCTTCAGACCGGATAGATCAAGCCCTATTGATGCACCCCCAATGGAGGTCACAAAACTACCGATCCTGATCCCGAAGTATTCAAGGAAACTCCTTGCCACAGTACCAAGGGCAACCCTCATGGCGGTCTCACGGGCAGATGACCGCTCAAGGATGTTTCTTATATCCCTCTGGGAGTACTTCATTATCCCTGAGAGATCGGCATGCCCGGGGCGTGGACGGGTGACGGGAGGGATGCTTCCTGAGTGAACTTCAGAATGTGACATCCCCTCCTTCCAGTTTTCCCAGTCACGGTTCCAGATGAGGAGCCCGATGGGAGAGCCAAGGGTTTTGCCCCACCTTATTCCGGAGATGATCTCCACGGTGTCAGACTCTATCTTCATCCTTCCACCGCGGCCAAACCCCTTCTGTCTGCGCCTGAGTTGGTGGTTTATGTACTGCTCAGACAGGGGCAGGTTTGCCGGAATCCCCTCGATTATTCCAAGAAGGCCTCTTCCATGAGACTCCCCGGCACTTATGGAAAGCATCTTGAACATTTAAGGATTTTCTATCTCAACTAAGGAAAATGTGTTTGTAAATCCTATTTCACCTGAGGAGAAAAAGTCAAGAATAAAGAAGGGTTATCATTTTGTTCCACCTTTGAAATTGATATCTTGTAGATGTGAATTCCGGCTTCTGCAAACATTTACAGGAAAATGTGATAATAAAAACCTATGGGTTATCTTCTGAGACTTGAGGAGGTGAGAAAGAGTTACCCCCTTGGAAGCAGGGTGGTGGATGTCCTGAAGGGGATCAACATGGAAGTGGAGGAGGGTGAATTTATTGCCATCATGGGCCCTTCAGGTTCGGGGAAATCAACGCTGCTTAACATTATAGGCTGCCTTGACAGACCATCCTCGGGACGGTACTGGATAGGAGATGATGAGGTGGAAGGTCTCCCTGATGATGCCCTTGCAAGGCTGAGGAATGAAAAGATCGGGTTTGTCTTCCAGAACTTCAATCTCCTTCCCAGACTTCCTGCATGGAAGAATGTGGAATTGCCTCTTATTTATTCAGGTGTTGAGAGAAAAAGGAGAAAGGAACGGGCATTTGAGATGCTTGAGAAGGTGGGGCTCCTTGACAGGGCGGAACATCATCCGACTGAACTCTCTGGAGGAGAACAGCAGAGGGTTGCCATAGCAAGGGCACTCATCAATTCTCCTATACTGCTGCTTGCAGATGAGCCCACAGGAAATTTAGACAGTGCGGCAGGCAGGGGGATAATGGAGATTTTCAAGGCCTTGCATGAGGATGGAACCACGATTCTCCTTGTTACACATGAGATGGAGGTTGCAAGGTATTCCCAGCGGGTGGTAACGATAAGGGATGGTATATGCTCAGAGGGTTGCCTGGTATAGGGAAGTGATTTTTATTAAAAATTGGAATACTCCACAGTCTCTGCTGTGGCGAGACCTTGAACCCCCTTTTTTAAAGGGGGTATTGGGGGTTATTGATATTTGAGGCAAAAGGTTAAGGATTTTATACAACTGTAAGTGAATCAGTCCCAGGGTGTGATGGTATGGATATAATTGAAACGGCAAGGGTTTCTTTAGAGTCGTTGCGGGCAAACAGGATGAGGTCTTTACTCACCATGCTCGGGGTGGTGATAGGTGTTGCGGCGGTGATACTGCTTGTCTCCATAGGTGAGGGTGCAAGGAAGTATATAAGGCGTTCACTGGGGGAACTGGGCACTAATATACTCATTGTGGTTCCCGGAAAGACCGCAAAAGAGGGTGGGATGCATATGGGAACTTCATCGGTGAGAAAACTGGTTTATGACGATGCCCTTCTAATAAAGAGGAGGAGCAGGAGCATAGAGTATGCGGTGCCGGTGATGGTGGGTACATCCTGGGTGAAGTTCTCTGAGCGCAAACGTGACACATACATCGTTGGGGTTACGGATGAGTATTTCCCGGCAAGGAATCTGAATATCGCCTTTGGAAGGGCATTCAGACCCGAGGATGTACAACTAAAGAGGCGTGTATGCGTCCTTGGAAGAACGGTAAGACACGATCTGTTTGGAGAGAAAAACCCCCTTGGGGCAAGCATCAGGATAGGAGATGCAAGATTCAGGGTTGTTGGGATAATGGAAAAAAAGGGCGTTACCCTTGGGTATGATCTTGACGATGTGGTGTTTATACCTACCACGGTAGCAAAGGAGTTGTTTGACACCGATGCCCTTCTCAACATAACGGTGAGGGCAAAGAAGGAGTCCCTTGTGCAGGATGCAAAGAGAGAGATCAGAGATGTCCTCCGGAGGAGGCATGCCGGGAGAGAGGACTTCACAATAATGAGTCAGGATGAGATGCTTGATGTTATGGGAAAGATACTCAACATTATGACCGCCGTACTTTCAGGGATTGCGGCAATATCACTCCTTGTGGGGGGGATTGGGATAATGAATATAATGCTCGTATCCGTCAGGGAGCGCACCCGGGAGATAGGTATAAGAAAGGCCATTGGGGCAAGGCGCATGGACATAATGATCCAGTTTCTTACAGAGTCAACCCTCCTTAGCCTGACGGGCGGGATGGCAGGAGTGCTGATAGGTGCTGTTGTCTCCTGGCTCATTCCACGGTTTATAACCTTTCTGCCGGCTGAGATAGCCTGGTGGAGTATATTGCTTGCCTTTGTCTTTTCGGCGTTTGTGGGGATATTCTTCGGTGTCTATCCTGCAAAAAAGGCGGCGGAGTACGATCCGATAGTGGCTCTGAGGTATGAATAGAGAGCGGAAAAGCAGATCAAAAAAGGGTGGTGTGAGGGGAAGACTACTTTTGATGGTCTTCCTCCTCATGGTATCACTGCTTATCTGGTCTACCTGGATGCTCTCAAAAAGGGTTATTCCTGCCTATTTTACAGGAGAGTTCTTGCCCTCACTCTCAGAGATGGTTGGTGTTAGGCTAAAGGTAGAAAGGGTGGAGTTTAACCCCTTTCCTACATACCTGAGTTTAGAGGGCTTGAGTGTGTATGAGGGGGGAAGGAAGGTGATGGTTGCAAAACGGGTCTTGATCTATCCTGATCTATTTCCTCTTATAAGAAAGAGGCTTAATATACAGGTGGTAGAGGTTAATGGTTTCAGGGTTGATGAAAGGGTTCTTGGCCTCATCCGGTTACTCAGGGAAGGGGGAGGTGTTCCGGGAGGTGGTAAGTGGACTGTGAGTGTTGGACATATTTACGCCCTTCAGGGAGTGGTATCTTACCGGGTTGCGGATACCGGCCTCATGGTGGGGGCTCAAGCGGTGAGCCTTGATCTTGATCTCCAGGCAGGTAGGATCAGGGTGCTTACCCCTGAGGTGATTATTGTAAGAGGGGGGCAGACTGTATATCGGGGGCATGGTGAGGTCGTTTTGAGGAGTGCTGATGAGGGGGTTGAGGTCAGATCACTGAGATTAAGGGGGGAGGACTTGAGGTTTGATATAACTGGAAGGGAGCGAAGGGGTGTCTTTAAAGGGAAGGTTAATCTGATGGCGGGTGAGAGGTTCTTCACGGCGGTAAGTGGAAAGGGGCTGATGGCAGATCAGGAGGTTAATATCTCAGGGGATCTGGAACTACCTGTTAATAAAGAAACCGGCATTGAGAACATCCTGAAAGAGATGAAGTATAACCTCACAGCGAAGGGCAGCATTTACCTTGAGGACCTTATGAGTATACTTGGTGAAACAGAGCCCCTCAGGGGGAGGGTATCCTTTGAAGGCAAAATATCGGGAGAGGGGGCTAAACCCGTTTCCGATCTGGATGCCAGTATGCAAAAGGGGCACCTTTACGGTGTTGATACTGATTCAGTGAGATGCACAATACATTATGAAGACGGGAGGATGTACTTCAAAGACGGCAGTGTCAGTGCCTATGGGGGTGGTGCGGATGTTGAGGTGGTGATCCGCCTGCCTGTGGTTGACTGGTACTCCCTTGATGTAAAGGGGAGAAACCTCAGGGGGAGGGACCTTTTGAATCTGATAGGGTGGAACCCCGGTATCCCCGATGGAAGGGTAAAGGGGTGGCTACACTCTGAGGGGGAAAACTTCCAGCCGGAGGGGGAGTTCTTTTTTGAGAGGGAATCGGATTTGGCAAACAAATTATCAGGTGATGCACTGAGTATTATAGAGAGCATAAAGGGGAGGTTCAGAAAAAGGGGTGAGAGGATCAGGTTTGAGACGCTTGAGGTCTTTTCCCCCTTTTCTCATCTGAGCCTCAAAGGGGTGGTTGACTTGGATAGTGAGGAGATTGGGATGTCTGCGGTGCTTTCCACAACGAGGGTTGAGGAGGTGGTAAAAATACATGACCTTGATGGTGTTGGGGTTTTCAGGGGGAAGATTGGTGGCTCGCTCAGGCGGCCTGAGATAAACGGTACTGCGGAACTCTGCAAAGTGAGGTATGGTAAAACCGATCTCGGTTGCTCAAGTATGAAAATACACCATGAGCCGGGCATCCTTCGTCTGAGCGATGCAGTTCTGGGAAGGGATAAGTGGAAGTTCAGTTTTAAAGCCCTGATAAAGGAGCCTGAGATGGAGATACTCAGATTCGATCGGCCGGATATCATGCTGAAGGGTGTATTTTCAAACCTTCCCCTTGAGACGGTGTCGTCTCTGGCGGATATCAGCACCGGCTTTGAAGGGCTATCTGATGGCAGGCTGGAAATAAACGGAACCCCGGAAGCCCTGACGATATCAGGAAGTATTGAGGTTGGAGACCTGAGAAGGCCAGGAATAGATATCACCGGCCATATGCATGCTGCCTTCAGAGTAGGAGAAAAGGGTGTAAAGTTAGAAAACCTTGATCTCCTTTTCGGAAGGTCATATGTAAGGGGTGAGGTCTCAATGGATAAGGATGTGGGGGTTAGAGAGGGGAGACTCAACTATGAGGTCTATATAGGTGATATTTATCCCATCCTTCCAGACTCTCTGGTGATAAGAGGTAACGGGAGTGTTGGTGAAGGCGGGTTGCCGGGGATGGGTATCTTCAGGGGTGAACTCCTCTGGCCTGAAGAGGGGGGAATGGGCAGACTTGGCAAATTGAACATATACTTTAAAAAAGGGGATGTAAAGGTTGACGGGTTGTTTTTTGATGACCTTGGGGTTTTAGAGGGCTATGCCCGTCTTGGAGAGGGTATTGAATGGGGGGGGCGCCTCAGGATAAAGGATGGTGATTATGGCAGGTATCTCAGATACCTCTTTCCAGGGGTGCCGGATACAGCCCTTTTTTCTCTTAGTGGAGAGGCACATGTAGAAGGGAAAAAAGGTAGGCTCGAAGGTGGGCTTAACCTGGTGAGGTTACAGTTTACGCTTGATGAGGCGGTTATCACAAATGTTGGGGAGGTTGTGTTGATTATGGATGATGGAGGGGTTGGTATAAAGCAGATGAAGTTAAAGGCAGGGCCTGCGGAGTTTACTGTAACCGGTGGGGTAGGGATCAGGGATGGTTACAATATTTCTGTATCGGGTGATACGGAACTTGGGCCGCTCAAGTGGTTTTTGCCGGGAGTTGAGTATCTGAAGGGGAGGGCGGAGTTTGTCCTCTCCATCACAGGTGGATGGGATACACCGGAGCTTAACGGGGGGGTTATTCTTGAGAGGGTTGCCTGTGCCCTACAGGGGCTACCGGGAAGAATAAGGGCTTTCAATGCCTATGCCTACATATACCACAACCGTCTTATACTTGATGACCTCTCCTTTAAGTACGGTGGAGGGGATGTTGATGTAACCGGCACAGGTGATGTGTCGGGTTTCAGTCTCAGGGATTTCAGGTTCGAGTCTCGCATAAGGAGGTTGAGGTTCAAAAGACCGGGGGAGTTCGACTTCCTGCTTGATGGGTCGGCATCGTTGATAAGAAGGGGAAAGACCGCAGATCTGATTGGGGAGGTCAGGGTGCTTGAAGGTGTTTACAGGAAGGATCTGGGGTGGACAGGCATATTTCTCCCCGGAAGGAAAGAGTACCGGGGGGTTGATCTACCGCTACCTCTAAAGAATATATCTCTTAATCTGAATCTGGTAGGTGGTGAAGGGATTAGTATAATTAACAATATAATAAATGCCCCCGTTAGCCTTGATCTCGTCCTTACCGGTACCCCTGAAAACCCAGGATTGCTTGGTAGGCTTGAACTCGGCTCAGGTAAGATGTTTTTCAGAAACAACGAGTTTCAGATTCTGAGCGCAAGTGCAGACTTTACTGACCCGACAAGGATAAACCCCTATATAACCGTAACCGCAACGACCAGGATAAGGGATTACGATATTATGCTTACCCTTAAGGGGTATCCCGATCAGTTTGATATGTCTCTTTCTTCTGACCCCATTCTGGACGAGGTGGATATCATCAGCCTGCTTACCATCGGAAAACTGGGGGCTGAGGTTAAGGGCATTGAGGGTGGGGTGGGAGTTTCCGAGGCGACACAGTTCCTTACGGGGGGGTTGCAGGATGTGCTTGAGGAACGCGTGCGTTCTCTTACAGGTTTTGACCGGATACTGGTGGAGCCCTATGTGTCGGAGACCACCGGGAAGATAGGCCCAAAGGTGACCGTTTCAAAGCGGCTTTTGTCAGACAAACTTTATGTTACCTACACCACCACCATAGATGAGGAGGCAGAGCAGATACTGAAACTCGAGTTTGTACTGAACCGGTCCACCTCTCTAACCGGAGAGAGGGATGAAAATGGGGCGGTCGGTGCAGATATAAAGTTCAGATTTGAGTTCAGATGAGAAGGATAACCGCCATAATAGTACTGATAATTTCTATCACTATGCCTGTTAATGTCTATGCCGGTCCTGAGGGGAAGAAAAGTACAGGGTCGGTAAGGGTTGAGGGGCTTCATCTTATGGGCAGAGATGAGTTTCTTTACCTCATGGGCATTGATGAGGTGGGAGTTAGCCCTGATATCGTTACAGAAGGCATTAAGAGGGTTTTCAAAAAGGGGCTTTTTGACGACATAGTTGTCTACCGGGAGGATGGGGACCTGATAATAAGAGTAAAGGAGAGGAGGTTTATCGGGAGTATTGATGTGACGGGAAATGATTCCTTTTCCGATAAGGAGATCATTAATACACTTCCCTTTAAAGAGAGGGATGTCCTGAGATATGAGATGGTAGGAAGGGCAAGGGATGCAGTTATTGATTATTACCGCTTAAGGGGTTATCCAGAAGCGCAGGTGCTGATTGATGTAAGTGAAAGACCCAACTCTCCGTATGTTGACCTTTCAATAAATATATCCGAAGGAAGGCCAGAGGTGATAGAATCCATTGTGATTGAAGGCTACCCCCAGTGGATAAAGGCCGATATAGGGTTTTCCGTAGGGGATGTTTACGATCAGAGTGTGATCCAGGAGGAGTTGAAAAGACTCCAGGAGCACTTCAGAGCCAAGGGGTATGAGTTTGCCTCTGTAGGCCCCTACACCTATGAGCAGGGTGTCCTGACCATATCCATCAAGACCGGCAAGAGGCTGATAGTGAGGTTTACCGGCAACGACATGATCAGTGACGATGACCTTTCGGATATCGTGGATTTCAGCCAGTACAGGGGGGTAGATGAGGAGGCGGTGGATGAAAATGCCTCGAAGATACTGAAAGAATACCATAAAAGGGGGTTCCCCAAGGCGCAGGTGGCACCGGTAATAACAGAGACGGATGATTCTAAAGAGGTGGATTTCTTTATCCATGAAGGAGACAGATACAGGGTGGGTAAGGTAGATATCGGTGTTACCACACAAGCGATCGGAGGGGAACTATTAGAGCGCCTGAAGGGGATCATGAAAAACAGGGAAGGTGAACCCTTCAACCCAGACAATACAGTGTCTGACGAAGAGAGGCTGAAGGACTTTCTGTCCGCCCTTGGTTACAGGGATGTGAGGGTGGTGGAGAGGGAACTTTCATACAATGAGCAGGATAAAGAGGTTTCACTAAAACTGAAAATAGATCCAGGTGAGGTATACACTATTGGTGAGTTAAGGCTCGTTGGAAACAGTGTGATAGGAGATGAGGAACTGAAAAAGATCCTATCTTTAAGCCCCAATGCCCCTTTTAACCCCGCTGACCTTTATGAAGCAAGAAGAAGGGTTATCAACCGGTACAGAGAGAAGGGGTATCTTGATGCAAGACTCAGGATAAAGACCGGTGAGGAGGGAAAGGTGGTCAATGTCACCATAAATGTTGATGAGGGTGAACCTTCATACATCGGGAAGACCATCATCAGGGGAAATCTTGATACAAACTCCAGGGTGATTCTCAGGGAGTTAAACTATAAAGAGGGCGACAGGGCGGACTACAGGCTCTTTCCTTCACTTTCAAAAAGACTCTACCAGACAGGCCTCTTTGAAAGGGTAAATATAAGACTTGGGGATAGACCGGGCGGTAAGAGGGATGTGATAATTGATCTGAAAGAGAGAAAACCCGGTATATTTGAATTTGGTTTTGGCTATGGTGAATACGAAAAGATGCGTGGTTTTGTAAGTTTGAGTTACCGTAACCTCTGGGGGATGAACAGGAGGGTTACAACGCTTTTAAGGCTGAGTAAACTGAGGCAACTACTGAGTGTAAACTACAATGAACCCTACCTGTTTGGAAGAAAGGTCAGGTTTAATGCACTCCTTCTCGGAAGTTATAAAAAAGAGATAAGCATAGATACAGGTAAGACAAGATACAAGTTAAGGAGGTACTCGGCGGAGTTATCCCTGTCAAGGGAGATATCATCGCATCTCAAGGGTGAACTTACCTACAGTTTCTCTCTGGTTGACACCTTTGATGTTAGCAAGGGGGTTGTGCTTTCAAAGGAAGACAGAGGCACTCTTGCAATAAGTGCCATAAAGCCTGCCCTTTTGTATGATACGAGGGATAATCTATTTGAGCCCCATAAGGGGATGCTGGTGGGTGTTTCACTAAAGGTGGCAAGTACATATCTCCTTGGAGAGACGGACTTTGTGAAACTAACCGCCCAGGGTAGCATCTTCAGAGAACTCTGGAAGGGTACGGTCCTTGCGGTTCAGATAAAAGGTGGAGTTGCGCAGGGGTTTAATGACACAAAGGACCTTCCACTTGTGGAGAGGTTTTTCCTTGGTGGAAGAAACTCTGTGCGGGGCTTTCCACAGGATGAACTTGGGCCGAAGACGGAGGATGGTGACCCCAAGGGTGGCAACGCCTTTTTAATGGGTAGTCTGGAGTTGCGGATGCCGATCTGGAAAAGCCTTGGGGCTGTCGTGTTTATTGATGCTGGTAACGTCTGGAGAAGACTAAAGGGTATGAATTTCCGGCTTAGAGAGACGGCAGGGGTAGGGCTCAGATACAATACCCCTGTCGGACCTATCAGGATAGATTATGGCTATAAACTCGACAGGGAGAGAAAGGAGAGTGCTGGTGAAATACACTTCAGTATCGGCCATGCCTTCTAAAAAGTGGTTTGTGAAGTCAAAAAAGGCCTTTGTGTTTATGGTATCTCTTATTATGTTTCTTTTCCTGCTATCCAACCACCTCACGGCAACCGTCATGGTTATAGATAGGGTGGTGGCATCGGTTGATGATGATGCGATAACACTCAGAGAGTTTGAACTTTACTACCAGTCACTCAGGGCAATAACACCCGATGTTACGAAGACCGAGGCGCTTGAAACCCTGATTAACAGGCACCTGATCCTCCGTGATGCAAGGAGGATGAACATTGTTATGCAGGATGATGATGAGACGATCCAGCGGTACATAAGTGTCAAGGTCAGGTCTTTTGTCAAGATCGGTAGAGAGGATGTGAGGAGGTACTACAACGAAAACAGAGACAGGTTTGAGGGGGTTGGATTAGATGCCGTTTATGACCGGATCGAGAAACTGCTTCTGGAAACAGAGGTAAACAGGAGGCTCAGGAGGCACTTAGAAGAACTGAGGAACTCTGCATATATAAAAATCAACCTCAAAGAGCCCTGATAAGGGCCGTTTCATCGCAGTTGGGGAACTTCGGACATCTAAGACAGTCACCCCAGATCTTTTGTGGGAGTCCTGACTTGTCTATTTCTTTAAACCCCATTTTTTTGAAAAACTCCGGAACATAGGTAAGCACAAAGATTCTCTTGAGTCCAAGTGCCCTTGCATCCTTTATACACCGATTAACGAGCCTCTTTGCAACCCCCCTGTTCTGGAAACTCTTCTTAACTGCAAGTGAGCGTATCTCTGCAAGGTCCTCCCATAGGATATGTATCCCGCATACCCCTATGATCTTTCCGTCCATCTCTGCAACGAAGTGATCCCTCAGAGTTTCGTAGATATCGTTCAGAGAGCGTGGGAGCATTATCCCCTTTCCGGCAAAGGCATTAATCAGGGTCTGCATCTGTTGACAGTCAGGAATGCGTGCCTTACGAATCCTGATTGTGCTCATAGCCCCTTCTTATGGCCTCAAGGTTCTGTTCTATCAGATGGTGGTGTCTTGGAGGGAGAACCCTTTTCAGAACCTCTTCAGGCGATATATCTCCAAATAGATTGGAGTGTCTCAAAAACGCCCCGTACATCACCATGTTTGCATACCTTACAGCCCCGATCTCTTTTGCAATGGCGGTTGAGGCAATACCGTAAGAGGAGCAACCATTACCTTCTGTTGATGAGAGAGAGCAGGGAAGAGAAGTCCTGTCAACAAAGGTTGAGTCGTAAAAGAGTATACCATCATCCTTGAGATTTGGGATGAACCTCTCGTAAGATGGGAGGTTCATAACGATAAGTATATCCGGGTTTTTTACAATAGGGGAGCCTATCGGTTCTGAACCAACCACCACCGTACAGTTGGCGGTTCCTCCCCTCATCTCTGCCCCGTAGGAGGGAAACCAGGTGACCTCAAGACCGGCCTGAAGAGCGCTGTATGCTATCATCTGGCCAAGCAGAAGTATCCCCTGGCCGCCTGAGCCGGCAACGAGGATGCCTTTTTCTTCAACCATACTCATTGTACCTGACCCTCCACTTCAGCACGGGTGTCTTTGAATACCCCAAGAGGAAAGACACCCTCCATGGTTTCCCTTATCCAGTTGAGAGACTCAGGGGGGTTCATTCCCCAGTCGGTGGGGCATGGGGAAAGAATCTCCAGGAGAGAAAACCCAGCATTTTCAATCTGGTACCGAAAGACCTTTTCTACCAGGCGTTTTGTCTTCTTTATCCCCTGGGGGCTGTCTATGGCGGTCCTTGCCGAAAAGGTGACACCATCAATGGTGGCAAGCATCTCGGCTATCCTCAGTGGATAGCCCTCGGTCTGGGGGTCTCTACCGGATGGAGTTGTTGTGGTCTTCTGCCCCACAAGTGTTGTGGGAGCCATCTGCCCCCCTGTCATGCCATAATTGGCATTGTTTATAAAAAATACAGACAGGTTCTCTCCCCTGTTTGCTGCGTGGATAATCTCGGCCATACCAATCGATGCAAGGTCACCATCTCCCTGGTAGGAAAACACCACCCTGTCGGGCATCACACGCTTGAGGGCGGTGGCAATAGCAGGTGGCCTTCCGTGAGGACATTCAATTACATCAAAGTTGAAATAATCGTAAGCAAAGACTGCACAGCCTACCGGTGCAATCCCGATGGTCTTTTCCCTTATGCCGAGTTTATCGATTATCTCGGCTATCTGCCTGTGAACAATACTGTGTCCACAGCCGGGACAGAACCGGAATGATGCCTCTTTCAGGCTCTCTGGCCTCTGAAACACCTTTTTCATCTGTTCACCTCGTTTTCGAAAAGACTTCCCAGCCCTTTCCTTAAGCATTTTACCTGGTTTTTCCCTGAGGATTTTGCCTCATAAAGTGCCATATCCGCAACATAAAGGAGTTCCTTGGGGGTATCTCCATCTTCAGGAAAGGTGGAAACACCACCGCTTACAGTCATATTGATCCTCCTTGATCCTCCCGCCTGAAACTCCCTCTTCCTGACCACCTTACATATCCTGTCTGCTAACTGGAGTGCCTCCTCCTTATCCGTTTTGGGGAGGATCAGGACGAACTCTTCACCCCCGTAACGGGCTATGATATCCGACTTCCTGGAGTGCTGAACCAGAATAGAGGCAAACTCCTTGAGGACATCATCACCTATCTGGTGGCCGTATGTGTCGTTTACCACCTTGAAGTCATCGAGGTCAAAGATGATGAGGGAAAAGGTTTCACCATACCTCTTTGATCGCTCTATCTCGTTTGTAAGGGCACGGTAGAAGTATCTTACATTGTATAACTCAGTAAGGGCGTCAGTGATGGAAAGATGCAGGGTTTTTTCGAATAGTTGTATCTTTTCCAGTATAAGAGAGACCTGATTACCTACAAGTGACATCATTGAGGCAAGATCAAAATCAAATGACCTGTCAGACCTGCTTCCGAGTACCAAAAATCCTATGAACTCCTTTCCCACAAGAAGGGGGATCAGTCCGAGAAAAGAGAGCCTTTCCCTCAGGAGTATGGGGTACCTGGCAATATCATCCCTTTCAAATATATACAAGGGCTCATCACTTTGGAGTTGTTCCTCAAGGAATGCCTCGAGTTTACCCTCCTCTATCTCCCTGATCATCTCAAGTGAAACCCCCTTGTGTCCCTTCAGTACGAAACCGGTGTTCTCCTTTACAAGGATCAACCCGATACTGAAATCAGTTATTAGTAGAACCTTTTCCAGCAGGTCGGTGAAGATTTTCTCATTTTCAGATGAGGCGATAAATGTCCCTGAAAGTGTGTTTATGATCATCAGTTCCCTGTTTCTCTTGAGTAGTTCCTTTTCGATAGAAAGGTACTGTGAGACCTCGTAAAGGAGTATGCCTGTGTAAACAAACCCTCCGATTCTGCCCTCATGGTGTATGCTTGCCTCGTATTCCCTTCCACCTATCAGTACCCTCTCTTTCACCTCCTCGCCTTTACCCTTACTCCTTACGATTATGGGCCAGAGGCTGCTTAACTCCTGAATATCCCTCAGGTTTTTCCCTATGAGACTTCCACCTTTTCCGAGGAGTTTTTGAGTAGATTGGTTAGCGGCGAGGATGAGCCCGAATGAGTCTGTTATCAGGAAGGGCTCGTTTATGAGGTTGCATATCTCTATGGAGATGTTCTCACTCAAGATGAAATCATCCTTATATAGTATATTTATAATCCAAGTTCTTCTGGAAGACCAATCCTTCCAAGCACCGCCGTTGCAGCAGCAACGGCAGGGCCGGAGAGATAGACCTCACTTTCAGGGTGTCCCATTCTTCCTACGAAGTTCCTGTTTGTGGTGGCAACGGCGCGTTCACCCTTTGCAAGTATTCCCATATGTCCACCAAGGCAGGGGCCGCAGGTCGGCGTGGATACCACCGCATTTGCGTCTATGAAAATCTCTAAAAGTCCATCCTTCATCGCCCTTTTGTAGATCTCCTGTGTGGCGGGTATTACAATCATCCTCACATCTGGATGAACCTTTTTGCCCTTTATGACCATGGCGGCCTCCCTTATGTCCTCGTACCGGCCGTTAGTGCATGAGCCTATAACCACCTGGTCAATACGGATATGGGTAAGTTCCTTTGCCTGCTCAACATTGGAAGGCAGGTGGGGACAGGCCACGAGGGGTTCAAGTGTGGAGCAATCATACTCCCTTATCTCCACATAGTCTGCATCGGAATCGGAACTGAAAAACCTGTACTCCCGACGGGCCCTCTGTTTTATATACTCCTCTGTCGTCTCATCAGGTGCAATTATCCCGTTTTTCCCTCCTGCCTCTATCGCCATGTTGCAGATGGTGAGCCTTCCGTGCATGGGAAGGTTCTGAATAGTCTCCCCTGTAAACTCCATCGCCCTGTAAAGGGCACCATCCACGCCTATATCCCCAATGGTTCTGAGAATAATATCTTTTCCTCCCACCCACTTTTTCAATTTTCCGTAATAGATAAATTTCATACTCTCCGGCACCTTGAACCAGCACTCTCCGGTTGCCATGGCGGCTGCCACATCAGTGGAGCCCACCCCGGTTGCAAAGGCGCCGAGGGCACCGTATGTGCAGGTGTGGCTGTCTGCACCTATTACCAGGTCGCCGGGAAGCACTATCCCCTGTTCCGGAAGCAGGGCGTGCTCCACACCCATCCGGCCCACCTCGAAGTAGAGGTCAAGTTGATGCTCCTTTGAGAAATCCCTGAGCATCTTGCACTGCTCAGCAGCCTTTATGTCCTTCTGCGGTGCAAAATGATCCGGTATAAAGGCGACCCTTGAACGGTCAAACACATCGGGTGCACCGATCTTCTCAAATTCCTTTATCGCTATTGGGGCGGTTATATCGTTTGCAAGTATTATGTCCACCCTTGCCTTTATCAGTTCTCCAGGATGAACCTCCTCCTTGTCTGCATGGGCTGCAAGTATCTTCTCGGTTATCGTCATTGTTTTTGTCGTCCTCCTCTATATTCCCTTTTGAGGCTTGCCTTTGAGTGCCTCTATCTTGTTCAGTGCATTAAGAAATGCCTTGGCAGAGGCAACTATTATGTCTGTATCAGAGCCGTAACCCCTGACGGTCTTTCCGTCCTCCTCAAGGGTTACCATCACCTCCCCGAGGGCATCGGTTCCTCCGGTTATCCCCTTTATCTCGAACTTCTCAAGATGGCTCAAGGTTCCCGTGCCCCGTGTGATAGCCCTGTATGTGGCATCCACAGGGCCGTCGCCAGTCTCTTTTATCTCCTTTTCCTCACCACGGACGAGGAGTTTGATGGTAGCCGTCGGGGTGGTGCCGGTACCGCTTTCGACCTTAAGATCAACGAGGCTGAATACCTCTGGTACCTTTCTTACCTCTTCTGATACGAGTGCCTCTATGTCCTCATCGAAGATGTACTTCTTCTGGTCGCACAGGTGCTTAAACCTCTCAAATGCGGTGTTTAGTTCCTCATCGTTGAGTTCGTAGCCAAGTTCTTTGAGCCGTTCTTTAAAGGCATGTCTGCCAGAGTGCTTTCCAAGGATTAGTTTGGACTGGGGGATACCCACATCCTCGGGTTTCATGATCTCGTAGGTGGAACGCTCCTTGAGAAACCCGTCCTGGTGTATGCCCGATTCGTGGGCAAAGGCGTTGGCACCAACGATTGCCTTGTTTGGCTGCACAACCATACCGGTGATCTTGGAGACAAGCCTGCTCGTTTTGTAAAACTCCTCGGTTACGAGCCCGGTGTCTGCAAGGAAGTACTTGGGTCTGGTCTTTAGTGCCATGGCTATCTCCTCCATGGCGGCATTGCCGGCACGCTCACCGATCCCGTTTATAGTACACTCCACCTGACCTGCACCCTTCATGATTGCCGTAAGTGAGTTGGCCACAGCAAGCCCGAGGTCGTTGTGGCAGTGTACAGAGATAACCGCCCTGTCGATGTTAGGCACATTGTTCATAATGTATTCTATAAGTTCACCGAACTCCTGAGGGATGGCGTATCCCACTGTGTCAGGGATATTGACCGTTTTTGCACCGGCCTTGATCACCTCCTCGGTAACCTTGCAGAGGTAATCCCAGTCGCTCCTTGTGGCATCTTCTGCGGAAAACTCCACATCGTCGGTGAACCTCCTTGCGAGTTTTACAGCCTTTATGGCCGCCTCGAGTGTCTCCTCTCTGGACATGCGGAGTTTGAACTTGAGGTGTATATCCGATGTGGCGATAAATGTGTGTATCCTCGGCCTCTCTGCAGGCTTTACCGCTTCACCTGCACGCTCAATATCAACCTCTTTTGCCCTTGCAAGACCACAAACGGTTACACCCTTGATCTCCTTTGCAATCCTGTTTACCGCCTCAAAGTCACCGGCGGAGGCTATAGGAAAGCCTGCCTCAATGATGTCCACTTTAAGCCGTGCAAGTTGCCTTGCCACGTGGAGTTTTTCCTCCACATTCATTGAGGCACCTGGTGACTGTTCACCGTCTCTGAGGGTTGTATCAAATATCTTAATCCTTCTCATAGTGCACCTTCTTTTAAGTTGTAGAGTTAGTATAGAGGGGCAGAGAAAAGGAATACCCGGAAATGAAATCCCCTTCTCTCCTCGCCTTTATTCTTTTTCTGAGCCTTTAAGCCTCTTTTTTCTGTAAAAAAGATAGGTATTTTCTATTATACCCCAAAAAAGGTATGCCATTGCAAAGAAAAACAGGGATGTGGGTGGGTGAAGCAGGATAAGAAATATTAACAAAACAAAGAAGACGAGCACCCAGAAGGGCTTTCTCTTTTTCAGATCGATCTCCTTTGCGCCATGAAAACGGAGGGTGCTTATCATTAGTATTGATATCGTTAAGGTAAGCAGAAGAACCCCTATGCTTCCTGAAGGTGGTGACTTGTCGATGCTATGGTAAAAGATTACCAGTGTTGCCACAATACTGGCTGCTGCGGGTATGGGCATTCCGGTAAAAGAGAGTTTTTCGGTGGAGACCATCTGGATGTTATACCTTGCAAGCCGTAGTGCACCGCATGCCACATACAAAAACGAAGCCCCTGCACCTATTCTACCAAGGGGGGCAAGTGCCCAGGTATATACCAGAACAGATGGTGCAATACCGAAGGCTACAAGGTCGCTCAATGAGTCAAGTTCAAGGCCGAACTTGGTGGTGGTGCTTGTAAGCCTTGCCACCCACCCATCAAGTCCGTCAAATACTATTGCTATTAGTATAGACCATGCTGCCCTCTTAAAGTCACCATTTAGTGAGGATATAACCGCATAGAAACCGAAAAACATCCCACAGAGTGTGAGGCTGTTAGGCAGCAGGTATACGCCCCTCTTCATTGTTCCTTCATCCTTGCCAGAATACTTGAACCTCCCCTTACGGTATCTCCAATACTTACGAGGCATTCTGCATGGGAAGGGAGGAAAATGTCAACCCTTGAGCCGAACTTTATCAGTCCATACCGCTGGCCTTTCTTCAGGCGGTCTCCCACCTTTACCCGGCAGACAGCGCGTCTTGCCACAAGCCCTGCTATCTGCCGAACCAGTATCCTGCCCCAGGAGGTGTTTAGTATCATGGTTATGTTTTCGTTTTCAATCGCCGCCTCGTCCGTGTAGGCAGGCCTGAAACTCCCCTCATGGTGTTCCACCAGCAATACCTCACCGTCTGCAGGTGCCCTGTTTACATGGACATTGAGAGGAGACATAAAGATGCTTATCCTGAGAGAAGGGGTATCGAGAAAACTGTCATGAGCATCTCTTTCTATGGAGATTATCTTTCCGTCCGCAGGAGAGACGATTAGGTTTTTACCTTCAGGTATCACCCTTTCCGGATCACGGAAGAAAAATACCACAAACATGGTCAGAATGAGTGGGAGTATTGCAACCCATGGGCGAAAGAGGCCGAGGAAGATAAGGCTTATCCCGGCCGTAACAGATATGAAGGGCCATCCCTCAGGTGCTATCCTGAACATGTATAGAATTATACATAAAAGTTCAGTCCGTGGGCAAAGAAAAACCCGGTGATGGTTGAAGTGAGGCAAAAACAGATTTTCTGGTTGACAAAGTTTTTCAAAGATATGGTATAAAAGACCACGGGAGGTGAGATGGTTTTTTTAGGGGTACTTGTACTTATTGTCCTTGCGGTATTTGTAGCAGGTATTGTTATTTATAACAGACTTGTGAAACTGAAGAACACCGTCCAGTCTTCATGGAGTGATATAGATGTACTGCTCAAAAAGAGGTACAACCTGGTTGATAACCTGGTTGAGACCGTAAAGGGTTATGCCTCTCACGAGAAGAAGACCCTGGAGGGGGTAACGCAGGCAAGGGCAAAGGCGATGCAGGCAGAGGGGCCTGCCAAAAAGGCAGAGGCTGAGAATATGTTCACATCCACATTGAAGTCGCTCTTTGCACTTTCTGAGGCATATCCTGATCTGAAGGCTAACCAGAACTTCCTTGCACTCCAGAAACAGTTAGTGGAGATTGAGGACAACATAGAGTACGCAAGGAGGTACTATAACGCCGTAGTGAGGGACTATAACACCATGACCGAGGCATTCCCATCAAACATGATCGCATCCTCCTTCGGGTTTCAGAAGGCGGAATTTTTTGAACTCACCACCCCCGAGGCAAGGGAGAGGGTAAAGGTGGATTTCTCTTAAGGTATTTTCAAACCCCCTGACAAGATGAAACTGACAAGGCATTTTAAACGAATTTTGCCGGTCTGTACACTCCTGTTTGTCTTGGTCATTCCATCTCTGGCCTGTGCAGAATACTTCACCATCCAGTCCTTTCGATCGGATATTACCGTAAATCGTGACTCCTCAGTCCTGGTAACCGAGGAGATAGAGACCCTGTTTCAGAGACCAAGGCACGGTATATACAGGGATATCCCCTTCAGGTTCGTAGATGACCTTGGAAACAGGGTGACCACCCCCATTGAGGTCATTTCCGTTACTGATGGTGACGGTAGGCCGAGGAAATACAAGGTGATCAGGTACGGAAGTGATTTGAGGATCAGGATAGGAAGCCCCAGGAGGTATGTAAGGGGAAGACAGGTCTATAAGATTACCTACAGGGTGGATAATGCCGTGTTGTTCTTCGATGACCATGACGAGATTTACTGGAATGTTACAGGTGATGCCTGGAAGACGGTAATAAAAAACGCCTCTGCCCGGGTGTTTGTAGATGGGGTGAAGGGTACGGATAGTTTCTGGGCAGACTGCTTTACCGGAAGGTATGGCTCAAGGGAAAAGTCCTGTACCAGTGAGGTGACTAACGGAGTGGGTAGTTTTGTTGTAAGCAGACAACTGAGCCCTGGTGAGGGGTTTACCATCGCCTTTGGCTGGAAAAAGGGGGTTGTGACCCCACCGTCGGGGATAAAGGCACTACTGTGGAGGCTCAATCTGAGGGAGAACGGGGTATTCCTGATCCCGGTCGTTGTTTTTGGTCTTATGTATTTCTGGTGGCGGCAGAAGGGCAGAGACCCCTCCCCGCCGGTTTCCGTTTCGGTTCAGTATAATCCTCCGGAGGTGAGGGGCAGGGTTCTCTCACCTGCTGAGGTCGGCACAATTACGGATGAGAAGATGGACCTCCGGGACATAACCGCCGCCATTGTAAGCCTTGCCGTAAAGGGGTTCATCCAGATCGAGGAACAGGAGGAAAAGGGGCTTATATTTAGCAAGAAGGACTACTACCTGAAACTCGTTAAAGAGCCTGATGACACTCTTCCTCAGTTTGAGCGTGATCTCCTTGTTGCCCTTTTCCCTGGTGGAAGCAAGGGAAGGATGGTATCGGAGATGAAAAACAGTTTTTACAGGGAGATAAAGAGACTCCGGGAGAGTTTGAATAATGAACTTGTAAGGCTTGGAGTGTTCAACACACCCCCTTACCGGGTAAGGAGGAGATACACCCTTATTGGTGTGGTGGGTGGTTTCATCGGTGTCTGGGCTTCCATGTTCATGTTTCCGGTTTTTGGGGTGCCGCCTTTTAAGATCATCATTTCATTTATTGCATCTGCCCTTATCGTAGTTGTCTTCGGGCGGTTTATGCCTGCAAAGACCAGGAGGGGGGTAAAGGTTTATACAGAAATCAGGGGGTTTGAGGAGTTTCTATCCCGTGCAGAGAGGGACAGGCTTGAGAGGATGGCCGATAAAAACCTCTTTGAGAGGTTCCTGCCCTATGCAATCGCCCTCGATGTATCTGACCGGTGGGCGGAGGCATTTGAGGGGATAGACCAGGAGCCCCCCAGGTGGTATGTCTCACCCACCGGCTTCAGGGGGTTCAACCCTGTGCTCTTCAACTCCGCATTGAATTCAAGCCTCTCAGACATTGGGAAGGCCATGGCCTCCTCACCAAGAAGCAGCGGAACCGGTAGCGGTGGTTTTGGTGGGGGTGGTTTTTCAGGTGGTGGCTTTGGTGGGGGAGGAGGAGGGAGTTGGTGACCCCCTCCGTCCTCAGATGGTTACAATATCTCCCACCTGTGGTGCAATGACCTCAACCTCCGGCGTATATTCCTTACAGTAACCGATAAACTCATCGGCCGTCTCTGCAACTATGGGGAATGATGCATAATGGATGGGCATCACCTTTTTGGGGTTCAGGAGCCTTACCGCCTCTGCCGCCTGCCTTGCATCCATGGTAAATGTGCCTCCTATGGGGAGGATGGCAAGGTCTATTGGGTAGAGTCTTCCGTATATCTCCATCTCTGCAAAGATAGCGGTGTCCCCTGCATGGTATATGGTGGGGCCGTCTTTCAAAATGGCTATATTTCCAAGTGCACAGGCAGAGTCAGAGGAGTGGAAGGCAGGGGTAGCAACCACCTTCACCCAGCCAAGGTCTGTGCCACCACCCACCATGTATCCGTAGCCGAAGTTAACACCCTTTTCTTCGGTGATGAGCGACTCATCGATGAGCCTCCTGATGGTCTGTACCGGTCCTCCCACGAGTGCACCCGTTTTGTTTGACACTGTGGCGGCAGAGCCAATGTGGTCGTGGTGGTCATGGCTAACGAGTATCAGATCCGCCCTTGTGATTTCCTCATTTCCAAGCGGACAGGATGGGTTGCCGTCGTCCTTTGTCCATGGGTCAAAGAGGATCACCTTCTCCTCCTTTGTGGCTACCTCCACAAAGGCATGTCCAAGCCATCTGACAGTTGTTTCCATCTCACACCTCCTTAAGTCCTTTTAAACATCCTTTTTAGTTCATCTATCCCTATCCTGAGCCTTGTAGGTCTGCCGTGTGGGCAGTGTTCAGGGTCATCCAGTTTCTCCATATCCTCAAGCAATGCCCTCAGTTCATCTCCGGTCAGTCTTTTCTTTCCACGCACAGATCTGTGGCATGCAATAGTCATGGCAAGGCGTTTCCTCAACTCCTCAACAGGAGAGTTTGCAGAGATATCCCTTATAGACTCCGCCAGATCCTCAAGGATGCCCTGTAGTGCATCCTCTGAAACAAAGGCCGGGATAGACCGGACAAGGACGGAGTTACTCCCAAAGTCTTCAACCGAAAAACCCACCGCCTCAAGGGTTGGGATGTTCTGGATTATGGTGGTGTAATCAGAAGGTGAAAGTGTTATCTGTCTTGGAAAGAGGAACTCTGCCCGTCCGATATCCATTCCCTTCAGGAGTTTTTCATAAATGACCCTCTCATGTGCCGCATGGTGGTCAAGCAGTGTGAGACCCTCTCCATCGGAGTATGCAAGAAAGACATCCCCGAGGTAGATATGCTCTATATGGCCATATCCTGAAACCGGCTCTTCTATCATAGAAGGAGGGGCTGAAGGGGGATCCTGTTGGTAATCACCGAAAACACCTGCACCGGTCTTTATTGCAGTTGAAGTAGTAGGGGTGAGGGGTTTAACATGTTCATGTGATGAAGGAAGGAGAACCTCCCTTAGAGAATCCCTTACCATCCTGTAGACGCCCTCTTTGTCAGAAAACCTCACCTCCCTCTTTGCAGGGTGGACATTAAAGTCAACCGAAGAGGGTGGTACCTGAAGAAAGAGAAAGAAGATGGGGTGTCGGTCGTGGGGGAGTATGCGCTCGTATGCCGAATATACGGCATGCCTCAAGGAGGCATCCCTGATGGGTCTTCCATTTATGAAGATATACTGATGGGAGCGGTTTATCCTGAAGTTATCCTCCCTGGAAAAAAATGCCTGCAAATGTGGAAGTTCGATTAAGTGGAGTCCTGAGATAAACTCTTCACCATATACCTGAAGGAGCCTCTCTCTCAGGTTGCCTGCCTGAGGGCAGTGGAGTGTCTCGGTGTTGTTTACCGAAAGCCTGAACCCCCGGTTGTATTCTGAAAGTGCCGTCTCCGTAACGGTGTCAATGATATGTCTTATCTCGGTGCGGTCTGACTTGAGAAACTTCCTTCGTGCAGGCGTGTTAAAAAAGAGGTCTTTTACCTCCACGGTGGTTCCCCTGTGTGGAGATGGTGTATCCTCCAATAGCCTCCCACCCTCCATGTATATGCTCCTCCCCACCGCCTCTCCTTCAGTTTGAGAGGTTATCCTGAGTCGTGAGACGGAGGCAATGGAAGCAAGCGCCTCACCTCTGAAGCCGCGTGTCCTTATATTGAAAAGGTCTTCCTCACTTTCAATCTTACTTGTTGCGTGAGGTTCTACGGCAAGGTGGAGTTCATCGGAAGGTATCCCGATACCATCGTCAGATACAACGATCAGCCGCTTACCGCCACCCTCTATCTGTATCTCGATCCTCTTCGCCTGTGCATCAATGGAGTTTTCAATGAGTTCCTTTACCACTGAGGCAGGTCTTTCTATCACCTCACCGGCTGCAATGCGGTTTCGGAGCCCCTGGGGAAGTATCCTGATCTTATTCATAGGTAATTTTACCCTTTAACCGCCTCCAATCTCAAACCGGAGCCCGGGTTTTTATAAATTTTTAGACCGGATAGGTTATAATTAAATTCTTTTCTGTTCAAAACACCTGATTATTTAAGGAAATGGTCAAAATAATTAGAAGGAGGTGCAAAATAGTTATATGGAGGTGGATGTATGGAGATAAATGAGTATGTGAAAGAACGGGCAATGGATGCCCGTAAAGGGGCAAGGGCACTACTCAGGGTGACCTCTGAGAAGAAAAACGGGATACTCCTCAGGATGGCCGAGGAGATACTCAATAACCGCCAGGCACTGAAGCAGGCAAACGCCCTGGATATAGATTATGCCCGTAAAAAGGGGTTGAGCAATGCCCTTATAGACAGGCTTACCCTCACAGATAAGAGGATTGATGAGATGGCACAGGGGCTCAGGGAGGTGGCGGCACTCCCTGATCCGGTGGGTGAGGTGGTAAAGATGTGGCAGAGGCCAAACGGGATGACCGTGGGGAGGATGAGGGTTCCCATAGGGGTGATAGGGATTATCTACGAGTCTCGTCCAAATGTGACCGTGGAGGCAACGAGTCTGTGTATGAAGGCCGGAAACGCCGTACTCCTGAGGGGGGGCTCTGAGGCTGTGAACTCTAACAGGTCGATCGTGGAGATTCTGAAGGGTGTGCTTAAAGATGAGGGGATGCCTGAGGGCGTGGTCTCGTTTATAGATAAGACCGACCGGGAGGCGGTGATGGAGATGCTCAAACTGGAGGGGCTAATTGATCTCATCATCCCCCGTGGCGGAGAAGGGCTTATCAGGACTGTTACGGAAAACTCCAGGATACCCGTTCTAAAGCACTACAAAGGGGTCTGCCATGTATTTGTGGACAGGGATGCCGACCTCAAAATGGCAGAGGAGATATGCTTTAATGCAAAGGTACAGAGACCGGGCACCTGTAATGCCATGGAGACCATGCTCGTTGATGAACCCATTGCCGGGGAGTTCCTCCCGGTTATATGTAAACGGTTACAGGATGCCGGTGTGAGGATAAAGGGCTGTGGAAGGACACGCCAGATTGTCGCAGGTCTGGAGGAGGCAGGAGAGGATGACTTTTATAACGAGTATCTTGATCTCATTCTCAATGTGAAGGTGGTTCAGGGTATTGATGAGGCGATGGATCATATAGCCAGGTACAGTTCTTTCCATACGGAGTCGATAGTTACTGAAAACTACCACCGGGCGATGAGGTTCCTTCGTGAGGTTGACTCCGCTTCGGTGATGGTGAATGCCTCCACAAGGCTCCACGACGGAGGCCAGTTCGGGCTTGGTGCCGAGATAGGTATTTCAACAGATAAGATTCATGCCCGTGGCTCGATGGGGCTTGAGGAACTTACCTGTATGAAGTTCATCGTCCTTGGTACGGGACAGATCAGGCAATAGGAGGTATGGTTTGGAAGATATAAACGAACTGATAGCACAGCGGATAAAGAAGCGTGACGAGTTGAGGACGATGGGCATTGACCCCTACGGGATGCCCTATGAGGTTACACACCTTGCACAGGAGGTGCATGAGGAGTTTGGTGAAAGGGGGGCAGATGCCCTTGAGAGTGATCCTGTAGAGGTCTCCGTTGCCGGAAGGATGATAGCGCTCAGGAGTTTTGGCAAGGCGGCGTTTTCGCACCTTCAGGACAGTTCCGGCAGGATACAGGTATATTTCCGTAAGGACATTCTTGGGGAGGACTATAAGGTAGTAAAGAAACTCGACATCGGAGATATCGTCGGGGTAAAGGGCGAACTCTTCAGGACAAAGACGGGTGAACTCACCGTTATGGTGAGGGAGTTTAAATTACTTACCAAGGCACTGAGACCCCTTCCTGAAAAGTGGCATGGCCTTAAGGATGTGGAGATAAGGTACAGACAGCGGTATCTGGATCTGATCGTAAACCCCGAGGTGCGAAAGACCTTCGAGACCAGAAGCAGGATAATCAAGTTTATAAGAGACTTTCTCGAAAGGGAGGGGTTTATCGAGGTGGAGACCCCCATGATGCACCAGATACCCGGTGGGGCCACGGCAAGGCCATTTAAGACTCATCACAACGCCCTTGGCATTGACCTCTACTTAAGGATTGCACCTGAACTCTACCTGAAAAGGCTCCTCGTGGGTGGGTATGAAAGGGTGTTTGAGATAAACAAAAACTTCCGAAACGAGGGTATCTCCACCAGGCACAACCCGGAATTCACAATGCTTGAGTTCTATGTGGCATATAAAGATTACAACTTCCTTATGGACTTTACCGAGAGGATGTTTTCAGAACTCCTAAAGAATATCTGTGGCGGCATGAAGATCCGTTACGGTGATACGGAGATCGACTTCACCCCCCCGTGGAAGAGGGTGACCATGTACGATGCCCTGCTTGAGGCAGGTGTGCCGGAGGAGATATTTGCCGACTATGAGAAGGCTAAAGACTGGGCAATGAGAAACGGTATTGATGTGAATGATGCGGTAAGCCTTGCAAAGGTGCTTGATGAGATATTCAAGGAGAAGGTGGAGCCCGGGCTTACGGGGCCGGTGTTTATCACAGACTATCCGGTAGAACTCTCCCCCCTTGCAAGGAGGAAAAAGGATAACCCCGAACTTGTAGAGAGGTTTGAACTCTTTATCGCCTCACGAGAGATCGCAAACGCCTTTACGGAACTGAACGACCCTGACGATCAGAGAGAGAGGTTTCAAAGGCAGGTGGAGGCGAAAGAAAAGGGTGATGAGGAGGCACACTGGATGGATACAGACTTTATAAGGGCACTTGAATACGGGATGCCTCCTGCCGCAGGTGAGGGGATCGGGATAGACAGGCTGGTTATGCTGCTTACAAACTCACAGTCCATCAGGGATGTGATACTCTTTCCACAGATGAAGCCGGAAAAGCAATAAGAAACCTTCTCTGTTCTGGACGGCTTAGCCCCGGGAAGAGAAGGAAGAAAGTGGTGGCTATCTCACATCCTGTAGTGAGCACTGAATTATACGATGAGACCGAAAAGTGTAAATGAAAAACTACTCTCTCTTCATAGCATTAAGGTATCTCCGGTCTAAGAAGAAACACCGGGGGATTTCGTTTAACACATTTATCTCCACAGGGGGGGTGGCACTGGGGGTTATGGCACTCCTTGTTGTGCTTTCTGTGATGAGCGGTTTTCACGAAGACCTGAGAAGGAAGATACTCGGTGTAAATGCCCACCTCATAGTCCTCAACTACCGTGGAAGTATCAGCAATCATCGTGAGGTGATGGATAAACTCTCAGGGCACAAACTCGTAAAGCACACCTCTCCCTTTGTGCTTGGTCAGGTGATGATCTCCCGTGGCGAGAGGGCGCACGGGGTGTATATGCGCGGGATTGATCCCTCTTACGAGACCACCACTACCACAATCAAAGAGCACATTAAAAGCGGAAGCCTTGAGGCACTTGAAAAGACGGATGACATTCCTGGCGTTATTATCGGGAATGAACTTGCCTCAATGCTCGGTGTCTACAGGGGTGATGAGGTGAATATCATATCACCCCGTGGCGAGATCGGCCCAATGGGTGTGATACCAAAGGTGAGGAGATTCAGGGTGGTGGGTGTCTTTGAGGTGGGGATGTTTGAGTACGATGCCAACCTCGTGCTTACCTCCCTTTCTGCGGCACAGGATTTCTTCGGGATGGGAGGGGATGTGACCGGTATTGAGGTTACCGTAAATGATATTTACAGGGCATCTGAGTTGCGCAGGGAAGTCCCCCGGCTGATTGGGCAGACCTTTTACGGAAAGGACTGGATGCAGATGAACCGGAACCTCTTTTCCGCCCTGAAACTTGAGAAGTTCACCATGTTCGTAATCCTTACGTTGATAATCCTGGTTGCGTCGTTCAATATAGTAAGCACCCTTATTATGAATGTGATAGAGAAGGAGCGGGAGATTGCCATACTCATGACGATGGGGGCAACCAGGAGGGGCATAATGCGGATATTTATGTTTCAGGGTTTGATGATCGGGGTGGTAGGCACGGTTATCGGTGTTATAGGTGGGTATCTCCTGGGGTATCTTCTCAATACTTACGAGATTGTAAAACTCCCTGCTGATGTTTATTACCTGAGCCACCTTCCGGTGAAGATGAAACTATCGGATTTCATCGTGGTTTCTCTCTCGGCCATATCAATAAGTTTCCTTGCAACCCTTTACCCTGCCTACCAGGCCGCAAAACTCGATCCTGTGGAGCCACTGAGGTATGAGTGATGTGTAAGGCGATCCGTCGAATAGTCTGTCTGGTTTTTCTCTTTGTTGTAGTGTTTTTCGTTATTGCTGTGCTGAGGGGTGGGGAGCCGCTTAGATGGTTTGGGAAGAAGACCGAGGAGACCGGAAAGGTTATAAGGAAAAAGTCTGAGGAACTTGCCGACGAGGCAGACAGGATAAACAGGACATCTCGTGAGTTAAAGAGGGATGTAAATGAGGTAAAGAAGCGTTCTCAGGAGTTGATCAAGAAGGTAAAATGATAAGGGCAGAGGGTATAAAGAAGTCCTTTCAGACCGAGGCAGGGAGGATAGATGTCCTCAAGGGGATAGACCTTGAGGTGAAGCCCGGTGAGATGATAGCCATCCTCGGTGCATCAGGGGTTGGTAAGAGCACCCTCCTTCATATTCTGGGAACCATAGATAGACCCACAGAGGGGAGGCTCTTCTATGAGGGGGAGGATGTTTTTGGTATGGATGAGCAGAAACTTGCATCTTTCAGAAACAGGAAAATCGGCTTTGTGTTTCAGTTTCACCACCTGCTTCCGGAGTTTACCGCCCTTGAAAATGTGATGATGCCAGGGCTTATAAATGGGCTTAATAGGGAGGAGGCAAGAGAAAGGGCTGTAGGCTTGCTTGCTGAACTTGGCCTTAGTCAGCGGCTTTACCACCGGCCGGGGGAACTCTCCGGAGGTGAGCAGCAGAGGGTGGCGGTGGCACGGGCAATGCTTATGAAACCCCTTGTGGTGCTTGCCGATGAACCCACGGGTAACCTGGATACAAAGACGGGTGAGGCGATGTTTGAGGTGATAGTGAAGATGAACCGTGAAAAGGAAACCACCTTTGTGATAGTGACGCACAATGAGGCACTGGCACTTAAGTGCTCAAGACAACTGATGATGGTAGATGGGGTATTGAAACAGATATAGTTTGTGGTGGTATTCATGCCCAGATGGTGTCTGAATCAAGTAGTGAATTTATGGTAAAATATTGTTCTGTGAAGTCAGAATTCGGGGCGTAGCGCAGCCTGGTTAGCGCACCTGCCTTGGGAGCAGGGGGTCGGTGGTTCGAATCCACTCGCCCCGACCATTTTTACCCTAAAAATGGGTAAGGTTTTTAAATTCGGTGTAAAAATGGTGGGCAAATAATAAAAAGGCAGGTTCAAGGTTGAACCTGCCTTTTTTGATGTATAACGGCTTATCTCCAGCCTCCAGGGCCCGGGCAGTTCCACCCTCCGCCGTTCATCCCACCATAAAAGCCACCACGAAAACCCCTTCTGGGTGATTTTTCGTAGATCTTTTCCTGCAGTTCCTCAATCTCCTTTTCAAGTTTTGCAACCTTTTCCCTGTCGGCATTGGGGTCTCTCAGTGTCTCAAAGTACTCAAACCTCTTTTCGTGGAGTTGTTTTCTCAGGTCTTTTGTCTCCTCAAAGAACTTCTGGTCAACACCATATGGCCCACCACAGGCACCAGGTCCAAAACCTCTCATGTAACCAGGACCGTAGCCACCTGCAGGTCCCTGACAGTAACCAGGGCCGAAACCTCCACCCATCATGCCGCCTCCCCACCAGCCTGGCCCATGCGCAAAGGCAAGGGTGGCAAGTGAGAGAAGCCCAACAATACCGATTGCCAAAACCTTTTTCTTCATACAACACCTCCTAAGGGTATCTCTTGAGGCTGTAAAATACAGCCTTGGTTATATGGTGATATAATAATTGAAACTTTTGAAGAAAATATGAAGGCTTTGTGAGGATA
>CAYMML010000002.1:44449-47404 GCA_964391515.1 uncultured Thermodesulfovibrio sp. | reverse complement strand
AAAACAGGTCTCAAGATGAGCGATATATCCCTTGGCACAGGCCGCCCGCCTGCACCTTCACTGATACTTAGGGCAATAGACAGGGGGATAAACTACATAGACACCGCACCTGACTACGGGCAGGCAGAGGAGGCCCTTGGTGAGGCACTCAGAAAGACCAGGAGGGAAAAACTGATAATCGCCTCAAAGTTCTGCCGCCACGGTGGTTACCCAAAACACCTTCCAAGGGACAGCAGAAAGAGGGATTACATCAGGATGGTTGAAGGAAGCCTCAAGAGGCTTGGAACCGATTATCTTGATATCTGCTTTGTCCATGCAATCGGTGAGCAGAGCAGAAGCAGGAAGGAGGAACTTGACAGACTCCTTAACGATGAACTCCTCTCGGCGGTTTCAGAACTAAAAAGGTCAGGAAAGATCCGTTTCCTTGGTGTATCATCCCATGGGCCACACAATATGGAAGAGTTGCTTCTTGAGGCGGTGCGCTCTGGCCATTATGATGTCATACTTTCTGCCTTTAACTTCATGAAGTTTCCCCGTCTGCCCGATGTGATTAAAGAGGCTCATGCCCGCGGGGTGGGTGTGATCGCCATGAAGACCCTTGCAGGGGCAAAGGACATGGAGATAAAACCCGATGGTGTATCCTTCCCTGAGGCGGCTCTCAAATGGGTTTTGAAACACAAAGAGGTAAGCGGTCTCATAATCACCATGAAGTCCATAAACGACCTTAACCTGTATTTAAAGGCATCTGGCGAGGCCTTTACAAAAAGAGACGCCCTTGTTCTGGAAGAGTATGCAAGGCTTTATTCTGGAAGTTACTGCAGAACCGGCTGTGGCATCTGTGAGGAGGTATGCCCCGAGGGGATACCCATTGCAACCACCCTGCGCTACAGGATGTATTTTGAGGATTATGGACAGGAAAGGGCTGCCATGGAGGCTTACAGAGAACTAAACACAAAGCCATCAAGGTGTGTGGACTGCAAGGAGAAACCCTGCGAAAAGACCTGCCCCTACGGACTGAGCA
Source organism: uncultured Thermodesulfovibrio sp. (assembly GCA_964391515.1). Classification (GTDB taxonomy): domain Bacteria; phylum Nitrospirota; class Thermodesulfovibrionia; order Thermodesulfovibrionales; family JdFR-85; genus WFTX01. The sequence continues at coordinate 46,383 of CAYMML010000002.1, read as the reverse complement.
TTGCAGAACTCCTCATACAGTCTGACCGTATGCTTAGAATGCCCCTTTGATATGCAGAGAATAGTCCTTTTACTCATACCCCCTCTGGTCCTTTTTGCCCTTTACTTTGAAGGGCAGCACTATGAACCCTCGGTTATCAGAATTAAGGAGGACCCCCTAAAGAGCAACCTCACGAGGCTCCTTCCTGCCAAACTCCCTCCCTTCAGGGCACGCACACCCCTTAAGGTCTTTACAAGGGAGACACTCTATGAATACATTGATGGCCATGCCGAGTATTTCATAAGTGCGGGGTTTTTACTTCTCGGCGTGCGGGAGTATGAAAACAAAGATGGCAAAGACTCCGTTGTGCTTGAGGTTTACAGGATGTCCAGGGGGGTTGAGGCCCTTGGGATACTTGAGGATGAGGCATCCTGGGGTAAGAAGATACCTGTCGGGATTTCCGGATACATCCTTGATGAGGGATTGGCCTTCGTAAAGGGGCCCTATCTCATAAAGATAAGGGCACTTTCTGGCAGCCCCGAACTCCTTCATCTGGCAAAGGCCTTGGAGACAGAGATAAGAGACAAGGACCGTTCCACCCTTTACTTTGACATCTTCCCCGAGATTGGAAGGGTCATTAAGCGGGGGTATCAGAGGGAGGCCTTTCTCGGAATCCCCTTCCTTAATGGGGTTTATACCGTGAAAGTAAAGACGCAGAAAACTGGTGAGATTACCCTTTTTATAATGCCTTCGGGAGAGATGAAGCCACTCCTTGATTATCTCACAAAAAACAATATCACTCACAAACAATTAAAAATTGAGGGGAAGGAGATAATCAGGGTGGATGACCGTTACGAGGGCACCTGGTATGTCTTTAAGAAAAAGGACTACCTCATGGGGGCTGTGGGTGAGGCAGATACCTCGATTCTGATGGAACTGGTTTCTGAAAGAAAGGCAGGTGGGTAGCCGTGCCATCAAAGCACTCAAAGACTGTAAGTGCCTGGACGAGGAGGGATTTTATAAAAAATCTTCTCAGGCATACCGCAATAGCCCTGAGCATTGGAGGGGCAGGCTATCTCCTTTACAGCAAAGACCCCGTGCGGAAAAGAAAGACAAGGGTTTACCGTCTGAAGGACTTCAGAAAGGGGATTTCAGGGAGTTACCCTGATATGGTGATAGTCCACGGCACCGACCCTGAAAAGATGCTCCGTGCAGCCCTTGAACCACTTGGGGGCATGAGCCGTTTTGTAAAAAGGGGAGAGCGTGTGCTCATAAAACCAAATGTCGGCTGGGACCGTCAGCCCGAACTTGCCACAACCACGAACCCCTTTCTGGTTGCAGCCACCGTGAGGGCAGCCCTTGAGGCAGGGGCAGGGGAGGTATGGGTTACCGATGCCACCATCAACGACCCCTACCGGTGCTTTGAACGCTCGGGGATTGGCCCTGAGGTAAAGAGGGCAGGCGGCAAAATCAAGATAGCCTCATCGTCTGATTTTCTCATCACCGACCTCAGAGGCAGGGTTTTAGGTAAATGGCCTGTCCTCAGGTTTTTTCAGGAGGTGGACAGGGTGATAAACATCCCCATCGTAAAACACCACTCCCTTTCGGGCTGCACGATAGCCATGAAGAACTGGTACGGAATCCTCGGGGGGAGAAGAAACAGGCTACACCAGAACATCCACTCATCCATTGCAGACCTTGCCGATGCGGTAAGACCCACCCTCACCATCGTGGATGCAATAAGGGTTTTGAGGGAAAACGGACCCACCGGTGGTAGCCTCTCCTATGTATCTCTGGAAAACACCATCATTGCAGGAACCGATGAGGTGGCCCTTGACTCCTTTTCCTCAGGTCTTCTGGGGCTCAGGCGTGAAGACCTCCCCTTTCTTACTGAAGGGGAAAAACGGGGTGTCGGCAGGGCAGACTGGAAGAGTTTGAACTATAGGGAGATAGAG
>CAYMML010000002.1:36952-44349 GCA_964391515.1 uncultured Thermodesulfovibrio sp. | reverse complement strand
AAAACGGGGTGTCGGCAGGGCAGACTGGAAGAGTTTGAACTATAGGGAGATAGAGACAGCCTGATGTGTTTAACAAGATCATATATACACAATCTTGCAGGCGGTACTGGGGAGGGCACCAAAATTCGCGATACCTTAAGTATCCTGAAACAATGTGCTGGCCATGGTACTAAACTGCACAGGGTTCAGAATTATGTAATTAAATCTCATCGCATGAATTTTGTGCCCGAAACAGTGCCGCCTGCCACTTGATAAAAATGCAGGGCATGTGATGACTATATGAAACAGTTAATATCACTCCGAAGGATAAGGCAGATTTACGGGGTATTCTTCCTGGGGCTGTTTTTTGTCTTCCTCTACATAACCGACTTCAGGCACCTGAAGGGGTATGAGGTAAACCTCTTTTTGAAGATCGACCCCCTTGTTACGGTGGGGAGTCTCCTTACCAGCTGGACGGTTTACAGGGGGCTCGCCCTTGGGTTGATTATCATAGTGCTTACGCTCTTTTTCGGGAGGTTCTTCTGCTCCTGGCTCTGCCCCCTTGGTGTGATAAACCAGTGGATGAGCAATTTTTTCAACCGTAGGAGGCCGGTTGATGATTACCAGATCAACACCTACCGAAGGTCATACACGCTGAAATACTATATACTCACAGCACTCCTTGCCCTCTCCATTACGGGCACACTCCAGGTGGGGCTCCTTGACCCTATCTCGTTGATCACAAGGAGTTTTGCCCTATCGGTACTTCCGGGTATAGACCGGCTCACCGGCCTTATCTACCCCCGCTCTTTTATCTATCATGCCTCGCTTTTTATAGGCATCCTCTTTCTGGTGATACTGTTTCTCAACCGTTTCCTCACAAGGCTCTGGTGCAGGATGCTCTGCCCGCTGGGTGCACTGCTTGGGCTGGTTGGAAGGTTTTCACTGCTTCGTATCTGGCGGGATGTGGGGCGGTGTACAGACTGTATGAAGTGTCTGAGAAGGTGCCACGGCGGGTGTAACCCCCATGGAGAGATCATCTTCAGTGAGTGCCACCTCTGCATGAACTGCATAGAAGACTGCCCTGAAGGGGCAATACACTACGGCCTAAGAAGGGAAAAGAGTTCCCTGCAGAAACTGCCCGACCTGAACAGGAGGCGGCTGATTGAGACCGCCCTTGGCGGGCTTGTTCTCTATCCGCTTATGCGTGGTACGATAAGTGCGGCAACGAGGCCCCTTCCGGGTGCCATCAGACCACCCGGTGCACTCAGAGAGGATGACTTTCTCAGGCGGTGTATAAAGTGTGGTGAGTGTATGCGGGTATGCCCTGCAAACGCCATTCAGCCTGCATTACTTGAGACCGGCCTTGAGGGGCTCTGGACACCCATACTGGTGTTTAAGACAGGCTACTGTGAGTTCAATTGTGTGCTATGCTCCAGGGTCTGCCCCACAGGGGCGATCAGGCAGATAAGCATTGAGGAAAAGATCGGTGCCCCTCCCTTCAAAGAGCCCATCAGGATGGGTACCGCCTTTTACGACAGGGGAAGATGCCTTCCCTGGGCTATGAACACCGAGTGCATCGTCTGTGAGGAGGTATGCCCCACCTCACCAAAGGCAATCTGGTTTGAACACAAAGAGATAAGAAACCGTGACGGAACCACCAGGGTGCTCAAACTGCCCCACCTCGACCCAACCCTCTGCGTGGGCTGCGGGATATGTGAGTATAAGTGCCCCGTGCATGACAGGGCAGCAATCAGGGTAACATCAATAGGCGAGTCACGCTCAACGGTAAACCGATTGCTCCTTGAAGGGGATGCTGCAGGTAAAAGGTAGGTTTGCTGGAAAGTGTCATTGACGGAGGATTTAAACCTTCTCATATTCTTTCGGCAGATCTGGAAAAACCCTGTTTAGGGGCAACGGGCTTTACCCCCTGAGCCCCTTTAAGTGTCTGAGAATCCCTGAAAAGGATATCTCCTCAACACTTTTTGGAAGCCTCCTTTTCCAGTTTGGATACTCACTAATAGTCCCGGGCAGGTTTTGCTGGTCCTTTACAAGCAGGAGATCATCAAGATAGACAGATACGAGTTTGGAGGGTGTCCTGCCAAGATACCTGTATACCGCCATGACAAGATCAAGCCCCACCTCCTTTATCTGCTGCGGATCTTCAGAAAAACCACCGGGCAAAAGCCCCTCTTTCCCAAGCGCCCTCAAGAGCCTCCATCTGTCGTACTCCCGTTCTCTAAGGGCATTCTCGTACTCCTCCCGCCCGGGATACCGGCCGAGTTCCCACCTGGTCTGGATGTCCCTCCCAAGCCAGAACCCTGAAAGTGTGGGCAGGTCGTGAGTGGTCAAAGTCGTATATGCCCATTCAGGGTAAGATTGAGGAGGCAGAAACTCACCACTGCTCCAGTCCTTCTCAAAGTAAAAAAGCCTGAAGGATAGTATCCCGAACCTCCTGAGTGCCTCTCTCACCTCCTCTCCCACGGTACCCAGGTCTTCACCCACAATCAGGGCTCCAGCCTTATGGCTCTCCAGGGCAAGAACCGAAAGTATCTCATCCCATCTATAACGAACATACACGCCTTCTTTCGGTGAAAACCCCTCAGGTATCCAGAACATCCTGAAAAACCCGAGTATATGATCAATCCTGAGCCCTCCACCCCTATTCAGATTTGAACTGAAAAGTTGTCTCAAAAATCCATAACCATCATCTCTTAGCCTCCCGGGTATGAGAGGGGGAAACCCCCAGTCCTGCCCAAGGGGGCTGAAATCGTCAGGCGGTGCGCCCACCGTAACACCTCTTGCAAACAGTTCCGGTCTGCCAAAGACCTCGCTGCTCATCTCAGGCACCCCAAGGGCAAGATCGTTAAGGAGTCCCACAGACATACCTGCCCGCATTGTTAGTTCACGCAGTCGGGCTATCTGCTCCGCACCAACCCACTGAAGGTATTTCTGGAAAAGCAGTTCCTTCTCATTCAGCCTGATAAACTCCTTAACCCTCTCATCCTTAAGATTCCCAGGTGTAATCCCCCAGCCCTTCCAGTGATCAACACCCTCTTTTCTGAACTTCTCATCAAGCAAGATAAATGCCGCATGAAGTTCAAGTGGCTCCCCTTCAGCCTTCATATATCTTCGGAAATCATCTCCACGATGGGTGCCCCGTTTATACTCATTTTCGTAAAACCAGTCAAACCCATCTCTAAGAAGTTGCATCTTCAACTCACTTACGGCATTATAATCAATAAGTTGCCCTGACTTGATCCTGCCAACTATAAGGTTAAACTCATCCGAGTCCATAAACCGTCGTGCCGTTTCGGAGTTCTCAATATCCGGCAACTGTCTGTGATCTATGTAAATGGGGTTAACATATAACCTGCTTACAGGAAAGTAGGGGCTTACCCCGGCTGGCTCAATGTTTGAGATGTGGTGCAGTGGATTAATGCTTATAAAGTCCCCACCCTCCTCACTTACAAGCCTTATGATCTTCTCAAGGTCTCCAAAATCACCTATGCCGAGGTTTCCCTCCGATGAGAGAGAGTAAAGATTGAGCCCAACACCCCAGAGCCTCTCGCCTTTTTCAACCTTCTCAGGCAGATACGCCCTGTGGGGAGGTGTAATGAGGAGCGATCTACCGGACACCTTGCCTTTTTCAGACCGAACCTGAATATTCAATTCGTAGTAACCAGGGGATATCCCGGGTGGAAGTGTCATACTGTATCTGACCTCCCCCCCTTTTTCACCAGGGGTTTCCTCAAGGTCACCGACAGGAAGGAAAAACCATCTCTCCTTCCCATCCTCCCCCCTCAGCACTATCCCCACCTCTGTGCCATCTCTATCGAGTGAATCCGGCATGCTGAAATCAACCGTTTTCTCCCCCTCCCTTTCTTTTACCACAAAAACCGGCTCATCAAAGCCTGTCTTAAAAAGGCTTTCAATATTATCCGGGAAGCCAGCCTCCCGAAGAGCGCTCTCTACATCTACTCCAAGAGCCTTTAACACAGCACTTAACTGCTCAGGCGTAGCAACATGCTCTTTGCCCCAGATATCATGATACCTGGTTATTATTCCAAGCCTTTCCGCTATTTCTTCCATCCATTCCCTTTCCATCGGTATTTTTATCATATCACAAGGAAGGGCAAAGGGGGATTTTATCCAAACATAAAACGGTTTACAGACGGTCAGCAACCGGTTAAAAGAGAGGGCGATATTCACGAAAAACCAACGTGCCCCTTACAGGATCGAAACGTTTTCACAAAAATCTTGACAAACAAATCCTGTTTTGTCCAATATATTCCCCGTTTATTTCAGGAGAGTCTTTGACTTTCAGAAAATCTGCTTATATCAGCAGGTATCTACTTCAAATCTTAAATGTAATGAGGTGAAACTATGAGGATCTGGTTTTTCTGTTTCTTGTTAAGTACTATGCTGGTTGCTCCATCTGTTGTATTTGGTTCTGGGGCTCATGACAGCCTCTCATGTACCGGTTGCCACTCAATACACGATGCCCAGGGCAATCTGATATTTGCAGTAAAGCCCAATGCCGTTGATAAGAATCCCCTAACAGGGAAATCATACGGTGGTATAACCGCTCTTTGTCTTGGCTGTCACGACAGCGTGGAAAAGGGAGGCATGGGAGTAAAGCCGATTTATGCCCACAAGAGCCATCCCTTCGGCATAAACAAAATAAACAACAAAGTTGCAAATGTCCCTAAAGATCTTCTAAGGGAGGGAAGGTTTGAGTGTGTCAGTTGCCATGATCCACACCCCTCCAACCCGAACTACAAGTACCTCCGGATCGACACAAAAAACGGCTCCAGGATGGAGAGTTTCTGCTCCCTCTGCCATCCTGCAAAGACCGATCCGAAAAGCAGAGTCGGTATGGATAGCGTATTTACAAGTATGGATGAGACCAAGGTTTCAAGATAAAAAATAACCATAACAGGGCACCTGCATGGCTGGTGCCCTGTTTCAAAACTCAGCACTTTTTATTTAAGCCACTTTCTGCTCACCACTGTTTTGTATTAGGATTGATAATACTTTGAGTCCCTGCCCCACCCATCCTGTAAGACCTTTAGATTATCACTGTCACATAAGCCCCGATGTGTTAGTAATGTTACCTTAAAACACTGAGAAATGCAATAGATTACTAACCACCATTCACACTTCCGACGTGTGAATCGGGTTGACAGTGTGGGAGCATGCGTGTTAATCTAAACAAACGTTTGATTATGGCAGGTTCTACACGGGATAAGATACTCCTTACTGCCGAAACCCTCTTTGCTGAAAAGGGGTTTGACGGGGTGAGTGTGCGGGAGATCACCGCAAAGGCCGGATCAAATGTGGCATCGGTAAACTATTACTTCGGATCCAAAAAGGGGCTCTATCTTGCCGTCTTCAGGGAGAGGATGACGGAAAGGGCAAGGAAGGTTCAGGATGCCTTCTGGAAGGAGATAGGGGACGAAAAAAGGCCTGATGCCGAGAAGACCATAAGGGCAGTTGCAAGGGCTTTTCTCAAGAGCCCATTTTCTGAAAAGGAACGCCTCCTGCATCACAAACTAATGTCAAGAGAGGTAAACCGCCCCACCGAGGCCTTTGAGGTATTCCAGAAAGAGGTGGTACAGCCATTCTTTAATGCCCTCTTAAAACTCCTCACACCGTACATGAAGAAGGGAACGCCTGAAAAGGTCAGGATGCTTTATGTCCTGAGTATCATTGCACAGATAATGCACTTCAACCTTGCAAGGAATATGATCAGCAGCATAACCGGCAGGGAGTTCGACGAGGAATTTGCCGACCTCCTTATAGAGCATATTGTCTCATTTTCACTGAACGGGCTCAGGGGGGGCAGGTGCTGATGAGGGCACCTATTGGAATAATCACACTGCTCGTTTTGATTTTCTATCTCTCCGGATGCTCCACCCTAAAACCGGTAAAGCCTGACCTGTCCGTTCCGGAGTCATTCACCCACCAGCCCGCCGGCGGGGATGCCGCTTCTTTAAAGGGGAGATGGTGGGAGGACTTTAACGATCCGTCACTCAACGCCCTTATTGAAAGGGCTCTCAAAAACAATCACGATATCCTGCTTGCCACAGAGAGGGTTCTGGAAGAACGTGCCAGGGTAGGGATAAAGTCGGCAGAGTTATTCCCGACAATTGACCTCCAGATCGGCATGAGCAGGCAGAAACAGACCTTTCTCAGCCCCCAGTCCGGCGGGAGGGCATCTACTCTGATAAGCACCGTATCCGTAACACCTGTTGCATCCTATGAGGTTGACCTCTGGGGAAGGATATCCTCGGCAAAAAGGGAAGAACTTGCAAGGCTGCTTACATCTGTTGAAAACCGGAGGGTGGCGCTTCATACTGTTGTCTCCGACCTTATCACGCTCTACTTCCAGTATGCAGGAACCCTCAAAAAGATTGACCTTGCAAAATCAAGAATAGAGAGCAGCAAAAAGACATTGAAGGTTATCGAGAACCGTTACAACAGGGGGATTGCGAACTATCTCGATCTCATCCAGGCTCGAAGCCTACTTTCAGAGAGCAAGGCAAAACTGCCTTCACTTGAAAGGCAAAGGGAAGACCTCCTTGAGAAACTATCCCTTCTTGTGGGCGCCTATCCCGGCTCCATCACTATTAATCAGAAAGTGGTGGATTATGTCTCCGCCCTCAAACCTGTAAGCCCCGGGCTTCCATCCGATCTCTTGCTCAGGCGCCCCGATCTGAGGGCAAAACTAAGCGAGGCAGATGCCGCCTTTAATGCACTCAGGGTATCCCATGCAAAGAGGTTTCCGAAAATCTCCCTTACAGGGAGTTACGGCTGGCTGAGTGACGAACTCCGAGGGCTATTTGAGCCGTCGAGCCTCATCTGGCAGTTGTCCGTGGGGGTGCTTTCACCCCTCTTTGACGCAAACCGTTTAAAACTCGAGGAAGAGGCTGCACTCTCCCGTTACAGACAGTCCCTGATAGGTTACGCAAAGACCGTTTTACAGGCATTCTATGAGGTGGAGACCGCCCTTATGAAGGAGGAGTTTCTCAGAAAGGAAAGGGCATCTCTGCTCGATCTCCTTGAAAGCACTCAAAGGGCATACAGGGCATCACTGAACAGATACCAGCGCGGGCTCACTGATCTTCTCAGGGTGCTTGAGACGGAGCGGAGCCTTTACCAGACAAGGGAGCACCTTGTAGATACGGAAACGGCACTGCTTCTAAACAGGGTCTTCCTCTACAGGGCACTTGGCGGCGGTTGGATCGATGATGAGAAAATGGAGATAAAACCAGGTAAATAATATTTTCAACATAAATAATGTCAAATTACGAAAGGGTTTATGTGGAATTGTATGACGTTGGTCATTCAGAACGTTAGCGAAGAATCTCGTTGCCTGTTCGTATCGAAATGAAAGGCTCAGGGTGGCTGATATC
>CAYMML010000002.1:24641-36852 GCA_964391515.1 uncultured Thermodesulfovibrio sp. | reverse complement strand
GAAGAATCTCGTTGCCTGTTCGTATCGAAATGAAAGGCTCAGGGTGGCTGATATCAAAGGTTTCAAAAACACCCTTTCGTAATCTGGGATAATGTAAGTCAAAGCAGGTTTTTATTTATCATACTCTGGAGGATTTATGAGAAAAAAGGGTTCTCTCATAGGACAGGCGGTTCTGGTAATAATCGTTATCCTCATAGGATTTTTCCTTACAAAGCGGTTAATTGCCACAAAGCCAAAGATAAAAAAGGTGCGCCCCCCAGAGGTGGCGCCTGTGGTAAAGGTAAGAGAAGTACGACCATCCCCTGTGCAAATAGAGATAACCGGTGAAGGCACGGTAAGGCCAACAAGGGAGATAGACCTGGTCTCAGAGGTCTCGGGGAAGGTGATATCCGTCTCTCAAAACCTGGTAACGGGAGGACGGTTCAGAGAGGGCGAACTCCTTGTAAAGATAGACGATGCCGACTACCGTGCCACACTGAAGAAGGCAGAGGCAGAACTGAAGTCACTTACCGCACAGTTAGACAGGCTGAAGGAGGAGTCCCGGGAGGCACGCAGGGAGTGGGAGGAACTAAACCCAGGAACAGAACCTCCCCCGCTTCTTTTGAAGACCCCGGAGATAGAGGCTACTGAGGCATCCATTGAGGCTGCAAGGGCATCCATAGAAAGGGCAAAACTCGATCTTAAAAGGACGGAGATCCGTGCCCCCTTTGAGGGAATTGTGATATCTGAGTCTGTTGACATCGGCGCCTATCTCCGCTCAGGCCAGTCCTTTGGCAGGGTGGCGGCACTGGATGCCGTGGAGATCCCGGTAGGCATTAACGAACGGGAGGTCTCCTTTATGGAAATCCCCGGCATCAACACCGCACAGCAAAGAGGCTCTGAAGCAGAGATAGAAGCAACAATCGGCGGCAGGGTGTTTAAATGGACGGGGGTTATTACACGTGCCGGGGTCGTGGACGAAAAGACAAGAACGATCCCCCTCTTTGTGCGCGTTGACAACCCCTACTCAAAACTCCCTCCTCTCTCCCTGGGTTCTTTCGTAAAGGTCAGGATAAAAGGCAGGGAGGTCTCTGGTGCATACCTGCTTCCCAAGTCTGCCGTGGAGTGGTCAGAGGAAGGCTCTCCATATGTCTGGAGGGTTGGGAAAGATGAGCGGTTGATCAAAACCGCCGTTACGATCCTCACCTCAAGAAACGGTGAGTATGTCATAAGGAGCGGTCTGAAAGATGCCGACAGGGTCGTGATCAACCCACCCACATCGGCCTCTGAAAAAATGAAGGTGAGGGTAGAGAAGTAAAATGAAAAGGATTATCGCCTGGTTTACGGAAAACCATGTCGCTGCAAACCTGCTCATGTTCTTTGTGCTCCTTGCAGGCGGGCTCTCTGCAATAAACTCCAAGGTGGAGATCTTCCCGGAGACCACAGCCGACAAGGTGAGCATCACCGTCCTTTACCCGGGGGCATCCCCTGCCGAGGTTGAGGAGGGCGTGGTAAAGAAGATAGAGGAGGCCATCTCCGGGCTTGACGGGATAAAGGAGATAAACAGTTACGCCTCAGAGGGAACCGCCATTATTGAGGCAGAGGCAGTTAAGGGCTGGGACATCGATAAACTCTTTGATGATATCAAATCAGAGACCAACCGGATAACCACCCTGCCTGAAAGTGCCGAACAGCCCGTGATAAAAAAGTTCGTCTTCAAGGCTCCGGTGCTCAATGTGGCGGTATTCGGAAACACCACCATCTCTACCCTCAAGGATTATGCAGAACGAATAAAAGACGACATCACCCGCCTGCCCGGTGTAACGCAGGCCGAGGTGTTTGGTGTAAGTGAACCGGAGATCTCCATAGAGATCCCTGAGCATAATCTCAGAAAGTACGGCCTCACACTGCCTCAGGTGGCGGATTTGGTGAGAAGGTGGAGCATAGACTTAGGAGGTGGGGAGATAAAGGAGGGTGCAGGGTATATACTCCTCAGGGCAAAGGGAAAGAAATACACCGCAAAGGAATACCGGGATATGGTGCTTATAGGCCGTCCTGACGGAACAACTGTCAAACTCTCCGACATCGCCACCATCAGGGACACCTTCCAGGATGCGGAGCGTGGCTCAAGGTTTGACGGGCTGCCCTCTGTGGGTATTCTGGTTTACAGGATAGGCAAAGAAAACGCCCTCACCGTGGCAAGAGAGGTTAAGGAGTATATTGAAAATTTAAGGCCATCTCTTCCACCAAGCATCAGGGTGGACACCTTTGGTGACCGCTCAGAGATACTAAAGGCAAGGCTTACCCTGCTTTTAAAAAACATGGGCTACGGGATGGTGCTGGTCGTGCTGGTACTGGGGATTTTCCTCAACAGGAAACTCTCCTTCTGGATCACCCTGGGTATCCCCATAGCCTTTGCCTTCGGTCTCTACCTGCTTCCGTTTTATGATGTCTCCATAAACATGATAAGCCTCTTTGCCTTCATAATGGTGCTTGGCATTGTGGTAGATGATGCAATAGTGGTGGGAGAGAGCGTATTCAGAAAACGGGAGGAGGGGCTTCCGCATTTTCAGGCCGCAGTGGAGGGCACCATGGAGGTGGCGGTGCCGGTAATATTCTCTGTGCTTACCACTATGGCGGCATTCTGGCCACTGCTTCTCGGCACGGGTGTGATGGGCAAGGTGATAAAGAACATCCCCATCGTGGTGATAGCCGTGCTTGCGGGCTCCCTGCTTGAGGCACTCCTTATACTCCCTGCACACCTTTCAAGGACAAGGCTTCCCGCAAAAAGGGGGCGCAAGGAGGACTTTATAAACCGCTGCCTTTCCGGTTTTATAAAGGGCCCCTTTCAGAGGTTTCTTAACGCCGCCCTCAGATGGCGGTATCTCACAATAGCGGTGGGCATCTCCGTGCTCCTTGTGTCAATGGGGTACTGGATAGGCGGGAGGATAAAGTTTACTTTCTTCCCGAAGGTTGAGAGCGACCGGATGGTCTGCGAGGTAACCCTGCCCCCGGGAACCCCTTATAGCAAGACCCTCAGGGTCATTGAACGGGTTGAGAGGGCTGCATCGGAGGCAGCCAGGGAGGCGGATAAACTCAGAAAGGACCACTCCCTGCCCCTCATACGGTACACCTATTCGATCCTTGGCTCCCAGATCCCCATGGGGCACCGCAGCAGCACCGGCCCCTCACCGTCGGGCAGCCATGTGGGACAGGTGATCGTCCAGTTGATAGGCTCTGAAAAGAGAAAGGAACTCAGCACCACAAAGGTCTCACAGATCTGGCGGAAGAAGGTTGGCGAGATACCGGAGGCGGAGAGTATAAGGTTTTACAGCGAACTCTTCAGTGCAGGCAAGGCGGTATCCTTTGACCTGACAATGCGTGATGAACTCATGCTTGAGCAGGCTGTGGAGGATCTAAAGGCGGAACTCAAGAAGTACCCGGGCGTATATGATATTGAGGACAGTTACATCCCAGGCAAGGAGGAGATAAGGCTGTCGCTCCGGCCGGGGGCGGAAGGCCTTGGTATAACTCTTAACGACCTTGCCCGTCAGGTAAGGGCGGCCTTTTACGGCGCCGAGGCACTGAGGATACAGAGGGGCGTCGATGAGGTGAAGGTGATGGTAAGGTATCCGGAGCAGGAGAGGCGAAGGCTTGAGAGCCTCCTTGATATGGATATACAGACGCCTGATGGAAGAAAGATCCCCTTCTCCGAGGTGGCAGAGATGAAGAAGTCCCGGAGTTATGTGACCATCATCAGACGTGACCGGAAACGGATAGTCACCGTGAGTGCCGATGTGGATGAAAACATAATGAACGCAAACGAACTCCGCCATGAGATCACAAACACCATCCTACCGGGGCTGAAATCCCGGTATCCAGACCTTAAATACACCATTGCCGGTGAGGGGAAGGAGCAGAAGGAGTCTATGGCGGATGTGTTAAGGGGGTTTCTGCTTGCCCTTGTGCTGATATACACACTCATAGCCATCCCGCTCAGGTCTTTCGGGCAGCCCGTTGTGATAATGTCTGCAATCCCTTTCGGGATAATAGGTGCTATATTCGGACATGTCCTCATGGGAATGAACCTGAGCATAATGAGCCTCTTTGGTGTGGTGGGGCTTTCGGGGGTCGTGGTAAACGACTCGCTCATACTCTTTGCCGAGATAAACAGGCTCAGGAAAACAGGGCTTGACACCTTCAGTGCAATCCTTAAGGGAACAGCCGTCAGGTTCAGGCCGGTGATACTTACGACACTCACCACATTTGCAGGGCTGATACCCATAATAACTGAACGGAGCGTTCAGGCAAAGTTTCTTATCCCCATGGCTCTAAGCCTCGCCTTCGGTGTGCTCTTTGCCACGGTGATCACCCTGGTGCTCGTCCCCTGCGGCTACCAGGTGATGGAAGACCTGTCAGGTATTTTCAGGAGAAGACCAGAGGATATTGACACTTACGAAGTGTAAATTTTTCAGAGGTAATCAAGGCTCTCAATGATAGCCCTTTTTAGGCTCTGAGAGCCCAGTGCCTTCTCCATTGCCTCAAGATCAGACGGTTTTTTTATTGAGAGGCTCACCCTTATCTCACGGTTTTCAAGAGTCCTGTCCCAGCGGATATCTATACCGTCAGGCAGGGCCAACTCACTGAGTTTTTCCTCTATTTTCCTGTTTACCTCCGTAAGCGTGGGATACCTTAATCCCCGGAGGAGCCTCAATAAAGCACCGGTCTTTTCCTTCACCGGCATATCGGCAGCGATCAATTCAGAAATACCGGAACTAACCACAAACTCCTCTGGCGTAACCCCCTTTCTTATCGAGCAGTCCCGAAGGGTTGTGCCGACCTCCTCCAGGGTGGATGCGGTAAGATGCAGTTGGCCGATCCAGCCGGTCAGTATCTCTATCACCTCCCGGGGAAACAGGATTACCGACCTGATCTGCCTGAGAGAGTATCGCTTCTCATGCAAGAACCGCCTCAACTGAAGGGGAAGCCCCATCACCCTCCCTACATCTTCCATGAAACCAGTTCCACCCCATACCGGGGATAGTTCCCTGAGTTTCTCCTCGTCTCTTATACCTGCCTTCCCGGCAAGGGCAAGAAACCCGATTGCGTTCATCACGCTTTCCGAGACAAAGGCATCCCACTCATTTCGGAGATAAGCAAATATGTAAAAGATCGGGGTGGTTGGTGGAAGCAAAACCGCCTTTACCTCGTCTAACCCGCACTCACCGGCAAAGGCAAGCCTCTTTCTACCATCCACAATGTGGTATCTCCCCTGGCCGTCTTCATAGACCAATATGGGAGAGAGTATACCAAGTGCCCTGAAGGACTCCCTTAGCAGGTGGGGGATACCATCCTCCATGAAGATATACCCGCCGGGGTTAAAGATGCCCTCATCCCGGTCTATCAATCCTCTTTCGATCAAGACCTCCACAGGGACATTATATAAATAATCCCCCATCTGGTAAAATACCGTTCATCAAGACCTTGAGAAGGAAGCCTGATATGATACTTCTTGTATGTGCGGTAAAAGAAGAGGGTGAGAGCATCCTTTCTTCTCTGAAAAGGAGGAGGGCATTAAATATTGGGGGTCGTCCCGCCTTTCGGGGAAGGCTCGCCGGTAAGGACATACTACTTGTACAAAGCGGCCCCGGGAAGGTAAACGCAGGGGTCTCCACAGCACTTTCAATAGAGAGGTTTTCACCCGGGGTTGTCATAAATTTCGGCACAGGCGGGCTTTACCCTGGAGCGGGGGGAAAGGATACCCACCTTGCAGTTGCAGAAAAAGAGATATATGCCGATGAGGGTGTACTTTTAGAAAAGGGGTTTTACGATCTCTCCTTTATGAAACTCTCCATAGCCACAGGAGTAACACCACCGCTTTTTAATGAAATCCCCATTGACAAACGGTTGTTTAGCACCCTGAAGAAGGCAGCAAAAAAGACCGGACCCCCCATTGCGTGGGGGACATTTCTTACCGTTTCCACAGTGACCGGAACCGACAAGAGGGCAAAACAGTTGAGGCGCCGATATGGGGCGGTATGTGAAAACATGGAAGGGGCTGCAGTGGGACATGTTGCATATCTATACGGCATCCCCTTTGGTGAGATAAGGGGGATAAGCAACACCGTGGGAAGGCGGGACAGGCGTAACTGGCGGCTCCGGGAGGCTTCTCTACTGGTTCAGGAGGCGGTCATCTCAGTAATTGATGCCCTCTGATACAGAACTCTCCATAAGGGAGATGGCCTCCTCAAGCGTTGGAATACCCCTCCTTCCACCCATCTTCCGGCACTTTAGCGCTGCACAGGCAGACGCAAATCTCACCGTCTCTCTTATATCCCATCCCTGAAGAAGGCCGTAAATATACCCCCCATGAAATACATCACCTGCCCCTGTGGTGTCTACCGCCTTCACCTTGAATGCGGGAGTATGGAAGAACCCATCATCCTTGAAGGTAATGCTTCCCTTCTCACCGAGTGTGATGGTGGTAACCGGAAACCCCTCCCTTCTTATAATCTCTGAAAACCCCTCAGGGTCGTCTCTATAACCAACCTCCCTTGCAAACTCCTCGGAACAGACCAGGTAATCGGAAAGCCTTGCCGTTTCAAGCATCCCTGGCCTTACCCTTCCGGCATCAAGCATAACGGGCACACCTCTCTCCCTTGCCCTGCCGGCTGCCCACAGCGAAACCTCATCCATGAGACCGTCAAGGAGCAGGAAACCGGCACCATCAAGAAACCCCTCATCCATCTCCCCCGGGATAAGGGGTCTTCCCGTCGGCCTCTTCCAGAAGATTGTCCTCTTGCCTGTCTTTTCCTCCACCACGATAAAGGCTATCTGGGAGGACTCACCCTCCCTGACCAAAAGGCCGGTAGTGGAGATGCCCTCCCTTTCAAGAGAGTCTCTTATCTTGCCTCCCTCCCGGTCTTCACCCACTACCCCGTAAAACCTGCACCGCACCCCAAGCCTTGAAAGCGTAACAAGCGCGGTTGCCACCGGTCCACCGCCTTCTTCCACAAACGAGAGCACCTCTTTCTTTGTATCCCTTTCAGGATACTCATCCACCAACATCAGGTAGTCCCAGGATGCCTGCCCTATGCCCACCACAGTAGCCATATATCTTTAAGCCTGACGCTTTACACCCCTGCCAGGTGACTCATCCCGGCATGAAGTAGCAGACAGAAAAAATCGCATCAAGTCCGGTTATGATGGAGGTCTGCCTGCAATTACCGGCATTATCAACAATGGATTGTTGTACCGGGAATTATTGTTTTTCCTTCCCGGTGTTTCTGAGATAGAGACTTATTTACAGTCACCCACCCTGCGTCCGCTCATCCTGTTTAACATATCCATCCCATCAGCGCTCTTCATCCTGACGGTACCCTTAAAACTCGTCCCTGCATAGGTTATCTCCCCCTGCATCCTCATCCTGCCGTCAGGCGTATTACACTCCATGTCCCAGATGACCGTATCCCCTTTTGTCTCCTTTTTCAGGAACCTGCAGTCCTCTGCGTTTTGGCCCTTCGGCACAGAGTCCTTGCTGGTTATGCACTGTGTGTAGGTCTGTTCAGGCATCTGCATGGGCATCCCCGGCATCTCTATACGGGATGTGATCTCCCAGAGCCCGTCCTTCAAGTTCAGCCCATAGGAGAGCGAAAGCCCCAGGACAAAAAAGATGAGGGCAGTGAAAAGAAGTGTTTTTCTGAGCATAATATTTCCTCCTTGACCGTCTTTTCTCCAGCAGGCAGAATGCCCGTTTGCCCTTAAAGTATAATTCAGGCCGGGGATATTGTCAAATAAATCCCTGGTTGGTCAAGGCTGTTCACACCATACCTGAACACTGCCATGAAAGTAGATGGAGTCCCTGTGTCATTATTAATTGGAAGTTCTTTATAAAAACTGAAACCCTTTATTACCAAAATTTTTTCGCCCGTTTAAAATTCAATTATGGGGGAGTTTGGTTTTTTATTGAGTAATTCAACTTGACCCCTCGGTTTGCTGGATACATGAGATGGCCTACCGAACCCCTTCCAGAACTCATTGGCAGCCTTGTGCATGTATAATGAGTTGAATTGTATATTATGTCTTATTGTAAGCCCTGAGGAATTCGCTTCTTGAAATACCTGCTTGTGTACAAATCGCCCTTAATGTGGATGCCTTTATTTTAGGATGGTTTGGCATTGTCAAGGGGGTTTTAGTGCCATCAGGATTCTCTCGCACCATGGAAATATGCTCTTTTTCTCGAACCATACGAAAACCTAAAATCTCAAGTGTCTTAACTACCCTTCTTTTTGGAGCATCAATTGGGAATTTTGACATTAAGCATCTATCCCTGCCTCAGTGACAAAAGCCTCAAGTACGGGTGGATCCATATCGAGAACCTCATCACCGAATGTTTCGATATGAAATTTGATAGCCGATTTTACATCCGACAGGGCCTCTTCGTAAGTGTCTCCTTGTCCGACTACAACACCCTTCATCCCAAGGGGATAAGCAACAAATCCATCAGCATGTCTTTCCACAATGATTTTATATTGTTTCATAGTGAATGCCTCCTTTTGTTCTTATATTTTAGCATAGTTTACTCCCATTGGGATGTCTCTTGTTTCAGATAACGGTGGTACAGATTGCTAAATGCTGAAACAGGATCAGCACGACACAAAAAGGTTTAACGTATTATTCAACAGCCTGTCCGTACCTCTTAATCTTCCCCTTTTTAATTTCCCTTTCTTGACTGAGTTCATGAAGAGCCGCCGCTGTAAAGTTTCTTCTCTCCATCTCTCCCCGTCATACTGTGAAGAGGTTAGCGAAGGAGCAGTCTGCTTGAAACTGTTCTTTTGTTATTCCAGACTTTCATTATTGAAACCTTCTCAGGTTATTATCAATAACTAACAGGTCATGGGAGTGGTTTTGTTACTTTTCAGGCAAACAGGCATTCTTTTATGCTAATATGAATTAATGGCAAAACGGCGTATAGCAATCACCCTTTTAACCTTTCTGCTTTTTATTCCCCTCTCATCTGCCCTTTCCTTTGACCACAGTCAGTTCGTCCCTGAGGGGTTCAAGACCGGCCCTGATGTGACACAGTTTTGCATAAAGTGTCACCGTAAGGAGGCAGAAGAGTTCATCAAGACGCCACACTGGCGTTGGAAGGGCCCGCCAAGGCTGATTGAAGGGCTTGAAGGGAGTAAGGAGGAATACGGAAAGATAAACCTCCTCAACAACTACTGCATCTCCGTTCAGGGGGGGCCTGACTGGCAGAACCTTGAACACTGTGCAGAGTGCCATCCGGGATACGGGTTTACCGGTAAAAACTTCGATTTTTCGGACATCACCAGGATAGACTGCCTTATCTGCCATGAACAGACCGGATTCTACGAAAGGGGCGATGGTGCTGTGCCGGTCTTTCCTGTAAAGGGGTATGAGGAGAGGCTCCTTTCAAGAGCGGCAAAGAGTGTGGGAAAACCAGGGAGAAAAAACTGCGGGAGTTGCCACTTCTACGGTGGTAGCGGTGATGGCGTGAAACACGGTGATCTTGACTCTTCACTTGTAAGCCCCTCAAGGGAACTTGATGTCCATATGTCTCCAGAGGGAAAGAATATGGCCTGTCAGGACTGCCACAGGACTAAAAACCACCGGATCAGCGGTGCATCCACTCTCCTTGCCACCTTTGACGGCAGGGTCTTCTGTGAGGACTGCCACGGCAATGAACCTCATTCAGGTAATACCAGTAAAGGCAAAACCCTCAATAAACACACCAGTAGGGTCGCCTGCCAGAGTTGCCACATCCCCTTCTTTGCCAGGGAACTCCCCACCCAGATATCCTGGGACTGGTCAAAGGTGGGAAAGGACATAACCCCCTCTGATGAGTACGGGCGTGAGACATTTCGTAAAAATCAGGGCTCATTCCGGTGGGGCAAAAACCTGATACCCACCTATACCTGGTTCAGTGGGAAGATAAAAAGGTATCTTAAGGGTGAGAGGATAAAAGACCCGGAAAAGCCTGTATATATCTCAATCCCGGTAGGTAGCAGAGACGACCCCCGTTCAAAGATATACCCCTTTAAGATACACAAGACCCGCCAGCCCATGGACAGCAAGTACGGTTATCTCCTCATCCCACACCTCGTTAAGGGGCTATGGAAACACCTGGACTGGAAGAGGGCGCTTGTTAAGGGGGCAGAGGGTTCGGGGCTTCCCTTCAGCGGGAGTTTTGAGTTTGTCACCACCCTGGAGTATGGAAACTTAAACCACCAGGTTGCACCAAAGGAAAGGGCACTCCGGTGCAAAGACTGTCACAGCCCCGGTGGAAGGCTTGACTGGAATGCCCTTGGATACCCGGGCGACCCCATGAAAGCGGAGTGAACCATGCTTTACGGCGGCATATGTTTTATTACCGACAGGAGGTTTCAGAAAGACACCCCCCTTTCTGACATTGTCAGGATGGTGCTCGATGCCGGTATCCGGTGGGTACAGTATCGTGAAAAGGAACTCCCAAGGCGTGAGATATACTTTACAGCCGAGATGCTCAGAAAGATCACAGATGAATACGAGGCAACCTTCATCGTAAACGACCATCCCGATATAGCCCTTTCAGTGGACGCCGATGGGGTGCACCTTGGTCAGGACGACCTGCCGCTTCATTATGCCAGAAGATTGATGAGGGATAAGATAGTGGGGATCTCCACTCATGACCTTGCACAGGCTATTGAGGCAGAAAAGGGCGGTGCCGACTACATAGGGTTTGGCCCGATATACGCAACCACAACAAAGGAAAACCCCGACCCTCCCCGTGGGACAGCCCTTTTACGAGAGGTATCGCAGAGAGTCAACATACCCGTTGTGGCGATCGGAGGGATCACATTAAGCACACTACCTGAAGTCCTCTCTGCCGGTGCCTCTTCAGTGGCCGTGGCATCGGGAATACTCAAATCCGACCAGATCCCATCTATGGCAGGGGAATTTGTTAGAATAGTAAAAGAGCATTTTCAGTCCTGAAAACAACCGAAGACCATCATGAAAAGATACAACTCCTTTGGCCCCTACCTTAAGTCCCTCTATGGAGAGAGGGTTTACAAGGTGAATGTGGATGCAGGGTTTACCTGCCCAAACCGTGACGGCACCAGGGGGTATGGCGGTTGCATTTACTGTAACAACGACAGTTTCCGCCCCTCCTCATGCAGATCCGTAAGGCCGCTTGCCGAACAGATTGAGACAGGCATTGGGTATCTGAGCAAGAGATACAGGGCAAACCGGTTTATCGTTTACTTCCAGCCATATACAAACACATACGCTCCGGTCTCCGAACTGGAGACCCTCTATACTGAAGCCCTCTCCCACCCCCAGGTGGTGGGGCTTGCCATAGGCACGAGGCCTGACTGTGTGGACGAGGAAAAGATATCGCTCCTTGAAGAACTTGCAAGGGATCACTTCATACTCGTTGAGTACGGGCTTCAGTCCATATATGAAAAGACCCTTGAGTTCATCAACAGGGGGCACACTTACGGGGAGTTTCTCAGTGCGGTTAATCTCACCAAAGACAGAGGCATAAGGATAGGCGCCCACATCATTGCCGGCTTTCCCACCGAAACAAGGGAGGAGATGCTCCATATGGCCGAGGAGATATCCTCTCTGCCCGTTGAGTTTCTGAAGATCCACCAGTTACAGGTGATAAAGGATACCCTCCTTGAGAAGATCTACCGGAAAGAGCCCTTCCATATTTTTGACTACGAAGAGTATGTAGGTTTTGTTGTGGACTTTCTCGAAAAACTGCGTCCCTCTGTTGTTATACAGCGACTCTTTGCCACCGCACCGGATGAGATACTTATAGCACCCCGCTGGGATCAGAGCAGACATGCACTTCTCAGAGACATTGAACTTGAACTTGAAAGGCGGGATACCTTTCAGGGAAGACTATGGAAGGAAGAACCCGTTACATCCCTCAAGCAGTGATACCTTTACAGGAGCCGTAAGCCGGCATAGTAACAGCAACACTCATTGTCAAGGTCGTTTATAAAAGACCTCTCCTGCCCATCCTCAAAAAGCACCTTAACCATACAAAACCCGCCGGCAAGTTCCGAATGCCGCTCCTCAACAACCACACCAACCCCCCACATCCAGTAACGAAGGTGTGTAACCCTATCTCCTACCCTTAGGTATAATCTCGGCCTCATATTGTATTATTATACCCTTACCGGTTGAATTTGGTCTGAGAGAAGGTCTAAATAGTGTATGG
>CAYMML010000002.1:0-24541 GCA_964391515.1 uncultured Thermodesulfovibrio sp. | reverse complement strand
TATTATACCCTTACCGGTTGAATTTGGTCTGAGAGAAGGTCTAAATAGTGTATGGCAGATGATGCCTCGTGATTATTCAGTATGGAGAGGAAATTTTATATTGTAGATGAGCAAGATGCCGGAACCCGTCTTGACGTCTTCCTGAGCAAAAAGACCGGGAAGACCCGCTCGGCCATCGGACAGTTGATCAACCGTGGCAATGCCCTGGTAAACGGTACACCCAGGAAGGCAGGCTACAGGCTTAAAGCCGGTGAAAATGTAATAATTGAACTACCTGAGGAGCCTCGGACTGATGCCCTCATCCCCGAACCGATACCCCTTGAGGTGCTTTACCGTGACCAGGACATTATAGTTCTCAACAAGCCTGCAGGGCTTGTGATGTATCCTGCTGCAGGCCATCCTGTAGGAACACTGATGAACGGGATCGCCCACCTCACCGATAGACTTGCAACAGTAGGCGGCCCCCTCCGGCCTGGCGTTGTCCACCGGCTGGACAAAGACACATCCGGGGTGGTGGTGGTTGCACTTTCAGACCGGGCATACTACCCTCTGGTGGAACAGTTCAAGGAAAGAACCATAGAACGGGAGTACCTCGTCCTTGTTCACGGGGAGATGAAGGAAAAAAGTGGAAATATTGCCATGGCCATTGGAAGGGCAAGGCATGACCGCAAGAAGATGTCCACCCGGACCAACCGCCCCAGGGAGGCGGTCACACACTGGGAGGTGATAGAGGGGTTTGGTGCGGCAACCCTTTTGAGGGCAAAACTTGCCACAGGAAGGACTCACCAGATAAGGGTGCATTTCTCGGCAACGGGGCATCCAGTCTTAGGAGACAGGACTTACGGTAGAAAGACCGCCCTGAAACTCGGAAGCGGAACCCTGCGGATACCAAGGCAGATGCTACATGCCCATATCCTTGGCATAAGACATCCCGTGACAAATAGAGAATTGCGGTTTTCCGTCCCCATGCCAGATGATATGAAAAGGGTGGTAGATGCGTTGAAGAGAACTATTAAAGGGGAATCTCGTTGACGGAAAAGATGGCAAGAAGCATGGAGATCACTATAAAACCAACCACAATGCCCATAAGGAGAATCAATGCCGGTTCGATGAAACTTATCAGCCGCTTTATCGTGCTCCTACTTTCAGACTCAAACCGCTCCGCAATCTGAACGAAGGTCTCCTCAAGCCTGCCCGCCTCCTCACCCACACTTACCATCTGCAGTACCACCTCAGGGAAGACCCCGCTTTCTCTGAGGGGTCCACTCACCCCCCGCCCCTTTCTCACACCCTCTTCAAGTGTCTCAAGCCTCTGGGAGATCACCTGGTTACCCACCACCTCACGGGAGATCCTTATTGCAGGGAGTATGGGAACCCCACTTTTAAGAAGCGTTCCCATAGTCCTTGCGAACCTGGCTATGTAAATCCTCATCTGAAGTCCCCTGACCAGTGGCACTCTGAGTAGCATCCGGTCAAGAAACACCCGTCCCTCCTCCGTCTTCAGATACCGGCGGGCAAGGATGGCACCAATGGTTATGAGCAGGACAACCACCCACCAGTACCTGCTTACCACAGTGCTTACTCCAAGGAGTATCTCCGTGGGAAGCGGAAGTGCCTGCCCCATCTCCTCAAAAATTGTGGCAAACTTTGGAATCACATAGAGCATTAATACAGCAATGGCAGAGGAGCCGACAAGAGTAAGCAGTATGGGATAGATGAGTGCGGAGGTCATCTCCTCCTTAAACTCGGTGGTGGTCTGGATAAAAGAGGCAAGCCTCCTCAGAACAGGCTCCAGTATCCCGCCTGCCTCACCCGCCTTCACCATATTCACATAGAGCCTGGGAAAGATCTTCTGTGCCCTCAGGGCATCGGAAAGAGACTGCCCCTTCTGGAGTGCACGGTAAACATCGTTCAGCACCTCACGCATCCGCTCCTTCTCGTTGTGCCTTGCAAGGACGAGTATGGCACGGTCAAGCGGAAGCCCTGCCTCAAGAAGCCCTGCAAGTTCCTGGGTGAAGACAAGGAGGTCTTTTGTGGTTATTCGTCTGAAAGGATTAAAGCCACCCGGGGTGTAAGGCTCTATACTCAGCGGGATAAACCCCTCTCTTCTCAGGGCATCCTTCAGGGCTGCCTGGCTTTCCGCCTCACGCCTCTCCCTGTACCGGGTTCCCTTCCTGTCAACCGCCTCGATCTGAAAAAGGGGCATTTTTAATCATAAAGCCTTTACCGCTTCAAAGGCAAGATGTTACAATCTACCCAGTGAGGTTTTAGCAAAATAAACTAAAGGGGGATGGTATGTCGAAGATCAAGAGGGCTATAATCAGTGTATCCGACAAGACCGGCATTGAGGACTTTGGCCGAGCACTTTCAGATCTGGGGGTTGAGATACTGTCAACCGGAGGAACCGCCAGAAGACTTAAAGAGGCGGGTGTGCCCGTTGTAGAGGTATCTGATTATACCGGGTTTCCTGAGATGCTCGATGGGAGAGTAAAGACTCTACACCCAAAAATCCATGCAGGCATACTTGCCAGGCGGGACGTGCCCGAGCATATGGAGGCACTTGAGAAACAGGGTATCGGCACCATTGACATGGTTGTCGTAAACCTCTACCCCTTTGAGGCAACCATCTCCAGGCCGGATGTCACATTCCAGGATGCCATTGAAAACATAGATATAGGTGGTCCCACACTCCTCAGGGCATCGGCAAAGAACTTCGAAAGTGTCGTGGTAATCGTCGATCCTGGTGATTACAACTGTGTCCGTGACGAGATGATCTCCCTTGGGGGAGACGTGAGTTACAAGACCAGAGTAGTCCTTGCCCAGAAGGTATTTGCACACACCTCAAGGTACGATTCCCTCATATCCGACTACCTCAAGAAGGTTATAGAAGAAAGTCACAAAGAATAAATAAAAAATAATGGGCTCGTTCCGGAAGATAAGGGAAGACTACCGGTTTTCCGATAAGGATGCAACCCTTGTACAATCACTCTACGATATAGTAGCGCCACGGGCGGATGAACTCATCCAGTCTCTTGAAAACAGGATCCTTGAAATAGGTGACCCTCCTATACATGACAAGGTTAAGACCCATCCTGATCTGCCAAGGTATCACAAGCAATGGCTTTTGCACCTCTTCAGAGGCCCTTACGATAATAACTATTACAAGGGTCTTGTGAAGATCGGGCGGATTCATGCCCGTGAAGGGATAGACCCCCATTATGTAAGCGCCTCTATGAATGCAATGCGGGTGATGTTGATCGGTATCCTTTCTGACGAGATCGAGGACAGACGCACGCGCACACGCATGAAGGAGGCACTCAACAAGTTGATAGACATTAACCTCGATGTTATCACCAGTTCCTATGTGGAGCAGGAGATAGAGCAGTATTCCGTGGCTTACAAACTGAGAAGTAAGATCATAAACTTTGCCGAGCAGTTTTCAGGAGCCATGAACATGGTGCTCGTCTTTGCCCTCATCCTTATAACCCTTGGGGTGGTGGGGCTGTTTTTCTACGATCTATATACACTGATGGAGGGTAACATATCAAAAGGAATCATCACTGCCCTTGGCTCACTTCTAATACTCTGGGTGTTAATAGAACTTATGAACACAGAGATATCACACTTAAAGGGTGGCAAGTTCAACATAAGTGTTTTCATAGGGGTTGCCCTCGTTGCATTTATCAGGGACCTCATGATTGCAACCCTGAAGCATGAACAGACCAAGACATCATACTACCTTATTGCCGCCATTCTTGTGCTTGGGCTCGTCTACTGGCTGGTAACACGATCTGAGAGCCGAAAGAAAGAGTAAAATGAAGGGTACCCCGTGGTAATAAAACAGAAAACCCGCTTGCATTGCATATTAAACCTATCATAGGAGGAAATCATAGATGAAGGTACTCGTAATTGGTGGTGGAGGGAGAGAACATGCCCTTGTCTGGAAACTTGCACAGAGCAAGAGGGTTGATAAGATATACTGCTGCCCAGGCAACGCCGGTATTTCCGAACTTGCAGAGTGTCTGGACTTTAGTCTGAACGACCACCAGGCCCTTCTTGACTTTGCAAGATACGAGTGGATCGACCTGACGGTGGTCGGCCCTGAGGCCCCGCTTTCAGAGGGCATAGTGGATATCTTCCAGAAAGACGGTAGAAGGATCCTTGGGCCCACCCGACAGGCTGCCCAACTGGAGGCAAGCAAGGTCTTTGCAAAAGACTTTATGAAACGACACGGTATCCCGACGGCAGAATACAGGAGTTTCACCTCTTACATACATGCTGAAGAATACGTGAGAATGAAGGGTGCACCCCTGGTAATAAAGGCTGACGGGCTTGCAGCCGGTAAGGGTGTGATCATTGCACAGACTGTGGAAGAGGCTATAGAGGCACTTGCAAAGATAATGAGGGACAGGGCATTTGGAGATGCAGGAAACAGGGTTGTTGTTGAAGAATGCCTGACAGGTGAGGAGGCTTCATACCTGGTCTTTACAGACGGAGAGACCATCCTTCCCATGGCCAGTTCCCAGGATCACAAGCGTATATTCGACAACGATCAGGGTCCTAACACCGGCGGAATGGGTGCCTATAGCCCCGCACCGGTGGTCACACCGGAGGTGGAGAGAAAGATAATGGATAAGATAATAAAACCCACCATCCGCGGCATGGCATCCGAAGGCGTTAAATACAAGGGTATTCTGTATGCAGGGCTGATGATAAAGGACGGTGAGCCCTATGTGCTTGAGTTCAACTGCCGGTTTGGAGACCCTGAGGCTCAGCCAATACTTATGAGGCTCAAATCAGACCTTCTTGAGATAGCACTTGCCATTACCGAAGACCGTCTCAAGGAGATGACGCTTCAGTGGAGGCCGGAAGCGGCTGTATGCGTGGTGGCATCCTCAGGAGGTTATCCTGGCAGTTATGAAAAAGGCAAGGTGATTGAGGGGCTTGAAAGCCTCAAAAATGACCCCAATGTGGTGGTCTTCCATGCCGGCACCTCCTTCAAGGACGGTAAGGTTGTAACCGCAGGGGGGAGGGTTCTGGGGGTAACTGCCCTTGGCACCGACATTAAGACCGCCCGAGACAATGCCTATAAGGCTATTGAAGCCATACACTTTGAAGGAATGCACTACCGGAAGGACATAGCAAACAGGGCAATCGGGAGGGAGTGAAAAACAGGCTGAGGTTGAAGGCACAAAGACAGCGTATAGCGTATAGCGTGTAGCGTGTAGAAATTAAAAGAGGGTGTAGTAAGGTGGAGAAATGGTGAAGTAGTTAAGTGGAACCCTTTTTTCCTTCACTCGATGGTCACTTACTCCACAAACCGTAGTATCTCCCCCAACCCTGCCCTGTCGGGTCTGAATGCGTTTGCTGGCGATTCCTTATCCGGATATCCAAGTGATAGCCCCAGCACAAGCCTTTTTGTGTTGGGTATTCCCAGGAACTCCTTCACATACCTTGCATAATCGGTGGCAAACGCCTGGGGGACGGTGGCAAGCCCGAGGGCGTGGGCGGCAAGCATTAAACTCTGCGCAAACAACCCGATGTCGAACAAAGACCACAAAGGGAGTGATGCATCCTGGTAGAGATAAACCGCATGAGGGGCACCGTAGAAACGGAAGTTAGCCTTCTTTGCCCTCCTTATCACCTCCGGATCTGACAGGTCTATCCCGGTCTTCTCGGCACGCATCTCATATAGGCTTCGGATCCGGCTCTGATGCACCTCCGGCCATCCCTCCGGCTCGGGGATATCTGGACATGACGGCTCCCCCCTTTCAAGGAGTTCCACCAGCATCTCTGAGAGTTCTTCCTTCTTCTTTCCCGAAAGTATCACCACCTCCCAGGGCTGGGTATTCTTATAGGATGGGCTCCACCTTGCCGTCTCAACAACCTTTTCAAGTATATCCTTTGGCACCTCATCCTTCTTAAACCCCCTGATGCTCATCCTTGTCCTTATGCATTCGATTGGATTCATACAAAACACCTCCCCTGTTGTTTTAAATAAAATAGCATATCATGCACACCGAATGCCTCTTAAAGAGTACCGGCTGTCATTTCCCTCCGGCCTGTACCCTGAAAACCACCACCCTCTCTATACCTGAAAGATCCTTAACGGTCTCAACATGTATGAACCCCCATCTGAGCGCAATGTCTTTGACCTCCTTAGCCTGTCCTTTGCCAACCTCAAGTAAAACATACCCATGAGGCATTATATACCGTGGTGCCTCCGAAAGTATCCTTTCGATGACATCCACCCCGCCCTTTCCAGCAAGTAGCGCCCCTTCAGGCTCATACTCACGAACCTCCCTTTGAAGAAACCGGTACTCGGTGCTTCTTACATAAGGCGGGTTGGAAAGGATAATATCAAACCTGTTCTTTTGAACAGGCATAAAGAGATCCCCCTTTAGAAACCTCACATTCTCAGCACCATATAACTTTTTGTTTAACTCTGCATACCCCAGCGCCTCATCTGAGATATCCACACCGGTTACATCAGCCCCCGGGATTTCAAGACCTATCGTGATGGCAACACAACCGGAGCCTGTGCAGAGGTCAAGCACAGCGGGTGCTTCCCACCCCTCAGACCTTATAATTTTGATCGCCTCCTCAACCAGCACCTCCGTCTCAGGTCTTGGTATAAGCACCCCCCTCCCCACTGAGAACTCTCGACCGTAAAAACCCGCCCTGCCGGTTATATACTGAAGTGGTTCCCCTTTCAGCCGTCTTACAACATAGCCTTCAAGGAGATTTCTCTGCTTCTCAGAAAGTGGTGGGTCATGGGTGTAGATATACTCCCTGGAAAAACCGGTTACCTCGGTAAGAAGAATCTCTGCCTCTTTCTCGGGCTCACCAACCCCCCCCGTTTTGAACCTCCTGACGGTCTCTCTAAAGATGGAAAGTGCCTTCTCCCCGGGTTTTTCAGGCAACCTTTTTGAGTTCTTCCGTCTGGAAGTGAGTGATAAGTGCATCTATAATCTCATCCAGTTCCCCCTCGAGTATCTGGGGGAGTTTCTGAAGTGTAAGCCCTATTCTGTGATCGGTAACACGGTTCTGGGGAAAGTTGTATGTCCTTATCCGCTCACTCCGGTCACCCGAGCCCACCTGTGAGCGCCTTGACTCGGTTATCTCCCTTTCCTGCTCGAGCATCTTCATCTCGTAGAGTCGTGCACGGAGCACCCTCATCGCCTTGTCCCGGTTTTTGTGCTGCGACCTTTCATCCTGGCACTGCACCACTATACCCGTGGGTATGTGGGTGATCCGCACCGCAGAGGAGGTCTTATTCACATGCTGCCCCCCTGCACCAGAGGCACGGTAGGTATCAATCTTGAGGTCTTTATCGTCTATATGGATATCCACATCCTCTGCCTCTGGAAGCACCGCCACCGTGGCGGCAGAGGTGTGTATCCTCCCAGAAGTCTCCGTGGTAGGAACACGCTGAACCCTGTGAACCCCGCTTTCGTATTTCAGCCTGCTGTAGGCACCGCTACCCTGAACATTGGCGATTATCTCCTTAAACCCGCCGATACCGGTTGGGTTTGAATCGATTATCTCCACCTTCCACCCCTTTGCCTCTGCATACTTTGAGTACATCCTGAAGAGGTCTGCTGCAAAAAGGGCAGCCTCTTCTCCGCCGGTTCCCGCCCTTATCTCAAGTATCACGCTCCGTTCATCACGAGGGTCCTTCGGCAGAAGGAGTATCTTCAGTTTCTGTTCAAGTTCGGGTTGCCTCTTCTTCAGTTCATCCAGTTCTTCGTGGGCAAGTTCCTTAAGTTCCTGATCACCACTCCTGAGTATCTCCTCGGCCTCCTCAATCCCCTGAAGCACCTTTTTGTACTCCCTGAAGGCATCCACAATGGGTTTCAGTTCGGCAAGTTCCTTTGATGTCTTCATGTATAGATCCCTGTTTGCAAGCAGATCCGGATCGGAGAGTTTCATCCCCAGATCCTCATACTTCTTCTCTATCTCTGAAAGTTTATCGATCACCTCTATATCCTCCAGAAAAAAGGGATTCCTCAACGAGGGAAAGCGCCTCTATTGCCACCTCCACCTGCTCCCGGTCAGGCTCCCTGGTGGTCAGGTGCTGAAGCAGCAGCCCCGGCACTGAAAGCATTGCCACCAGCCTGAGATCATCCCTCTTTGATGAGAGTTTCAGAAACTCATAGGAAATCCCTGCGATAAGCGGGATGAGAATGAGCCTTGAGGCAAACTTTAAGAGGAAACTCCAGTCCTTTGGAATAACCGAAAATACAAGTATGCTCACCACCATCACGATCAGGAGGAAACTGGTGCCACACCTGGGGTGGTGCGGACTGTAACGGCCCCTTATATGGTCGGGGTCCAGGATATCATCAGCCTCATAGGCGTGAATCACCTTGTGCTCTGCACCGTGATACTCGTATATCCTCCTCATCTCCTTCCAGAGCCCTATGGCACTGACATAGAGGAGAAATATCCCTACCCTGATAAGACCGTCTATCAGGTTAAAGAGGAGCGAACTCCCTTCAACTGCCGGGAAAAACACACCCAGAAGTCTGGTAAGGTAAAGGGGCAAAAATATAAAAAGCCCCACACCAAGCAGGAGCGAAAACCCTATGGTGGCTGCTATGGCAGCCCCACTTAACCCTCCGCCTGATTCCTCCTCCTCATAGACCTTTGAGGCGGAGAAGTCTATGGCCTTTATGCCAAGCAAAACCGCATCCAGAAGCGCCACGACACCCCGAATCAGGGGTTTTTTTAATATCCCAGAGCGTCTCTTCAGGGGTTCTGCTTTGGAGTGAAGCCTCCCCTTCAGATCCCTCACAGTGACAGCCCACCGCTCAGGACCTCTCATCATCACACCCTCAATAACCGCCTGCCCCCCCACATGCTTATCCCTGGCAGACAGAGCCATTATGGAATACAGATGGAGGGGTAATGATAAACACCACTTAATTCGTCTCATTTAAACCTCATTACGTCTAAAAACACAACAGCCGCTGGGGCAAGGACCACTACGCCTACCTCCAACGGCTGTATTAATGCTACTTTCCGTGTTTTGCGTACTTTTTCCTGAACTTTTCCACCCGTCCTTCGGTATCGAGCATCTTCTGCTTACCGGTAAAGAAGGGGTGACACTTGGAGCATATATCCACCTGTATCTTGTCGCGTGTTGACCGGGTGACAAAACTCTCACCACAGGCACAGGTCACCTTGACCTCTTTATACTGGGGATGAATATCTGCCTTCACTCTCTCTACCTCCTTTTTACTATTCTATAACCTTGTAACCAAGTTTATTAACCGTATCGGTTACGAGTCTCAAGAGTTCCTCTCTTCCGATCAGAGCCTCAGAATAAACGACCTTCACCATACCGTCTGCCACATCGATGGACTCAACACCCTCAATCCTGCCCAGAAACTGTCTTAGTGCCCTTACACAGTCATAACAGTACATCCCGCCCACATTGACATGAAGTACCGACACAGTTTATTATATTAACCTATTTCAGGGGGAAATAACAATACTGCACGAACCTATGATTTCAGGAACCAAATGATCAAGGAGAAAAATTAGCAGGCACCTTCCCTTGCAGGGGCGATACCATATCAGAGGAGGGAGATATGAATATCCGTAAGAAAATCTTTTTACTGCTGCTTGTTGTAGCCATAATTCTTGGAACCACCCTTCCGCTTCTTGCCTCTGTTGATGGGTTGAGAGACATCAACAAGGCAACCATTGAGGAACTCACAGAGGTAAAGGGGATAGGGGAGAAAAAGGCGGAAAAGATCATCCGTTTCATCTCTGAAAGAGGCAGGATCAACAGCATGGATGAACTGCTTGAGGTCAAAGGAGTGGGGAAGGTTACCCTTGAAGAGTTGAAGAAACACTTCGTGGTAAAGGAAGAGCCAATGTAGATAGCCACTCCTGGGAAGGTGCCCCTTTAATACCCCCTGTAACTCTTCCGCTTTCTTTCAAGGTTCAGGTCAAGATACTTCAATCTCTCAATCTTGTCATCCAGTTCCTTAACCTTCTTTCTCAGTTCTTCTACCTTGCCCTGTAATCTGTTCTTTTCCTGGTTGCAACTTCTGAGGCTGCGTCGGATGTCTCCAGTCTCTTTCTCCCTCTTTTCCAGAACAGATAAGGTCTCTTCAAGCCTTACCAGTTCCTCAAGGAGTGATCGCCTTTCAAGCAGTTCATAACTCCTGCACCCCGCAGGAAGCAGTTTCAAGTAAGCATCAAACCTTTCGACCGCCTTTCTGTAATCCCTTTCAGGGTTATCAGTGTGGGAATAAAGATAGGAAAGCCTGAGGAGTGCCTTCAACTTCAACTCACTATCACCTGAGTGTTCAACAACATCCTCAAGTGTCTCAATGTCCTCCTTTACGGTACCCACCCTTATACCACCACCAAGATCATAGATACACCTCACCGACTCCTTGCCCGTCTTAAAACAGCCAGTCAAAAGAACCGTTAAAGCAAGTACAATTAGAATACTCCGGCACCTTTTATCGGTATATAACCCCTTCAACACCTCAGCCACTCTTACCCTCCTTAAAAGGAACGACATTTTCTTTTGCGGTATCCGCTCTTGGTTTACCCCTCCGTCTGTCAATCACATAGACATTCCCCGGGATGGACTTTGCATACTCTTTGAGGTCAGCGGCCACCTCTCCCACCTCTATGTGGTTTGAAAACGACCTCTCTGTGTTTGTCACAACCGCTATCGAAACGGTAACAATGGGTATCTTTCTCTTATTCCCCTGCCTGTCTTCTGCAAAGACATACCCCTTTTCAAAATCCTCTGTGCTGTAGAAATCCCTTATCCTCTCTTCAAAAGAACTGATGATCTCTTTACAGATTGTTTTATGCCTATCAGGGCTCGTAATGACCGCAAAATCATCCCCGCCGATATGACCTATAAAATCACCCTCCCCGCCATGATTTTTTACAACACCCTCCAGTATCTCCGATACCGCCTTGATAAGTTCATTTCCCCTGGCATAACCGTAACGGTCGTTGTAAGTCTTAAAGTTATCAAGATCAATCAGGCAGAAGGCTATCGGTTCACCGGAATCCACCCTCTTTTTGAGGATGTTGTCAATTGCAACACCACCGGGAAGCCTGGTCAGGGGGCTTGCATCAAGATACATCTCCTCAAGGCTCTTTAGCCTTGCCGCCATGCTCTTGAATGCCTCGGAGAGATCTCCGAGTTCATCCCGGTTTTTCACCTCTGGCAGGTTTTCAAACCTTCCCTGTGAGACCATCTCGGTAGCCTCCTTCAGGTTCCTTATGGCACTTGAGATATTGCGGGTAATCAGTATTGCAGTGGAAAGTGAAAGCAACACCCCAAGGGTGCAGAACAGGATTGCCAGTCTGTATACCTTATTGCCGATCATGGCAGTTGTGCTGGTTTTATCGTTTTGATCCTTCCTGGCATTTTCTATCATCTCCCTCAGTAGTCCTGCAATCTCCTCCTGTAACCGCTTTGCCTTTTTCTCAAGGAGCGCCCTTTCTCCGGCCTTTAAATCAACCTGCCCAACCAGTGCCCGCCCATACTCGGTGTGTAGCGTCTCCACCCTGTCTGTCTTGAACCCCCTGTCTTCAGGTACCTCCTTTATCTTTTTCAATAAATCGCTGAACTTCCTCTTTCGCTCCACAAAGAGTTCAAGCATCTCAGGAGATTTCAGTATTAGATACCTCCTTATGTATAGTTCCTCATCAAGGAGTGTATCCAGGAGTTTCTCCGATGCCTCAATAACGGGGATATCGGTCTTGAGGATGCTGTTGTTGATGGTATTGAGCCGGTTGAGGCTTATAATCGTAAGGAGCGAAACCAGGGCAAGCAGTATAACGAGCAGCAGATACCCAAGAAGCATCTTTTCCGAGATTCGCAGTCTGGAAAAGACCCCCAGCCCTGAATCGAGAATCCTCTTCAGCATTATCCCTCCACCTGGGAAAATTAACACTTCTTAACCCATAATGAAATGGTATCATATTTCAGGCAGTTTTGCAAGTTTTTATGACAAAACAGAGTAATCCAGAACTTTTCTCTGATATAATATATTCTTAAATCTTTATGAAAAACCCTTTAATCCAAAACGGCATGACCTTCCGCACCGGAGAGGTTCATATTTGAACCATTCCTTAAGATGGGAACCCAAAACAGAACATGAAGATCGCCTTTCTCAAAAAGAGGTTCAATCCCTATGGCGGAGCAGAGCGGTATCTTTCACACCTGCTTGGCCTCCTGAGGGGAGAGCGGCACAAAATATTCCTTATAACCTCAGAGTGGGGAGAGACAGGAGGGGTCGAGATCGTGAAGGTAAACATCCGCAAGGGCACCTCACTTATTTCCATAACTGACTACCAGCGCAAGGCGATTGAGGCCCTCCGGCAGGTATCACCTGATTGTTCCGTCTCCCTTGAAAGGATATACGGAACGGATATTTACCGTGCAGGAGACGGCTGTCATAAAAGATTCCTCCAGATCAGGAGAAAAACCGAGGGGTTCCTGAAGGGGCTATCCTTTAAGATTAATCCACTTCATAGAAAAATACTTAAAACCGAAGAGGCAATCTTCAGGACTACCCCAAGGATAATTGCAAACTCTACGATGGTAAAGAGAGACATCCTTGAGAGTTACCAGAATATCGATAGTGAAAAGATTGAGGTGATCTACAACGGGGTTGACCTTGAGGAATTCGCCCCGGGAGGTGTATCTGATAGAACGGCACTGCGAGAGAGGTTCGGGCTTTCAGGCAAGGCAGAGGTTATATTATTCATCGGCTCAGACTACAGGAGGAAGGGGCTCAAAACGCTCCTTGAGGCGATGGGCAGTATAAAGCGACAATCCACCTACCTCCTCGTAGTTGGAAGGGGAAGACGGGAGAATTACCGAAGGCTTTTACACCGTCTCGGCCTGGAGGAGAGGGTTATCTTCGCCGGTCCTCAAACAGAACCGGGCCCATTTTACAGAGGGGCAGATATTTTTGTTCTCCCCACGTTGTACGACCCATTCAGTAACGCCACCATTGAGGCGCTTGCCTCTGGCCTGCCGGTGATAACTTCGCAAAACAACGGGGCATCTGAGATCATCAGCCACAATGAGGATGGTTATATTCTTGACGATCCGGGTGATTCAAGCAGACTCGCTGAATACATAATAAGGGCACTTGATGAGAGAAAAGAGATGGGAGGGAATGCCCGAAAGAAGGCTGAAAGTTACCCTATCGAGAAAAGCCTGAAGGCATTTATGAAGACAATAGAGGAATGGAGGCGGGAGTAAAAATGCCTTCCTCCAACTCCATAAGAAAAATCCTCGTAATGAAGTTTCGGCATATTGGGGATGTGCTTCTTACAACCCCTGTCTTTGAGTCGTTGAGGACTCACCTTCCACAGGCAGAAATACATGCACTCGTAAACTCCGGAACCGAAGAGATGCTCACCCACAACCCCTTCATAGATAAGGTCCTCACCTATAATCGAGATATCAAGAGGCTGAGCCCCTTAAGAAGATTGTTGGAAGAGTTAAGGTTTCTCCGGTTTATCAGTTCACAAGGATACGACCTTACGATAGACCTCACCGGTGGAGACCGTCCGGCAGTAATCTCGCTTGTGTCAGGTGCACGGAAACGGATCGGCGTTGACCCAAGGGGAAAGGGTTTCCCCGGCAAGAGGTGGCTATACACGGCAACCAAAACCATTGACTATGAAACCCATGTGGTTCTCCAGAACCTATCGGTGCTTGAGCCTCTTGGGATAGCCCCGGAAAAGACCGATCTCTATTTTATTATCCCGGAAGATGCTGAGAGGAGGGTGATGGAGATTCTCGCCGAAAAGGGGTACCAGAGTTCTGCCCCCCTTGTTCACATCCACCCCACTTCGAGGTGGTTCTTCAAGTGCTGGCCCCCTTCCTTCACGGGGAGCATAATTGATTTTCTAATCAATAAAGGTATGCAGGTTGCCATCACCTCGTCAGCGGAGGAGCGGGAGATACGTTTGATAAATGACATCCTGAATCAGGTAAAAACCGGAAGGGAAACATCAAAAAAGAGGGTATTCAATCTCTCAGGGATACTGAACTTGAAGGAACTCGGGGCGGTCTCAAAACGGGCAGATCTCTTTTTCGGGATCGACTCTGCCCCCATGCATATCGCTGCGGCGGTGGGCACACCTGTGATCGCACTGTTTGGCCCAACCCGGGCATTCAACTGGGGGCCCTGGCCCAGGGGGGCAAGGGGAGTTTCTCCCTACAAACACAAAAGAGGCATCCAGAGAGGTGGCCCCCACAAGGTGATCCAATTAGACTGGCCCTGCATCCCCTGTGATAGAGACGGTTGTAACGGTTCAAAGAGGAGCAGGTGCCTGGAGGAGATCACCCCACGGATGGTTAAGGAGGAGATTTTGAACAGGTTTGAAATCAGGCGCATCAAGTAACCGGGTATTTGATATGCTGCGTATGATACACCTCTTAAACTTCTCGTAATGTGTTTCTCTCCTATTTTATGATGGTCACTTTCAGGTAAAATATTATGCAATATTTACACCTTATAGGTAGGTACTTACAATAAAAAGGCTAAAATGTATATGAGAATACTACATACTGAATGGTCTGATGATTTTGGCGGTCAGGAAAAGAGGGTGCTCTCAGAGGCAACGGGCCTTAAGGAAAGAGGACATGAAGTTATAATAGTTTGCAGGGAGCACGCAAAGATAAGGGATGAGGCCATAAAGGCGGGTATAGAAGTAAAAACCCTACCTCTCAGACACTCCTATGACATATCAAGTCTGATAAGTTTATCAGCGTTTATTAAAAAAAGGGAGATCCATATCCTGAACACCCATAGCAGCATTGACTCATGGATAGGCTCCATAGCGGCACGCCTTGCTGGTGTGCCTGTGCTGGTCAGGACAAGACATCTCAATATACCGCTCAAACGTAATATCCTCAACTTTGTGCATTATCTCCCGGATGCCTATATAACATGTGGTGAAGAGATGCGGAAGCGCCTTGTCGAAGAATGCCACTTTCCCGCCAGGATGATCGTCAGCATTCCTACCGGTGTGGATGAGAGATTTTTCAGCACAAAAAGAAATCCCAATGGGAAAAGGAGATTTGGCATCAACCCTGAGTCACCAATAATAGTCAATATAGGAATACTCCGAAAAGTAAAGGGACATGAGGTAACCATTAAGGCAGCGAGAATACTATCTAAGGTAATACCAGATGCAAAATTTTTATTGGTCGGTGACGGGCCCGGAAGAAAGAGACTACATCAGATGGTCGATGAAATGGGGCTGAAAAATGTTATTTTTACCGGCTTTCTCCCTGATGTGAAAGAGGTGCTTGAAGTTGCTGATATTTCCGTGCTCAGTTCGTGGTCAGAGGGCATTCCTCAAAGTCTCCTCCAATCAATGGCAGCAGGCGTGCCTGTTGTTGCAACAAGGGTCGGCGGAGTGCCCGAAGTTGTAATTGATGGAGAAAACGGATTCCTTATTGACCCCGGTGATTATGAAGGGTTGGCTGAAAGGATAAACATGATACTGAATGACGGTATTGACGAACATATTCTGGCGAAGGCAAAAGAGACCGTCCGTCATAACCACACAAGGAAGAAAATGCTGGACAAAATAGAATCTTTGTATGAAAGACTGTTAAGTGAAAAATCTACAAACTCGTAAGGAGATTCACTGAGAGATGATCTCTATACCTGAGAGTATAGTAAGACCTTCAGAGCAGGTTATGGAATGGAGTTTATACACCTTTATCCTCCTGATGTTCGCAGGGCACCTGGGAACCCCCCGTGAAATAGGATTTTACCTTGCCACAGGAATATGGGCGGTTGGTTTTCTGCTTACCGGTGATACCGGTTTCAACTGGAAACGGCCCCTTTACGTTCTGACCCTTGCCCTTGCGGTATCGGGCGTATTGAGTGCACTAATCAACCAGCCGATAGGAGAGGCACTCTACGAACTTAAGCGATCCTATCTGAAGGTGGTCCTACTTGTTTCGGCTACCTTCTATCTGTTTCAGAAAAAAGAGGTGAAAAAGAGGGGTCTCCTTGTTCTTGGTCTGGGAGGTGTGCTCTATCTCCTTTACGCAATCTATTTAGTGGGCTCCGACCTGATAACAAGGGGACACATGGACTACGGAAGAGACAGATACTTTGCCACGGTGCTTCTGTTCTTTCTCCCCTTCTCGTTACTGAATGCTAAGATCGCACAAGGCAAACTCAGCAGGTACCTCTGGATGGCGCTTTCAGTGATGATTTCCTCTATGATTATCATCGTTGGTGTAAGAGGGGGGTGGATCGCCCTTTCCTTCGTGCTGATACTCTGGTATCTTCTTACCAGGCGGGAAAGATCAGTAAACAAAAAGGGGGTTGTCTTTTCCCTGCTTGCAACCCTGGTTATCCTGGTTGCAACCGTGAGCCTTTTCCCGGATTACTTCCGGGAGATGAAGGGACATACCCTTCAGAAGATACAGTTATCCCTCAGATTTGAGGCATGGCAGGGCTACCTTGATCTATCCCTGCAAAGCCCAGTTTTTGGGCACGGCCTTTCTGAAGAGGAGATGAAGAAAGACTACCGATCCCATTATACCAAGATTAAAGGACATCCACCAGGGCCATATAAACCGCTTACCCCGCATAACCAGTATCTGCAACTGTTCTATCGGCAGGGGGTCATCGGAGTTGGCTTATACATGCTTATCCTGGCCCTCGTCGTCAAAGAACTCCTGAAAGGGAACCTGCGCCCTCACACCCCACCGACCTTCAATCTCCTGTTTTTTTACGCCTCTTCACTCTCTCTGCTTGGTGAATACCTTATAAGGTGTATGCTTGAAGACAGAAGCCTCATACCCTTTTCCTTTCTCCTGGGACTGATCCTTTCATCAGAGAAAGAGGAGACCCCTTCTGAATGAGAATAATATACCCCCTTCCAGAGATAATCCCGGACGGCCGTGCCCGTTTTATCCAGATAATGAATACCACCCACGCCCTTTCAAAGGCCGGAGTGAAGACCCACCTCCTTGCCGGAAGAAAAAGGGGAAAAACCCTGGAGGATATAAAGCGGTTTTACCACCTGCCGGAAGACGAGGGGCCTGATATCGAATTTCTCCCCATCCTCAGGAAAAACATCCCCCTACTCTCAGTATCCTGGGGTGGGGTGTTTGAGTTCTTCCTTTTAAGGTATATACGCAAACAAAGGGGTATCCTTTTTGTAAGACATCCAAAACTCGCCTTCAGCCTCTTAAAGAGGCGGCATGTACATAAACTGCCGCTCATCTTTGAGGCACACGAGATATTCAGCCTCTCAGTAAAAGACCCGGTAAAGCAGAAGCGCCTGTCTGAGATAGAGAGGTTCATCTACACAAATGCTGATGGTGTTATAACCATCTCAACCAAACTGAAAGAGGACCTTGCGGACATCTTCGGTCTCAGACCCGAGAGGGCTTCGGTAATTCCAAACGCAATCAGGGACGACTGGCTAAGCCCCGATCCGGCGGAATCCCAAAGAGAAGGCATGTACATCTTTTATGCCGGAAGCCTCTACAGATGGAAGGGTGTTGACACCCTGCTTGATGCCATAAAACTACTTCCTGATGAAGAACTTATCATTGCCGGAGGAGGCGCAAGGCTTCAGGAACTCAAAAGATATGCAAAGGCCTCCGGCATATCGCACAGGGTTAACTTTGTGGGGACAATCCCCCAGAGGGAGGTGATGCGGTATCTTGAGAGGGCAAAGGCCGCCGTGGTGCCAAACCTGGAACACAAGCCCTCCGAATACTCATCACCACTCAAACTCTTTGAGTTCATGGGTGCAGGTATCCCCGTTGTTGCATCAGATCTGCCAGGCATACGCGATGTGGTAAGGGATAAAGAGGAGGCACTCCTTTTCAGACCGGGTGATCCAAGGGA
Source organism: uncultured Thermodesulfovibrio sp. (assembly GCA_964391515.1). GTDB lineage: Bacteria > Nitrospirota > Thermodesulfovibrionia > Thermodesulfovibrionales > JdFR-85 > WFTX01. Next base: position 6,644 of record CAYMML010000002.1, on the reverse strand, counting down.
TCTTGCTGAAAAGATAGAATGCCTCTCCCGGAACCCCTCACTTTCAAAGAGTATCGGAAGTATGGCAAGAAAAAGAGCGGAGGATTTCACCTACTCAAAACGGGCGGAAAAGATCATAGGGTTCATCAGAGAACTCAATCTCACTGACTTTTAACTCTTAACACCCTATCCAGATTCATCACCCTGATTCACCTCTTTCAACCCTCGGTAACCTCCTCAATAGACTCCCCTATTATCTCAAGCATCCTCTGGAAGTTCTCCCTCTCGATAACAGGTGGTGGCATTATTACTATCACATCCCCCAGTGGCCGGATCATAAGCCCCTTCTCCCTTGCCCTCATACAGACCCTGTGCCCCACCCTCTCTGCAGGGCTGTAAGGGGTCTTGTTCACTTTATCAGCAACAAGTTCCACACCCCCCATAAGCCCCAGGGATCTCGCATCTCCCACATGCTCCAGGCGGGTAACCTCGTTGAACCATGAACGGAGTTCCTCACCCCGCCGGAATGCCCTTCCGGGGATATCGTTTTCAAGAATCAACTCAAGGGAGGCAAGGGCAGCCGAGGAGGCAAGGGGGTTTCCCGTGTATGAATGTCCGTGGAAAAAGGTCTTGAACTCCTCATACCTGCCAAGGAAGGCGGAAAAGACCTCCTCCGTGGTTACGGTGACGGCAAGAGGGAGATACCCTCCGGTGATCCCCTTGGAAAGACAGATGAAGTCAGGCACCACGCCCTCGTGCTCCACCGCAAACATCCTTCCCGTTCGGCCAAAACCTGTTGCCACCTCGTCGGCGATAAACAGGATACCCTCCTTCCTGGTTATCTCCCACAACCCCCTGAGGTAACCTTCCGGAAAGACGACCATCCCACCTGCCCCCTGCACCATGGGCTCTACTATAATGGCGGCTATCTCATCAGAATGACCGGTGATAACCCTCTCTGCCTCCTTGAGACAGTCCATGGAACAGGCGGTTCTCTCAAGGCCAAGTTCACACCTGTAACAGTATGGGGATGGTATATGCAGGGTCTCAAACAGGAGTGGTCTGAATATCTCGTGAAATATATCTATCCCTCCCACACTCACCGCCCCGATTGTGTCCCCGTGGTATGCATTTCTCAGGGAGATAAATTTTTTCTTCTCCCCTCTGCCCTTCAACTGCCAGTACTGAAAGGCCATCTTGAGGGCAACCTCCACGGCGGTTGAACCGTTGTCCGAATAAAAGACCTTCGTAAGTTCACCTGGAAGGATGGACACCAGTTTCTCTGCAAGTTCTGTGGAAGGGACATTCCCAAGGCCAAGAAGGGTGGAATGAGCAATCTTTTCTAACTGTTCCTTTATGGCCTGGTCGATCTTCTCGACCCGATGGCCGTGGATATTAAGCCAGAGGGATGAAACACCATCCAAATACCACCTCCCCCTGGTATCCTTGATAAAGCACCCCTTACCCTCCTCGATTATGACAGGCTCAGATTCAAGGTACTCCTTCATCTGTGTAAAGGGGTGCCAGATGAACCGTTTATCCCACTCCTCAAGTCTCTTGATGAGATCCCTTCTCCCCATGGGTTCAGTCTGAATGCCTCTTTTTCAACTCCCTGAATCTTTCAAGTTTTTCGTAGGGGTAGAGTGTGCTCATTGCCTTGCTCTCCGTATTTAACCCCCTTTCCTCAAGCAACGCAATCGGGTTAAGCCCACCCACGACCACCATGCCGAACCTGTCCATGCCTACAGGCATCTCAAAAAGTGGTGTGTTTGGCTCTCCAAGGGCAAGAATCCCCCCGATGCCGCTATCGGTAAGCCGTTCTGTCATGACCTTCGTGTTTTCATAACAGACAACGGGCACCTCACGAAAACTTGCAAGCACCCTGCCTGCCCCGTCCTTTACCACCCCATGCACATCCGTCATGTTACCCCTGATAAACACCTCCAGTGGATCAAGTGAGGAGCCCTCATAACCGATGAGTGCCACAAACCTTGAAGGGCCCTTTTTCGTCACCTCAAGCACACCACCGAACCTCGAATGAACAGGTATGCCGGCCTTCAAGAATATCCCGTTGATAGTTACGCTACAGACCGTCCCGATACCTACAGAGTCATCCGGCACAATCATATCCCCTATCTTCTCACCCGGCTCAAATAAGGCAACCCTGTCACTCATCACATAGGGTGAGGAAAAGACCGGGCTCATAAAACGGAGGGCCTTATCAAGATCATCCCTTTTTATGAAAGATACATTCAGTATAACCTCACCAGCGTGGGAGTCGATATCGAAACTGGTGAGGTAGGAAAGTGTGTCTATCTTGCTTATTACAAACCCAACCCTGTCTGACACCAGGGCGGTTCCGAGTTCACGCCGTCCCTTGTCGGTGATTTTCCGCCCCTCCTTGCCGAAGACCTCCGTAAGCCCCCGCTCGTCAAGAATCCTGAGGTGATACCGTACCGTCCTTTCTGAGAGTTTTACCCCATACTTTGTGAGTTGGCGTGAGATCTCTCTTGAGCCCACAATCCTGTCAGGATACTGGTTTAAGACCTTCAATATGGCAAGAAGAGTCTTGTTCATCATGGAATTTTAACATTTCATAAACATTTATTTCACCGAAAAAGGTCTTCTTAAACGGGGAGTTCTCCGATTTTTATTTTTTACTTGACAAATACAACATATTGTGGTTTAATGTATAGGAGTTGTTTTTATAACACAATTTCTGGGGGTGACGATGGAAACATGTAAGGGGATTCATGACTGGTTTTATTGTCTCCGGTGTCCGTTTCTCTGCACGAGGCGCTGTCCAATCGAGCATGACGATGCCATCCAGAAGTTCTACCAGATGATCCAGGAAAATTCAAACGAGCATGTGGGTATTGACATGCACGGCTGGGGAGGGTTTGGCATGAAGGAATAAACATAGATTCCGGCGGAATCCGGTTTTTCAGGTATGAGATGCTCTACCCCAATGTAGTACGTATCGGGGTTTAATAAGGTTTGTTTATTAAAGACCGCTCTTTGCGGGCAGTTTTCAGCAATAAAATTGTTATATCTATGTAAAATCAAGGAAGGAGGGTACATGAAAGTACAAGACAAAAGGGCCGCTTCAGAAAGTGACCTCCAACTAACAGAAAACGCCATCAAGGTGCTTGAAAGGAGGTATCTCAAGAAAAACGAGGAAGGCAGGGTGATAGAGACCCCTGCGGAACTCTTCCGCAGGGTTGCAAGGGCTATTGCATCGGCAGACCTCAAGTATGGCCACACCGAGCAGGAGGTCTCGGAGACGGAGGAGACCTTCTACAGGATGATGACCTCACTTGAGTTTCTACCGAACAGCCCCACGCTGATGAACGCCGGCAGGAGGCTTGGGCAACTCTCTGCCTGTTTTGTCCTGCCCGTTGACGACTCGATGGAAAGCATCTTCGATGCGGTAAAGAACGCTGCAATCATACACAAATCGGGTGGGGGTACCGGGTTCAGTTTCTCCCGTCTCCGCCCCGGTGGTGATGTGGTGGGCTCCACAAAGGGGATATCCTCAGGCCCCATATCATTCATGACTGTGTTTGACACCGCCACAGAGGCGGTAAAGCAGGGAGGCACACGAAGGGGTGCCAACATGGGGATGCTCAGGGTGGACCACCCCGATATCCTTTCGTTTATCACCTGTAAGGACGATAACAACAAACTCAACAACTTCAACATCTCCGTTGCCCTCACAGAAGAGTTCATGAAGGCGGTGGAGACCGACGGTGATTACAACCTGATAAACCCGAGAACGGGCAAGGTGGTAAAGACGCTCCGGGCAAGGGAGGTCTTTGATCTCATTGTCAGACACGCCTGGGGCAACGGTGAACCCGGTATAGTCTTCCTTGACAGGATCAATCAGGCAAACCCCACTCCGGAGGTGGGGCTTATCGAGAGCACAAACCCCTGCGGAGAGCAGCCTCTTCTGCCGTTTGAGTCCTGCAACCTTGGCTCCATAAACCTTGCAAAGATGGTTACAGATGAACAGACCGTTGATTGGGAACGCCTGAAGCAGGTGGTTCACAATGCCGTTCACTTCCTTGACAATGTGATAGATGTAAACAAATACCCCCTGCCCCAGATAGCCGAGATGACACGGGCAAACAGAAAGATCGGGCTTGGGGTGATGGGCTGGGCAGATATGCTGATCCGGCTTGGCATACCATACAATTCCGAAAGGGCTCTTGAACTTGCAGGTGAGGTGATGGCCTTCATCAATAGGGAGGCAAAGAACCGTTCTGAAGAACTTGCAAGGCAAAGGGGTGTCTTCCCTAATTTTGAAAGAAGCATCTTCAGGGGGGGAAGGCCCCTCAGAAACGCCACCGTTACAACCATCGCGCCCACCGGCACGCTCAGCATAATCGCCGGGTGCTCTTCCGGTATCGAGCCTCTGTTTGCGGTCTCTTTTGTAAGGACGGTTATGGAGGGCACAAAACTACTTGAGATAAACCCATACTTTGAACAGATTGCAAAAGAGAGGGGTTTCTTCACCAGGGAGTTGATGGAAAGGATATCAGAGACCGGTTCCGTAAGAGACATAGAAGATATACCAGAGGATGTAAAGGCCGTCTTTGTAACCGCACACGACATAACACCTGAAGACCATATAAAGATGCAGGCAGCATTCCAGCGGTATGTGGACAATGCCGTCTCAAAGACCGTGAACTTCCCAAACCATGCAACCCCTGAGGATGTAGAGAAGGTCTACAGGCTTGCCTACAAACTGGGCTGTAAGGGTGTAACCGTCTATCGTGACGGCTCAAGAGAGGAGCAGGTATTGAGACGGGGGACAAAGCAGGCCGGCAAAGATGCCGATACAACCAGGACGGAACAGGGTGATGCCGGTGCCCAGGAGCACACAAAGATAATCCCCCGGAAACGCCCCGACGTGATAAAGGGAACCACCAGGGCGATGAAGACCGGCTGCGGTGCCCTTTATGTAACGGTGAACGAGGACGAAGAGGGGCTCCCCTTCGAGGTGTTCAACCACATCGGCAAGGCCGGTGGATGTGCTTCGAGCCAGTCCGAGGCGATTGGAAGGCTCGTAAGCCTTGCCCTCCGGTCAAACATTGCACCGGAGGAGATTATAAAACAGTTAAAGGGGATATCCTGTCACCAGCATGCGTGGTCAAAGGGCGGGAAGATATCATCCTGTGCCGATGCCATAGCAAAGGCGCTTGAACTCTACATGACACGCGGTAACGGTAACGGCAAATCCAAGATAAGCGATGCTGTGATGAGAATAGGTGCCTGTCCCGAGTGCGGCGGCCCCGTGGAACACGAAGGCGGATGTGCGGTCTGCCGGAACTGCGGGCATACCAAATGCGGTTAATCAGGAGGTATAATAGTTAGATGAGTGGAAACGGCAGTAGGGCCTCATTCCGGCGTCCTCCCTGGGACGAGTACTTCCTTGAGATCGCCAAGGTGGTCTCAAGCCGTTCCACCTGCCTGAGGCGCCGGTACGGGGCGGTGATTGTAAAGGACAATGTGATCGTGAGCACCGGCTATAACGGTGCACCAAGGGGTGCGGTAAACTGCATAGACACAGGCAACTGTAAACGGGAGGAACTAAAGGTTCCTCCCGGCCAGCGGTACGAACTCTGCGTGGCAGTCCATGCCGAGCAGAACGCAATCGTAAACGGCCCACCAGAGCGGATGAAGGGGGCGACAATATACATAGCCGGGTTTGAAGCGGACGGTTCACCGGCGGAGGCACACCCATGCCTCCTCTGCCGGAGGATGATCCAGAACGCCATGATAGGGAGGGTGGTTTACCTTTCAAAGGAAAACAAGATCGTCATCGTTGACAACCCGGCAGACCTTGATGTAACATCACCGCCAGATACGAATAAGAGTTCTTAAAATACTTTGGCTATTTACTGATTATTTGTTTGTTTAATACACGAGGGGTAGCATGAGACTGAAGGTACAGTTTAAAACGGAGGGACAAATATCCTTACCGTATAACTACAATGAATCAATCCAGGGGTTTATTTACCGTCATTTGAACACAACCATAGCCCGCTTTGTCCACGATAAAGGGTTTAGGGAAGGCAAGCGGGTATTTAAAATGTTCACATTTTCTCGACTCCTTGGCAGTATCAGGCCTGACGTTGAAGCAATCAAAATACAATCACCTGTATATTTCTTTGTCTCCTCCCCTTATAACGATATTCTTCAAAGTTTGGCAGAAAACCTTTTGAGGCAGCCAGAGGTAACTCTGTACGGCCAGCCCCTTCAGGTAGAATCCATAACTGTGGAGATTGCTCAAGAAATAAATGGAACCGCCACTATAAGAATGCTTTCACCAATGACCGTATATAGCACACTTGCCTCACCAGAAGGCAGAAAAAAGACTTACTACTATAACCCTAAAGAAACTGAGTTCGCTACTCTTATAAAAAAGAACATCCTAAAAAAGTTCAGGGCTTTTTACAATAGTGACCCTCATGATGCAGACTTCCACATTGAGCCTCTCAGACTCTCCAAAAAAGACGAAAAGATCGTTACCTACAAGGGTTTTATCATCAAGGGCTGGATGGGAAGATACCGTCTCAGTGGCAACCCCGAACTCATCCGCCTTGCTTACGACGCAGGCCTCGGAGCCAAAAACTCCCAGGGGTTTGGGTGTTTTGAGGTGG
>CAYMML010000001.1:0-49176 GCA_964391515.1 uncultured Thermodesulfovibrio sp. | reverse complement strand
GAAAAAGGAGATTGTTCTTATTACAGGAGCCAGGCAGACAGGAAAGACCACCCTTGCCCGTAGCAAATATGCTGACCTGAGATACATCAATCTTGATGCCCCTGAAAACAGGGATGCCATAAGGTTGATCCCTACAGAATTGTGGTATAAAGATGTGGGAGATGCGGTGATTGATGAAGCACAAAAATTGCCGGTAGTGTTTGAGAAGATAAAGTATGCCTATGACGAAGGTGATATATCCTTCCAGGTGATACTTGGTTCAAGCCAGATACTGCTTTTAAAGAAGATTAGAGAAACCCTTGCTGGAAGGGTATCAATATATGAACTCTGGCCATTGATGATGTGTGAACTGCTTTATAGCATTGATGACAGGGCAGTAAATCCGCCTTTAATTGACAGGTTATGCGACGGTTTACCAGTTGATGAGGTTTTGGGTTCTGTTCCGTCTGTACTTTTAGGTAAAGAGGCAGCATTAAGGAAGGAGGCAGAGCAGTATTTATTAAAGTGGGGAGGGATGCCGGCACTCCTGCAACTTTCTGATGGTGAAAGGTGGAAGTGGCTGAGAGACTATGGCTATACCTATCTTGAGCGAGACCTTTCTGATCTTGCAAGGCTTGATGACCTGACGCCTTTTAGAGAGTTTCAGAAACTTACTGCCCTAAGGTCAGCAAGGTTACTTAACTACTCAGAACTTGCAAGGGATACCGGTATAAGTGTGGACACTGCAAGGAGGTATCTTCAGTACCTAAAGATATCCTATCAGGTGATCCTTCTTAAACCTTATTACAAAAATATAACCAGCACCGTGATTAAGAGCCCAAAACTTTACTGGATTGATGTGGGGCTACTGAGACAACTAAGCGGATACAGAGACACAATTAGTGGTGAAATATACGAGACCATGGTAGTGGGTGAGATTGTCAAGTGGATAAAGACTACTCAAAAAGATGTTGAGACCTATTTTTATCGTACCCGTTCTGGACTTGAGCTTGACATAATACTACAGAGAGGTAACAGCATTATAGGAATGGAGGTAAAGGCACGGAAAAACCTCGCCTCAGGTGATATAAGGGCAATGAAAGAGATTGCAAAGAGGATAGGCAAAGAGTGGCTTGGCGGTATAGTGATTTACAGAGGGGATGAGATCAGAAAACTTGCAGAGCCATCTATCTGGGCAGTTCCTTCTTATAGGCTGTTTACATAGAGAACCTTAATTGTTGCCCTCGCTAAAAGCACTGGCAAGTGACCTTTCGTCTTTTGTGACTGTTCCATTAGATAGTAATAATTGGGACGGTATTCTTAGCTTTTCGAATAACTCCTTTGTCTAAAGTTACAAGGTGAGAACCTGTCAAATATGCAGTTGCTACGATAACACTGTCTCCCAGGGATAGTTTTAGATTTCTTCTAAACTTAATTTAGATGAGATATGATGATTTTAGTATCAATGATGAGCATGTTGAGTTAGCGTTGCCATTGAGTTAAAAATATATCCCTTGAAAGAGCATAGGATATTCAATTCTACCACATCTCCGAGTTGGTGCGATACAGGATGTTGGATGAGGGGGTGTTTTGATGGCCATAATACCTGAATAACAATTTTATTTGATGGATTACCTTCTATTGGTGTAAAATAATGGTGTATAAATAAAGTGTATTATAGAGGTGCATTATGAGGATGACAATAACAGTCGACAAGGACCTGCTTGAAGAGGCACAGACACTACTCGGCAAAAAGGTAAAAAAACAGGTCATAGAGGAGGCGCTTAGAGAGTTGGTAAGAAAAAAACGCCGTGAACAGGCTATTGAGCATGCTGGCAAGATAAAGATTGACATTACAGTTGATGAACTTCTCAAACTAAGGAAAGAGGGATGATACTCGTTGATAGTTCAGTTTTTATAGAGTATTACAGGGCTGATGGCAGTGATAAGATAAAGGACGTTATCAAAGAGGCAATATATCATGACCTTGTTGCCATAAATGGTATAATCATGGTAGAGGTACTCAGTGGGATATCACACAAGTCTGATTTTGAAAAGGTAAAATCAGATTTTAAGGGTTTCCATTTTCTACCTTTGTCTGAAAAGGAATTTATTGATGCATCTTTATTAGGTTCTAAACTCAGGGCAAAGGGTAAAACTGTTCCTTCTACTGATCTCATTATTGCTTCTTCTGCCATTAATAATGATGCTGTACTGTACCATCTCGACAAACATTTTGAGATAATTGCTAAATATTCTTCCTTAAAGAGCGAAAGAATGATCCGTTAGAATCACACCACATCTCCGAAGCAGTATAGGATGATGGGCAGAGGGGGAGAAGTTATCGTCATTTTATCTGAGTATCCACCACCATGGAACAGCAAGTACTTTTGAATGAAGGTATCTTATTGTACCTCCTGCATGTACTAAAAATGTCATCTTTGTTTCGGGAAAATGTCCTGTAAATTCTATAAGGTTTTTTGCATCATTAAGGAGTGGTTTCTTTGATAGCTTTACCTCAAAGGCATAGAGGTTTTTCCCCTGCTCAAGCACAAAATCAACCTCTTTACCAGTTACGGTTCTCCAGTAGTAAAGCCTTCCCTTTGGCACCATACATTCTGCAAGCACCTTTAAATGAAGAAAAACAAGGGTTTCAAAAAACTGTCCTATCTCTCTTGATTTTTTCAAAGAATCCCTATCATGGTATCCTGAAAGATAAACAGAAAGCGCAGGATCAATAAAAAATAGTTTTGGAGATTTTGCAATCCTTTTAATCCTGTTTGTGTAAAAGGCAGGGAGTTTTAAAACCATATTTGATATTTCAAGTAGTTTGAGATACCTTGAAATGGTTGGCTGGCTTACACCAGTATCTCTGGCGATATCGGTCTGATTTATCACTGTTGCTGTCCTTGGTGCTATTGCTTCAAGCACCCTTCTGAAATCTATCAATGAATCTATTTGAGAAAGTTCCCTGAGGTCTCTTTCAAGGTAGGTCTTTATATACCCCTCCCACCACAATAGTATGCTCCGGAGGTTTTTAATAAATAGTAGCGGTGGCATCAGCCCCCTGAGTAGATATTTAATAGGCTCTTTCTCACCAGGTTCTTGCTCCTTAACAGTCTTTCCTTTAAGTATCTCCTGGAAATTCCTCGGTCTACTTATCCCCTCTGCCTCTGCCACTGTCATAGGAAACATTTCCAGGTAGATGGCTCTTCCTGCAAGGGATTCTGAAATGTTCTTCATAAGAAGGATATTTGATGAGCCTGAAAGGATAAATCTCTTTTTACCTTTTGCCCTATCCACAGTGGCCTTAATATATGGAAAGATTTCAGGCACCCTCTGTGCTTCATCTATAATAACCCTGTCTGAATCAATCCATAGAGGCTCTGGATCAGTCTTTGCCTGTAAAAGATAATCAAACTCATCAAGGTTAACATACTTAAAGCCCTGAAACTCTTTCTCTAAAAAAGTGCTTTTACCCACCTGTCTGGCTCCTGTGATTACTACAATAGAAAAATCCTTAAGGGCTTCTTTAACCAGAGAGGCCACCCACCTTTTCTTGTATATCCATTTTTGAAGTGAATGATTATCATTCTGCATATGAATAGTTTATCATATCGCATGGATAAAATACAATATATAAACCCTAATTACGAAAGGGTATATTTGAAACCTTTGCTATCAGCCACCCTGACTCTTCTCATTCGTTCAGAACAGGCTATGCGAAGGGTCTCCTTACAAGAGGTTCTTCGCTAACGCTCAGAATGGCCACCATCGAGCAATTCTATTTAAACCGTTCGAAAATAATCTACTCAAAGGTGATTGTTTCCCCAGGATGAAACGAATAGACGTCACAATTCAATAACGACCCCTTTAAACACAGATGCTTAACCATTCTGTCCTTAACAGGCCATCCCACCTTTTCTTCTGTTCCGAAAAGGACAAATCTGCCCCTCTAAAGCCCCGAAAAGGGATGGTATATAAATTGCTTTTATATCGACAAATCTTCTCACTTATAGGTGAGGAAAAACGAAGGGAGGTAACGGTATGAGGAAAGGACTGGTTATTGTCACAGTCATTGTGGGTCTCCTGATGGTGGGGCCTACCGTATGGGCGGCAAAGTGGGCAAACCCCGACCTTCTCGTGACGCCGGAGATCGTCAAGAAGAACATCGAAAAACCGGACTGGGTGGTGGTTGACTGCCGGGAACTAAAGGATTATGTGAAGGGGCACATCCCCGGTGCCATAAGCCTTGGGAAGAGGTGCAAAAAGGCACTGAGAGATGCAACTGCGAGGGTCTGGAGAGACACATCCAAGTATGAGAAACTCTTTAGCAAGGTGGGGATCGGCAATGACACGCATGTGGTGTTTTATTACGGCAGCGTGAAGGACATGCCGGATGCAACGGTGGCGTTCTGGATCATGGAGTACCTGGGGCATGATAAGGCGCATGTCCTTAACGGTGGGATCGATGCCTGGAGGAATGCAGGTTACCGGCTTGACAAAAAGCCTGTCAAGAAGGCACCAAAGACATTTAAGGCAAAGGTGGTTCACAGCCGGTATGCATCCACGGACGAGATACTGAAGATCGCTCAGGGGAAAAAGAAGGGAGTAAACCTTATAGACTCAAGGACACACAAGGAGTTCCTCGGGAAGGACTGCCGTGCCATAAGGTGTGGCCATGTTCCTAATGTGACAATCAATGTCTCGCATCTGGATACCATGAAGAAGGTGAAAGATAAGAAGACAGGTAAGATGAAGCCTGTTGCCTATCTTGATCCTGATGTGCTTGAGAAGGCGTTTGGAAAACTTGACAAGAACAAGAGGACCATCGGCTACTGCCAGACGGGTACCCGTTCCACGCTCACATATTTTGAGTTGCGCCTTATGGGGTTCAAAGACCCGGCAAACTGGGATGAGTCATGGCGTGTATGGGGCTCGCACTATGCCGACTATCCGGTGGAGGCACCTAACGGTGAGCAATGGTACAACTTTGCAAAGGTAAACAAGACGCTGAAGAAACTCACCAAGAAGGTGGAGAAACTGGAAAAGCAGTTGAAAGGGAAGAAACACTAATCCCTGTTATTTGAGCACATGTTGCAAAACAAAAGGCCTCATCCGCCTCTTCCCGGGCGGGGAGGCCTTTAATTCTTTAATTGGAGCGTAAAATGGAGATAACTCCTGATAAGAGGGTAAGCGAGATACTCAGGGAGTATCCGGAACTTACCGACTTCATGATGGACATCGGGCTTTGCGGGTGCGGGCTCGACTCTAACCTCAACTGGAGCCTTGCCCGTGTGGCAAGAGAAAAGGGACTAAACCTCTCAGAACTCATTGATGAGATAAAAAGCAGGGTGAATGGGTGAAATAGGTGAATCGGTGAAGATGTGAAAGGGCAAAGGGGCAAAGCCAATAACTTCCTATTAAAGACTGTCGCTAATAGGGTCGATAAGACCTTAAAAAGGTTATAATAAACCATGAAACGATATGTCCTGCTTCTGATTGTGCTTTTTACGATAGTATCCGTGAGTGGGTTTGGGCTCTCATGGTATGCCCTATCAGAACTCCACTCTGCCCTAAACACAATGGTGGAGGCAGGAAAGAGCGCCGGGCTGCGTGACCGTCTTTACATCTCGGTGGAGCAGTTACGGAGGCTCAAACTTCAAGGGGTGGATGATGCAACCCTAAAAAGGCAGTATGAGAGCATAAAGGCCATTTCCGGCAATTGCAAGGGTTGTCACCATACCGGAGAGGCACTTAGTGACCTCACGGAGATAACCGCACTTGTTGAGGAGGTGGGAAAAGGGGGTTTTCAGGACGAACTACTTGGGAGTCTCTGGAAACTCACAAGGGATGCCTCACAGGAGGGGCAGACTCTGATGGAGGAACGGAGCCGCCGGGCGGAGCGGATTTCGTCGATAATAATACCGCTGTTTTTCGGCACGGTGTTCCTCATCTTTCTCATACTTATACTGTTCAGCATACTGGTGCTTGTGAAGATCCAATCCACTATTGAAAACCTCCTTTCAGCCACCAGGAGGATCGGTGCAGGGGAGGAGACCTCCAACCTGGAGTTTACCGGTGAGTTCAAACAGGTGGGTGATGCCTTTTCTGCACTTCAGAGGGAGTTAAAGATCAAGGAGGAGAAACTCCTCAACTGGTCAAGGCACTGGCAGGAGACCTTTGACTCTATTGACGAGATGATGGCGGTTACAGACGCAGAGGGCAGCATAGTGCAGACAAACCGTGCCTTCAAGGAGCACTTTGGTACCTCCGGTGAGGGAGAGAGTTTGTATGATCTGGTTTGCAGAGAGTATTTTGAACTTGAAGACTGTCCCATACAGGAGACCATAAAGACAGGCAAGCCAGTAAAGAGACTGCTTGAAAAGGGGCAGACGGTTATAAGCGTCTCCACCTATCCGCTTAAAAGCAATGCGGGGCTCATTCATGGTGGGATATGGGTGGGGAAGGATATCTCAAAGGAGCGGGAGATGGAAGAGCGGGCACTTCAGTCCGAAAAGTTGGTTGCCCTTGGAGAACTGGTTGCCGGGATAGCCCATGAACTGAATAACCCCCTCTCTGTATCGCTTGGGTACTCTGAGATCCTGCTTGAGAGGAAGGACATCTCTGACGAGGATAGAAGAAAACTTGAAAAGATATTTTCCGCCACAAAGCGTGCCTCTAACATCATTAAAAACCTGCTTGAATTTGCAAGGAAGCAGCCCCTCAGGGAGGAGCCATGCCAGATTGATGACATCGTTGAAAGGATGGTTGACCTCCTTATCTATGAACTTCGCTCAAGCGGTATAGAACTTCGTATGGATCTCGGTGCACCTCCCCCGGTGATGGGTGATCCCGTTCAACTTGGACAGGTGGTTATAAACCTCCTCAAAAACGCCCAGGATGCCCTTGGCGAGAGAGAGCAGGAGGAGAAGGTCATAACCATTGAGACGGGGGAACGGACAGAGGGGGTTTATCTTTCCGTGTCCGACAACGGCCCTGGTATCCCAGAGGAGATACTTTCAAGGATATTTGAGCCCTTCTTTACCACCAAGGATGTGGGTAAGGGGACAGGGCTTGGTCTGAGCATCACATACTCTATAGTGAAGGGGCACGGTGGGGAACTCATTGTTGAAAATCTCCCTGAAGGTGGTGTAGAATTTACGGCGATATTCCCACCGGAAAGGGGAGAAACGGTTGAAGAAGATACTGGTAATAGATGACGATCCCGATGTGGCGGAGGTGCTCGGGTTTTACCTCCGTTCATTTGGTTACGAGTGCGAGATAGTTCAAAGCGGTGCCGATGGGTTGAAAAGAATCGACTCTGACGGGTATCACGCCGTTATAACAGACTTCATGATGCCAGACATAAAGGGAGACAGGCTGATAGAGGATGTTTCCCGCAGGTTTCCCCACCTGAAGGGGCGGCTCTTTCTGATAACAGGTGCCAATGTGGAAAAGGAGGTTGAGAATCGTATAGCCTCCCTTGGTGGGCGGGTTATAAGGAAGCCCTTTACAAGACAAACCCTGGAAGAGGCCCTTGAGGGGGTTTAGACAGGTGGTAATGGGCCTTGGAGAAAGGGCGTGAGTTCGGCCTAACGATTGCTCAGCCTCAACCTTAATCTTAACCTTAACCTTAATCTTAGTTTTAGCCTCAGCCTCAACCATTAATCACATCTCTTTTCAATTCCTGCAATGATTTCTCCGAATATTTCCGTTAAAGTTTCTCTCCCCTTTGTCCGATAAGGGGGTATGAGAGTATTCATCTCCATGATAAGCCGACTCTTCAGGAGGCCGGAAGAGGTTGACTACTACTCCATAGTTGGATGGGAGAGCATTCGTCTGCCTCTTGGGAAGGAGGAGAGATGTTATCACCAGAAATGATACTGAAGGATATGAGCCTTCCTGCCATGCCCCATGTGGCTGCAAGGATTTTGCAGATGGTCAACAACCCGAATGTGAGGGTGGAGGAGATACAGGACATTATGATCTCCGACCAGGCGATAACCTCCAAGATCCTCATGATCGCAAACTCTGCCTACTATGGGCTCAGGAGGGCGGTTGACACCCTTTCCGATGCGATCTTCGTCCTCGGGTTTGAGGCTGTCAAGAAGATAGCCATTGCCGTCTCCACAAGGGAGATTTACAATCTACATGGGATTACGGAGCAGAAACTCTGGGAACACGCCATGGGGGTCTCTATTGCAGCCGGGCTGGTTGCCTCCAGACAGAAGGCTTACAAGATCTCCATTGAGGAATGTGTGGTGGCAGGACTTTTGCATGATATTGGTAAGGCGGTGATGAACCAGAGCCAGCCGGAGAGGTATGCATTGGTTATTGAGACAGTATATGACGATCGGCGCCCCTTCTATAAGGTGGAGGAGGAGTTTTTCGGGTTTACCCATCAGGAGGTTGGCCAACTCCTGTTCAAGGAGTGGAAACTTCCGGAGGAGTTGGCACTTGTGACAGGGAATCATCACAGGCGTCATGAAATTGACAAGATGCCAGATGTAAGGGCGCTCTGCACCGTCATAGAATTTGCAAATATGCTCTGTGCAAGGCTTGGGGTGGGCTACAGAGGCCCCATGCCGGAGGTTGCTGGTGATGAAGATGAGGTGATGAGTGTGCTCGGGCTTGAGATTGATGACATGGAGGAACTCACTGCGGAGTTCAAGGAGAGGTACATCTCTGAAAAACTTTCATTTATTGATTGAGGTCTTGTATGCCGGTAGAAGGGCTAAAGGGCATTTACAATATTCCTCTCGTGAAGGAGAAGGTGGAGGTGAAAAAAAGGGATAAAAAGCGGGAGGAGAAGAGGAAAAAGAGGGAAGGTGAAGGGCAGGGTAAGGAACAGCCCCGTGGGAGGCTTGACCTAAGGGCATGATCGCCTTTTAAAAACTGGAGGTGAGTTATGTTAAAGAACATACTGAAAGAGAAAAAGAAGAAGGGTAAGGAGCCCGAGACACCTGAGCGGCTGTTTGCCCTCCAGATAGACGAGATAGAGGAACTCTCATCGCTCCTCATGTCGAAGATCGATAAAAGGGTGAAGACCCTTACCGAGATAGAGGAAAGGATTGACGAAAAGATCAAGCACCTTGAGAGGCTGATAAACCGGGCAGAGGAGGTCTCTGAGGAGTACACCCCCGATTATTCCGATTACCGGATAAGGGAGGTTATGGTGCTTGCAAGTAAGGGGCTGAAGGTGGAGGAGATAGCCTCAATACTGGATCTGCCATCCGGTGAGATAGAACTCCTCCTTTCCATGCAGGAGTAGGGAAATATTTTCCCCTCTCACCCGGCATTTCTACCGTCAAATACTTGCCGAAAACCTGCTCTAATCAGGGTCTCCTTCAGGTTTGTGTGCAGGGAGGCCACCTCAATTGTGTCCAGAAAATCCTTAAATATCAAATAATTACATCTCCGTAAACCGCTTTCAAAGAATTGCCATGCCTGCTGGCACAACAATTGCTGAGCAGGGGGTGTCATGTACAAGGGCATATACATAGCGGCTTCAGGTGCGATGATGGGGGAACGGGAGATGGATCTCCTTACCAGAAACATTGCCAACAGTTCAACAGATGGTTATAAAAAGGAGCGGGTTGCATTCCGGTCATTTCTGCTTCCGCCTGTCGAAGATGTTTCCCAGCCGGAGAGGGTCATGACAGAGGAGGCGGCTGTCATTACCGATTATTCGCAGGGTGAGATGATCGCCACGGGCGACCCCTTTGATCTTGCCATCAGGGGGGATGGGTTTTTCGTGCTTGAAGGTAACCTCTATTCCAGGAAGGGGACATTTATCCTCGACTCCGAGGGCTACCTTACCGATACAGAGGGCAGGAGGGTGATGGGTGAGGATGGTAATCCCATACACATAGGTTCAGGGAGTATGAATGTGAGCCGTGACGGTGAGGTGACGGTGGACGGCACCGTGGTGGGAAGGCTCAAGGTGGTGGACTTCCCCAAGCCGTACAAACTGGTAAAGATGGGAAACGGTGTATATACCAGCACGATTGACTCACAACCAGTCAAGGCGGACGTGGAGGTGATGCAGGGGATGAAGGAGGGCTCCAATGTCAATGTGATAGAGGAGATGGTAAAACTCATCTCCCTAACCAGGCAGGTGGAGGCGTACCAGAAGATGATAAGGGCCTTTGACGACAGTTCCGGCAAGGCCATAAACGAGATAGGGAGGTTATAAACCATGATTAGGTCACTATTTATTGCCGCAACGGGCATGGAGGCACAGAAACTCAACATTGATGTGATATCAAACAACCTGGCAAACGCAAACACACCCGGCTACAAAAAGAGCAGGGCGGACTTTCAGGAACTCATGTATCAGACTGTCAAGGCGCCTGGTGCTACATCAGGGGACGGCACACAGTTCCCATCAGGTATTCAGGTGGGGCTTGGTGTACAGCCTGCCGCCATCCAGAAGATCTACGAGCAGGGCGACTTTGTCCAGACCGGCAACCCTCTGGATATGACTATTGAGGGCGAGGGGTTTTTCCAGGTGGTAAAGCCGGACGGGGAGGTTGCCTACACAAGGGCAGGCACCTTCAAGATGGATAGCGAGGGGCGTATAGTCAACTCAAACGGATACCCCATGGAGCCCGAGATCACCATACCCACCGATGCAATACAGATCACCATCGGGGAGGACGGGACGGTCAGCGTGCTTCAGCCCGGCAGTGCAACACCCACTGAGGTGGGGCAGATTGAGATCGTGCGGTTTCCGAACCCCGGGGGGTTAAAGCCCATTGGGAACAGTCTGTTCGTGGAGACATCCTCATCCGGTGCCCCCATAACAGGCACACCCGGCTCTGACGGGCTTGGCAGTATAAAGCAGGGGTTCGTGGAGATGAGCAATGTGGATGTGGTAGAGGAGATGGTGCAGATGATCGTGAGCCAGAGGGCTTATGAACTTAACTCAAAGGCGGTGCAGGCGGTGGACGATATGCTTCAGATGACCAACACGATGAAGAGGTAATCCGGCGTGTTAGGTCTGTTTCTTATAATCGCCCTTGCCATCACCCCATCTGCCGTGATAGAGGAGTATCTGATGGATAACTACCCATGGCCAGATGTGATGGTTGAAAATGTTGAACCAGAGGGCACCCTTCCACCGCAAAGGCCGGTGAGCATAATCACACTGCGGGGGCCCATCGGGAGGGCGGAGTTTTTGTTTCAGTACCACGATGGAAGTGCCGTAAAGGTGAAGGCTGATGTGACCGCCCGTGACAGGGTGGTTAAGGCCATCAGGTCATTAAAGCGGGATACAGTGCTTGATAGGTCTCTCCTCTATACCACACTTATGGATGTGAGGCGGATTCCCCGTGGTGCTCTAAGGAGTATTTCTGAGGTGGAGGGAAAGAGGTTAGAGAGGTCGGTTCGTGCAGATACGGTGATCCGGCAGGGGTTTGTTAGTGAGCCTCCCCTTGTAAGGAAGGGCGAAAGGGTAACTATCGTTTACCAGAGCCGGAGCCTCAGGGTGACAGCCCCCGGGGTTGCAAGAAGCGATGGCGTACGTGATCAGGGGATCCCGGTGGTAAACCTCTCTTCAAAGAGGACGATAACCTGTATGGTGAAAGACAGGGGGTTGGTCTATGTATCCTTTTAAACTCTGTTTTAACGGTTGGACTAAGGGGTTCTGGTTAGTCCTATTTTCAGGAATAATACTTTTTGCTACAGGATGTGCATCAACAAGAGAGTTACCTCCCCCCTCACCCCGATATATCTCCAACCCCCAGACAACCCCGGAGAGCCCCCCCACCTCTCCGGGGTCTATCTACCAGGACAGGGCAAGCCTTTTTGAGGACAGAAGGGCAAGAAGGCTTAATGATCTGGTGACCGTCCTGATAGTGGAGAGTGTATCGGGCAGTAAGAAGGCGGAGACGAAGACGGGAAGAGACTCCTCTATTGATGCCGGGATCACCGGCTTTTTGGGTGCTCCGCTTGATCTGAACCTTGCAAACCTATACGGAAAGGGCAACACCTTCAGCCCATCCATTAAGAGTGAGATAACAAACGATTATACGGGAAGTGGTGAGACCACGAGGGAGGGGACCCTGAAGGGCACCATCACCGCCAGGGTGGTTGATGTGCTTCCAAATGGGAACCTGGTTATAGAGTCAAGGAAGGAGATCACACTGAACTTTGAAAAACAGGTTCTCGTCCTCAAGGGAATTATCAGGCCAGAGGACATCTCGGCTGATAACACGATACAGAGCACCCGGATTGCCGATTCCCAGATATTCCTTGTGGGGCAGGGTGTGATAGATGAAAAACAGTCTCCCGGCTGGCTTGGCCGGGTTGTAGACCGGATATGGCCCTTTTGAGGTATAAAAAATGGTTAAGCGTATAGTCCTGATACTGGTATTAATGGGCTCTCTGCCACTACAGGCCGGTGCTGAAAGGCTTAAGGATATTGCACACCTTGAGGGGATGCGGGAAAACCAATTAGTGGGTTACGGGCTTGTGGTAGGGCTTAACGGCACCGGTGACAAGGGTAAGGCGACCCTCCAGAGTGTTGCAAACATGCTTCTGAGGATGGGGGTCACGGTAAACCCTAAGGATGTAAAGGCAAAGAACGCTGCAAGTGTTATCGTTACCGCCACACTTCCGCCCTTTCCGAGAAACGGTAACCGGATAGATGCCCTTGTTTCCGCCATGGCGGATGCAAAGAGCCTTGAGGGGGGTACCCTACTAATGACACCCCTCAAGGGGCCGGACGGCAGGGTCTATGGGGTGGCTCAGGGGCCGGTCTCTATAGGCGGGTTTTCGGCAGGTGGAGGAGGTGCGGCGGTTCAGAAAAACCATCCCACCGTCGGACGGGTGCCAAATGGGGTGCTCATAGAAAGGGAGGTGCAGGTGGATATTAACCACCTTGAGAGTCTCCGGTTCCTTCTCAAGGAGCCTGACTTTACCGTCTCCTCAAATGCCGCCCGTGAGATAAACCGTGCCATGAAGGGCGGGTATGCACAGGCGGTGGATCCATCCACTGTGGTGGTGGAGGTGCCCGAAAACTACCGTGGTAGGGTGGTTGAACTGGTAAGACTACTTGAGCATGTGGAGGTAGGCATAGACCGGCCTGCCAGGGTGGTGATAAACGAGAGGACGGGTACGGTGATAATTGGAGAAAATGTTACCATCGCACCGGTTGCAATTGCCCATGGCGGCCTCACGATAGAGGTAAAAACCGATTACCTGGTCTCACAACCGGAGCCCTTTTCCCGTGGGCAGACGGCGGTTGTGCCAGATACGAAACTCAATGCCGAGGAAAAGAAGGCGCACTTAATGGAGGTAAAAGGGGCGACCCTTGGTGAGGTTGTGAGAGCCCTTAATGCAATGGGTGTGACCCCAAGAGATTTGATTGCCATACTTCAGGCGCTGAAGGAGGCCGGTGCCCTGAAGGCTGAACTGGAGATCATCTGATATGCTGGATCAGGGTATACTTTCCATAGGATACCGCCCGGGCTTAAAGGGTGCTGAGAGCCGGACGGAAGAGATAAAGAGGGCTGCACAGGCCTTTGAATCTCTTTTCCTTTACCAACTCCTCAAAGAGATGCAGGCCTCTGTGGGTGGAAATCTGTTTGGGAGTGGGTTTTCCGGAGATGTCTACCAGAGCCTTTTTGATATGGAGATTGCAAAACGCCTTGCCGAGAGGGGCACGGGGCTCTCGGAACAACTGATTAGAGAACTCACCAGAGAGGATGCAGAGACGAAAACCACGGCTGCTGCACCTGTACCGGCTGGCAAAACCTCTTCTGTTAGCAAGGAGCCCAGCAGAGAACTCCCCGTTGATGGAAGGATATCCTCATCCTTTGGCATGAGGAAAGACCCCTTCACGGGCAAGGAGAGGTTTCATAAAGGTGTGGATATTGCCGCCCCACTTAACAGCCCTGTGTATCCTCACGCTGAGGGGGTGGTGGTGTTCAGTGGAAAACTTAAGGGGTATGGAAATGTGGTGATCGTCCGGCATCCTGATGGGGTGGTCACCAAGTATGCCCACAATGCAGAGAACCTGGTAAGGAGTGGAGATCATGTATCACCGGATAACCCGATTGCCCTTGTGGGTAGCACTGGAAGGGCAACCGGGCCCCATCTTCATTACGAGATGATCGTTGATGGCAGGGCTGTTGACCCGCTCAAGGCGGGTTGAGAGGAGGGAGAAGGTTTCATGATGGGTATAAAGATTAAAGTTTTTCCGATTCTGGCCGATATAGATACCAGAGGATGCGTCCAGGTATAATGAACTGGAGATGCTGTAAATTCAAAGGAGGTCTGAAATGAAGATCACAGGAGGAAAGCCTCCTGAGGGACAGGAAGTTTATCTCAGGACCCAGAAAACCCAGGGCAAGGACGCCGTAGGTGATGGCCAGAACGCAGAGGGTGTGAAGAAGGCTGCCGACCAGGTGGAACTCTCCGGCAGGGCGAAAGAGGTGGAAAACCTGAAGGCTGAGATTGCTGCGCTCCCTGAGATAAGGCAGGAGAAGGTTGAGGCTATCAAAAAGGCGATTGAGTCCGGAAACTACAGGATCGATCCAGGGAAGATAGCCGAGAGGATAATTGATGAGTTATGAGGGATAACGATCAACTCGTAGGGATACTGGAAGAGGAGGTCTCCGGGTATGCTGAACTCCTTGACCTCCTGAGAAAGGAGAAGGAGGCGATTATCTCCTTTAATCCGGTGGCGATTGAGGAGATGGCAAAGCGGAAGGATGCCCTCCTTCTGAAACTCCGTATCCTTGATGAGGAGAGAAGAAGGCTCCTTGATGAGAGGTTCAAGAACTCTCATGAGGAGCCTGATCTGATGACCCTCTACAGAGAGACAAAAGACGATAGGCTGCCCGATCTGAGGGGCAGACTGAGGAGTTTACTTGAAGGGGTGCAGGAACTAAACGAACTTAACCGGATTATGATAGACAGGGCGACGGTTCATGTGCGGATGTCGTCCCGGTTTTTCCAGACCTTTGGTGTTGGGGAGACATCTCCCGATACCTACTCAAGACAGGTCTGAGACCTGCTCGTAAGAGGGCAGAGAACCTGAAAAGGGGTAGTTACTGAGATGTTTGGCCTTTTCAACATAGGCAAGTCCGCCATCTTTGCAAGCCAGGCCGCATTAGATGTGACGGCCAACAACATAGCCAATGTAAACACCCCCAACTACTCCCGAAAAGAGGCGATCCTTGACATCCAGAATCCCGAGAAGACCCGTGCAGGTTACATCGGCCGGGGAGTAACGGTAAGACATATAAGGAGGTATTACGACGGGTTTCTTGAAAACCAGATACTCCTTCAGAAGCAGAACCTGGGGCGGGCAAATATACTTGGAGACATATACGGTGCCGTGGAGGAGGTGTTTAACGAACAGCAAAGCGGGAAGTTTTCTGAGCGGCTCAATAACTATATAAACTCCTGGCATGAAGTCGCATCCAATCCTGCTGAAAGCCCCCAGCGGACGGTTCTCATCCAGAACGCACAGGCAATGATTATCACCGCAAAGGGGATGGAGCGGTCATTGAAGGACACGCTTTCCACAAGGGCAGACGAGATTGTGGATACGGTTGATAAGATTAATGCCATCGCCGATGACCTTGCTGCGCTGAATAAGTTGATCTCAACCGTGGAGGCAGGGAGTTCTGATCAGGCTAATGATCTGAGAGACAAGAGGGGACAACTCCTGAACGAACTGAGTGAACTCACCTCGTTCACCAGGTTTGAGGACGACTTCGGGCGGGTTACGGTCGTGATAGGTGGAAAGAATGTGGTTGACGGTGAGAGGGTACACTATCTTTCAACTGAGGAGCAGAAGGACGGTAGCATCGATGTCCTTTATGGCAAGGAGAGGATAAACGATTACATAACGGGTGGAAAACTTGCAGGGCTGATAACCGGTTATGATCAGATACTGAGTGGTCCTCTGAAGGAGTTCAGGAGACTTGTTGCCTCTATTGTGAAGGAGACAAACCTGCAACACCGACAGGGCTACGACCTTAATGGAAACACGAATCAGGATTTCTTCAGCCCCCTTACCGTCTCTAACCTTGATTACTCTGCCGGTACCTCCGTTACATCCGCAGTGGTTACAGACCCGTCTCTGCTTACCCTTGATGAGTATGAGATCAGGTTTACCGGCCCGGGGAGTTATGAGGTTTACAACATTGACCAGGACACACTGGTTGCATCGGGTGCCTACACGCCTGGAGGAACCATCTCCTTTGACGGGATTGATGTGGTGATAGACAATACCGGCGGTGGTCCACTCAGAGGGGATAAGTTTCTCATAAGCCCCCTCATAGGGGCAATAGAGAACCTATCACTTGCGGTAACATCGCCGGATCAGATAGCAGCGGCGGAGGACCCCTCAGGACTTCCCGGCGATAACAGAAACGCACTTGCCATGGTGGATCTTTACGAGGGTGGCATAGGTGACCTTGACGGTGCCACTTTTAACGGGTTTTATTCGGGTATCACCTCGATGGCCGGGAAGATGAGCCGCACAGCAAAGGACAGCACCAGTTTTGAGCAGGGACTCCTTGAGGAACTTACCCTCCGGAAAGAGGCGGTCTCGGGTGTGAACCTGGATGAGGAGGCTGCCAACCTGATCCGGTTTCAGAAGGCCTTTGAGGCGGGTGCAAGGCTGATAACCGTTACAGACAAACTCATGGAGGTGATACTCAATCTATGAGGCTTTCTACATTCATGATACACAACCACCTGATCTCCGCCCTTCAGAAAAACATGGTGGAACTTTACGGCTGGCAGGAGAAACTGACCAGCGGGAAGCGGATAAACCGCCCCTCTGACGATATCATCGGCTCCTCAAGGGCTATGGACTACCGGTTGAATATTGGTGCTACCGAGCAGTTCAAGCGAAATATCAACGAGGCAAGGTCTTATCTTGAGGCAACAGAATCGGTGGTGGGTGGCTCATCCGGTATCTTTGCAAGGACGAGGGAGTTGATAATTGAGGCGCTAAATGGTGAGAAGACCGCCTCAGACAGATCGGTAATTGCAAAGGAGGTTGAGGAACTGAGAAAGGGGCTGCTTGACATTGCAAACACCAGGTTCAAGGGGCGGTACATCTTCAGCGGCTTTCTCTACGATAAACAGGCATATGATTCATCCGGTATCTACCAGGGTGACGGAAACCACCTGGAGGTGGAGATAAGCCCCGAGGTGAGGGTGGTTGAAAACCTTACCGGGCCTGAGGTGTTTTCATATGTGCAGCCTGCTGATCAGTCCGTGCAACTTGAGGATGGCAGGTTCATACACTATCTGCCTGGTGGTGGAACCACTGTTAATGTAGAGATCAGGGCTTCGGACGATACCACCGTGCTTGACTCATTTTCCTATGACAATGCATTTCAGATGATGGACCTGCTGAAAAACGCCCTTGAGACAAACGATATGGACAGGGTGACCGCACTGCTTGGCTCTGTGGACAGCCAGCATGAGCAGATACTTGATGTGGAAGCAGAGGTGGGTGCAAGGCTCGGGCTTCTTGATTCGGAGGAATCAAGGCTTGATGACAGTGTGCTTGATCTCAAGACCATACTTTCAAAAACCGAGGATGCCGATATTGCAGAGGTGGTCTCGGAGATATCAAAGACCGAGGTCGCCCTCCAGGCGCTGAGGCAGAGTGGTGTGCAGGTTGTGAACCAGTCGCTGCTTGATTTTCTCAGGTAGCGTTAAGAGATAAGGAGGCAGGATGCTTGTACTGACAAGGAGGTCGGATGAGTCCATAAGGCTTGGGGAGGATATCCTCATCACAGTCCTCGAGATCAGGGGCAATCAGGTAAGACTTGGAATAAAGGCACCCAGGGGGGTGAGGATATTCAGAGAAGAACTCTATCAGAAAACACTCAAAGAAAACCTGCTTGCTGCGGGCATTGATGGTGAGGTCTTCGATGCACTGAAGGAGGTATTCAAAAAGGGATGATATCTATCGAGACGCCAAGGTTCGGAAAACTGGAGGTAGAAGAAGACAGACTCTTTCTGTTCCCGGAGGGGCTTGTAGGGCTGCCAAACCTGAAGAGGTTCATGATCCTTGACTATAAAGATACTGAACTTCAGTGGCTTCAGAGTGTGGATGAGCCCGACATGGCATTCATCATTGTAAACCCCTTTATGATCTCGGAGGAGTACCAGTTCGAACTCCCTGAGGCTGCAAGGACGCTTCTTGAGATAGATGACCTGAGGGATCTGTCCACCTATGTTATAATCAGGGTTGAGTCGGGGAAGGTTATTGCAAACCTTCAGGGGCCTATAGTCATTAACGGCCGCAACCGTAAGGGCATACAACTGGTGCTTGAGGATACAGCAGTTAATAAACTTAACAGGATCGTGGAACTAAGGAGGAAGACTGAATAGATGGAGACGCTGGGGATAGTCGTTGGAGGGGGACCTGCACCGGGGATAAACGGTGTCATCAGTTCTGCCACTATTGAGGCTATCAACTCAGGACTCCATGTCCTTGGTATAAAAGAGGGGTTCAAGAGGCTGTATCACGGCGATACCTCTGCTGCGGTTCCACTCCGGATCGAGGATGTCTCCATGATCCATACAAGGGGAGGCTCCATACTCGGCACCTCCCGTGATTACCCCTCAAGTCTGAAAACCGGCCTGAAACGGTTAATGGATACCCTTAAAAAACTCCAGATACGGTATCTGATAACCATTGGTGGTGATGGGACTTCCCACATGGCGAGGTTGATAGAGCGTGAGGCACTGGGTTCCATTTCGGTTGTTCATGTGCCGAAGACCATTGACAACGACCTGCCGCTTCCCGGTGGTATGCCCACCTTCGGGTATGAGACTGCAAGAGACCTCGGTGTAAGGCTTGTAAAGAACCTGATGGAGGATGCCCGCACCATGGGCAGGTGGTACTTTGTAACCACCATGGGAAGGTACACCGGTCACCTTGCCCTGGGGATAGGAAAGGCATCCGGTGCTACCATCAGTCTTATACCGGAGGAGTTTCCAGAAAGACGCCTCTCCCCGAAGAGGGTGGCCGATATACTTGAAGGGGCGATAATCAAGAGGCTCTACTTTGGCAAAGACCATGGTGTGGCGGTGCTTGCCGAGGGGATTGCACACAAGTTCAGTTTGAAGGAACTGAAGAAGTACGAGGAGATAACAAGGGATGAGTCAGGGAGGGTGAGGTTATCGGAGATTCAACTTGGCAGGGTTATGAAGCACTTTGTAAAGGAGAGCCTTGAGAGGCGTGGTATCTCCATGACCATAGTGGACAAGAACATCGGGTACGAACTCCGTGCGGCAGACCCGGTTCCCTTCGATGTGGAATACACGAGAAACCTCGGCTACGGGGCGGTGCGTTACCTCCTGAGAGGTGGCTCCGGGGCAATGATAGTGCTCTACGATGGGCACCTCCGGCCGGTACCCCTTAGTGATATCCTTGACCCCACCACCGAACGGACGATGATAAGGCGGGTAAGCGTGAGTTCAGAGGGGTATGAGGTGGCAAGAAAGTATATGATCCGGCTTGAGAAGACCGACTTTCGTAAGGAGAGGCTCTCTGGACTTGCGGAGGTTGCCAGGATGAACCCCGGGGAGTTCAAGAGGAGGTTTTATCAGGTGGTAAAGAAAGACCCCTGTCCGGTTTAAGATCAGATTGAAGATCAGACAGAGGCGCCGGTCATCTCACGGTAATACTGTTCGTTATCTGCAAATAGGAGCCCGTCGTTAAAGGATATCTTCCCTGCAAGGTGGAGTTTTGCCAGAGATGAGTCTATGGATTCGTAATCCTCCGTGCCGCTTAACATCTGGGTGCGTATCTGGTGGGTCTTACCTTCCCTTATGAGATTCTTGATCCTGTAACTATTGATCAGTTTTTCGTAGGCAAGTATCCTGCCCTCTCCCTTTACAAGGGGAACGAGGCGTTGTGAGAAGACCAGCAGTAGGGAGTCGGCAAGTTTCGTCCTTATTATGCTCTGCTGGTGAGGAGGAAATACATTAACTATCCTGTCTATGGTGGATGTGGTGTTGTTTGCATGGACGGTGCTGATGACTAAATGCCCCGTGTCTGCCGCATGGAGTGCAATCTCAAAACTCTCCATATCTCGGAGTTCCCCCACCACGATGACATCAGGGTCCTGGCGGAAGATGTGCCTTAGCCCCTGGGAGAAACTCTCGGCATCAAGCCCTATCTCACGCTGGTTTACATTTGAGTTTTTATGCTTGTGGAGATACTCAATCGGGTCTTCCAGGGTGATGATATTGCACCTCCGGTTTGAGTTTATAATATCCACCATCGCCGCAAGGGTGGTGGTCTTACCGTGACCGGCAGGCCCTGATATGAGTATAAGACCCTGGGGCTTCAGGGCGTATTCCTTTATCCATTCAGGGAGGTTGAGTTCTGAAAGGGTGGGGACAAACTCTGCTATGTGCCTTATGGTTATTGATATGGAACGCCGCTGGTTATATACATTTACCCGGAACCTTCCGATCTCCGGGTAGGTTACGGCAAAGTCGTGATCCTTTTTCCGCTGAAACTCTGCCCAGTCAGCATCGGTCATGAGTTCCCTTGCGTAGCGTTCACAGTCGGAGGGGCTAAGGGGCTCCATGTTGGCACGCTTTAACTCGTTGTGTATCTTTATTGAAGGTGGCACCCCTGCGGCAAGGAGCATGTCTGTTGCAGAAGACCTTGCCAGATACCGGAGGAGGGAGATTATCTGGGGAGGTTTTTTCTGCTCCCTCTTTTTCTCATCCCCCTTTTTTATAGCCTCCTTTAGGGGCTTTGCCTCGCCGGTGCGGAAACTCTCAAGGGCGGCCTCCATCTGGGAGGAGGGCACCACAACGGGGTGAACCTTCCTGCCAAGTGAAAACTCTATATCATTAAGAGTCATTATGTCATGGGGGTTTACCATGGCAAGTGTGACGGTGTCTTCGTCAAGCCCGATGGGGATCACCTTCATCCGCTGGATCTTTTCAACTGGGATGATCTTCATTAAGGAGGGGTCAATTTCCACATTCAGGAGGTTTACTCCCGGCACACCCAGTTGACGGCTGAGAAAATTGAGAAGGTCATCGGTTGTTATAAACCCCATCTCAATGAGGATAGAGCCGATTTGACCACCCACCTGTGCCTGCCGTTTCAGGGCGTCCTTGAGTTGGTTGGTGGTTATCAGACCGGCCTCAACAAGGAGTTCCCCCAATTTCTGTCTGGATTTCCCCTTCCGTGCAGCCATACCTTATTTTCTATCATATTCTGATAATTTTGTCAACAAAAAAATGATCTGGATGAAATTTTGTGTTGTAACTTGTTGTAAATTATGATAAAATGTTTCTACTCGTAGGATGTGTTCGGGGGGTTCAACCTTCCGGAGGGTAATTGGTCTTGAGATAACTTTTCGCCGGGAAAGTAGGGTGTTTTATTGTGAAAATGGCTGAGTATATGGTGTAATTTGTTTTAAATTTAAAATTGAGGGGAAAAGTGCTAAAGGTTTTGGTTTTACAGGGCGATAGTATAAGAGATGTGAGGGAGGGCTTATGAATAAGAAGAAGGGTTAGTAATGGTTGAAGAGCGCACAAAAAGGGAGAACCAAAGGGGGGTGTCTGTGATCGATATTAATGATCTGATCCGCAAGACCCTTTCTCTTGTTGATTACCAGTGCAGGAAACAGGAGATCGAGGTCAGGATTAATCTGTTTGATGAACCGCTTATGGCGGAGGTGGATGCTGCGGCACTTAAGAGGGTGCTTCTGAACCTCTTTCTTGGCCAGATTCAGACACTTGAGGGATCAAGGTGCGAGAGGTATATAGAGGTAAGCACCGCCCAGAAGGGCAGATCGGCAGAGATACATATCAGAGATGCACATTCATCGGGGATGGCCACCGGGGAGGGCTTGCAGAATTCCGGAATATCGATGATACTTCCTGGAACGGGGATGAAAAGGCTTGCGGAGATGGTGGAGGCCATTGGGGGGACCTTCAGTTACTATGAACAAAGGGATGGCCGCTCTTTCAGGGTTGTAGTCCCCCTTTCGGAGGAGTTTTTAGCAAAGGCGAAGGGGAGGTACAGGATACTCGTGGTGGATGACGAGGAGGTTGTCCTTGATGTCCTCAAGGGTTATATTGAGTTTATGGGGTCGGAGCCGGTTGTTTACTCATCTCCCTTAAAGGCGCTTGAGGAGTTAAAAGACCTGAAGGTGGATATGGCGGTGGTTGACCTGAGGATGCCCAGGATGGGCGGGCTTGAGTTTATAAGGCGTCTTGAGGAGTTCCTCCCCAGAGACAGGGTGGTGCTCCTTACAGGGGATATCCTTTCCATAGAGGCGGGGCTTGCGCAGAGGTATCCTGAGGTGCCGGTGATTGAAAAGCCGGTTAATTACAAGAAATTTGAGAGCATTATCAAGGTCATAGAGGGGAGGATAAAATGAGAGATGTGAAAAACGACATAAAGAACCTTAAAAACCTTGCCACAATCCCTGTAGTGATGCAGAGGATCATGGAATCACTCAGCAGGGACGATGTGTCTTATCTTGAACTTAGCGACCTCATATCCCACGACCAGAGCACCGCTGAGCGGGTTGTAGCGGTTGCTAACGCCCCATACTTTGGCCACCCGGGTATGATAAACAGCATTGAACAGGCCATACTGCTTCTTGGGTTTGATATGGTAAAGAGTATTGCCGTGAGTATGGCCGTCTTTGAGATGTTTTCAAAGGGGGAGGCGGAGAGGTTAAAGAACTTCTGGGCTCATGCCTATGAGGTGGCCATCATCTCCGGCATACTATGTGAGAAGGTGCCGGTAACGGCCGGTGGGGTTTGCTTTCTGGCCGGGCTGCTTCATGATGTGGGAAGGGTGGTGTTCTATACCCTCTATCCCGATGAGTACAGGGAGATCATGTTTGAAGAGGACCTCCTTGACCGGGAGGTGGAACTCTTTGGTGCTGGGCATCCTGAGGCGGGTGCGCTGTTTCTTGAGCAGATACTGATGCCGGAGGAGATAGTCCTTGGCGTGAGGGAGCATCACACAAACGGAAAGGTGGACAAACACCAGGGGATTGTAACATCCATCTACCTTGCAGAGGGGCTTTCCGCTCGCCTTTCCGAGAGAAAGGGGGCAGACGGCATCTGGGGTGAGGCGGTGGAGGGTGTTTTGTCAGGCGCCGGCCTCGGTGAAAAGGATATAGAAGAGATCAAGGGGATAATAGACGGCGAGGCGGAGATGATTGAGGGATTCTTCGATCTCTAAAAAGTTTCGCAATCTATTAATCAATTTTTCTATTGACTTCCGACTGACCGGTCAGTATAATATACCTATGGGGTCATTAAACGGAAAGAGGTCGGTCATACTCGAGGCTGCGATGGAGTTGTTTTCCAGGCGTCCCTACCACAAGGTGCAGATGGACGAGATAGCAAAAAAGGCACAGGTGGCAAAGGGAACGCTTTATTACCACTTCAAATCAAAGGAGTCACTCTACGCATCACTGCTTCAGAGCGGTCTTGATGCCATGATAAACCGGCTGAAGCGGGAGTTTTCTGATGACGACCCGATAAAGAACCTGAACCTGTTCATCCGTGAGATGGTCTACTTTTTCCACGAGAACAGGTCTTTTTTTATCGTTCTACAACAGGAGGAAAGGAACCTCTTTTCAAAGAAACTGGATAACTGTTATGAGAAGATCTGCACTGTAAGGGAACTTCTTATAAACCTGTTAAGGAAGGGGATTGAGCAGGGTGTTATACATGGAGAGTTGGATGTTGATCTCCTTTCCGACATCATTATGGGGATGATCAAGGCGCCGGTTCTGAAGGGGAAGACAGACCCTTCAGAGCATGGAGAGGCCATTATCAGGATCCTTAACAAAGGAATAAACCTAAAAGGAGGACTCAATGGCTGAGGAAAAGAAGCAAAAAAGGATGGCAATCATTGCAAGTAAGGGCACGCTCGATATGGCATACCCCCCGCTTATTCTTGCATCCACTGCTGCGGCAATGGATGTGGAGACGGCGATCTTTTTCACCCTCTACGGGGTTGACATCGTAAACAAGAACAAGTACGACAAACTCCAGGTAGCACCCATAGCAAACCCGGCAATGCCCTCTCCAGTTCCGTTTCCGAACATCCTTGG
This sequence comes from uncultured Thermodesulfovibrio sp., assembly GCA_964391515.1. GTDB lineage: Bacteria > Nitrospirota > Thermodesulfovibrionia > Thermodesulfovibrionales > JdFR-85 > WFTX01. Next base: position 25,096 of record CAYMML010000001.1, on the reverse strand, counting down.
AGTGCTTCCGGGTATGACGCCCATGGCAACCAGCATGATGAAGGGGATGATAAAGAAGATAAACTGGCCGAGCATCCCCGAACTGGTTGACGCCTGTCTTGAGATGGAGGTGAGGATGATAGCCTGTACCCCCACACTTGAGATGACGGGTGTGAAGAAGGACGATCTTGTCCAGGGTGTGGAGGTTGCTGGTGCGGCAGAGTTTCTGAACTTTGCCCTCGATGCAGATATCTGCCTCTTCATATAGACCCCCTTATTTGTGCAGAAAGTTACCCTCCCTTTCTGCACATCTATCCCGGGGTATCTCCTCCCCCGCCCCCGGGAACCCCAGGGCCCTCTTCGGAGGGCCTTTTTTATCTGGTCTCTTTCGCCTATCCGGTGTTTCCGTTGATTTTATCAATCCTGCGGCTCTGGTCTGATTTGTTGGATTGAAAAGATAAGGATTCATACAAATGATTATTTTTGACAGCAGTGAGTATAATTATATAGACATAATCACAGATTAAGGAGGTAACGATGAAGGCTGAAAACATCCTTGAGACCATTGGCGGTACACCCCATCTCAGGTTGAACAGACTCTTTGATTCCACCCACGAGGTATGGATAAAACTTGAAAGGGCAAATCCAGGTGGGAGCATTAAGGACAGGATCGCCCTTTCCATGGTGGAGGATGCAGAAAAGAGGGGCATCCTTAATAAAGACTCCGTTATCATTGAGCCCACATCTGGGAACACCGGCATCGGGCTTGCCATGGTGGCGGCGGTTAAGGGCTACAGGATGATACTGGTTATGCCGGAGTCAATGTCTGTGGAAAGGAGAAGGCTTATGGCCGCCTACGGGGCAGAACTGGAACTTACCCCTAAGGAAAAGGGGATGAAGGGTGCCATAGACCGGGCATATGAGATGCTCAGGGAGATACCAAACTCCTGGATGCCTCAGCAGTTTGAGAACGAGGCAAATATAGATGCCCACAGGGAGTTTACCGCAAGGGAGATAATGGATGACTTCCCTGAAGGGGTGGATTACCTCATAACCGGTGTTGGAACGGGTGGACACATCACCGGTTGTGCGGAGGTGCTTAAAAAGAGGTTTCCTGGACTAAAGGTCTATGCCGTTGAGCCAGACCTCTCTCCGGTGATAAGCGGTGGCTCCCCCGGGCTACATCCCATTCAGGGGATTGGGGCGGGTTTTGTACCGAAAAACCTCTACACAGAACTGCTTGACGGCGTTATACAGATCTCCAAGGAGGAGGCGTTCCAATACGCAAAGAGGGCGGCCCGGGAAGAGGGGCTTTTCTGTGGTATCTCCACCGGTGCGGCACTTGCAGCGGTAGGGAAAAAGATCCCCGAGATACCTGAGGGCTCAAGGATACTCACCTTTTGCTACGACACCGGCGAGCGGTACCTCTCGGTGGATGGGCTCTTTTAGTAAAGAGGGCGATTGTTGTGTTATAATTTCAGTTCAGGTGGAGAGGTGCCCGAGTGGCCGAAGGGGCACGACTGGAAATCGTGTGTAGGGTTTGTAGCTCTACCGAGGGTTCGAATCCCTCCCTCTCCGCCACTTGACAATCTTTTTTCTTCTGTCTCTTCCATGCAGTCGGGTAGCAGCCCTGCGCACGGTAAGGGTGTGAACTCCGCCAGGTCCGGAAGGAAGCAACGGTAAGCATTCCGAGCCGGTGCCGCAGCCCGTTGTTACCTGGCTGCATAGAGGTGACAGAGACACAGTGAGTTATATCGTCCTTGCAAGAAAGTGGCGTCCCCAGTCCTTTGATGAACTCATCGGTCAGAACACCGTGAGGACCATCCTGAAAAATGCCGTATCACAGGGGAGGATTGCCCATGCCTACCTCTTTTCCGGTCCACGCGGTGTAGGTAAGACATCAACAGCACGGATACTTGCAAAGTCACTTAACTGTACCGAGGGCCCAACGATAACACCCTGCAACAACTGCCAGTCCTGCAAGTCTATCACGGAGGGGTATGCGGTGGATGTGATGGAGATAGACGGTGCATCTAACAACAGTGTTGAGGACATCAGGGATCTGAGGGAGCGTGTGAAGTATGCACCGACGCTCGGACGGTACAAGGTGTATATAATAGACGAATCTCATATGTTGAGCCAGTCTGCGTTTAATGCACTTTTAAAAACCCTTGAGGAGCCACCCCCGCATGTGGTGTTTGTTCTTGCCACCACTGCGCCTCAAAAGATCCCCGTTACCGTGATTTCAAGGTGCCAGCATCTGCCCTTCCACAGGGTAAAGAGTGCTGACATAAAGGCTCATCTGAAGCGGATAACCGAGCGTGAGGGGATCAGGATCACGGATGAGGCGCTTGAGATGATTGTAAGGGCGGCTGACGGTAGCATGAGAGACTCCCTTACCCTGCTTGACCAGATATCGGCATTTGCTGATGAGGTAACCCAGGAGGATGTAAGCACACTCCTTGGGCTTTCAGACAGTGAGATGGTCGTCTCCGTGACTGATGCCGTGCTTAAAGGTGACCGCAAGGGGATAGTATCGGTTATTGAACAGGCCTATGAGCAGGGGATGGACCCCAGGATGTTTTACCGTGATATCCTCCAGTTTGTGCGATCTTTTTTGATAGCATATCTGACGGATGGTGATAACCTTGATGAACTCTCGGAGGTGGAAAAAAGGTACATAAAAGAAAACATCCGTAATATAAAAGAGGAGCACCTTACAACCCTTCTCTCCGAACTTGCAAGGCATGAGGCAGAGGTCAGGACAGCCTTCTCACCCCGTGTTGCACTGGAGATGATGCTCCTCAGGGTTTCTTACCTTTCAGAACTGAGGCCTGTTGGGGACATTATAAAGCAACTCCAGAGGTTTGACTCGGCTCTTCCAGAGGCAGACCCGCCTGTGGTGGAAGAAAGCCAACCCGCCAGGGCTGATAAGGAGAGAGACGAGACGGAAATACCAAATGATTTGACTCAGAAAGACACACCAGTCAAGGTGCCCTCAACAACTACCATGGATGCCTGGAAGAAACTTGTGGAGAGGATAGAGCAGGAGGATGCCATACTTGCATCAAAACTCAAGTTTGCCATGCCAAGTGTGGAGGGGGATCTGCTCAGCCTTACGCTTAACGGGGGGCATGCCTTTCTTTCCGATTCCATAAGGGAGAAGGTGGGGAGGCTACATGAGGTTATTACATCTGGTGAAATAGAGGGCTTTAAGGGTATTAAACGGATAGAGGTTGTTAAAAAAAAAGCCCTGAAGGGGGAGTTAAAGACAGAAACAGCAGGGAAAAGGAAGATCACCCCCGAAGAGGAGATGATTATCCGGATCTTTGGGGCGAGAATAATTGAGAGGAGGAAGAGAGATGTCAAAAAAGATGCTTGGTGACCTGATGAGACAGGCACAAAAGATCCAGGAAGAGATTGCCAGGGTGCAGGAAGAGGCAAAGGAGAAGACGGTGGAGGCCTCTGCCGGTGGTGGGATGGTTACCGCAGTTGCAAATGGTGGGGGGCAGATAGTCTCTGTGAAGATCGAAAAAGAGGTGATCAATCCCGATGATGCTGAGATGCTTCAGGATCTGATAGTGGCGGCATGCAATGAGGCACTCAGACGTGCCCAGGAGATGGTACAGTCGGAAATGGCACGTGTTACAGGTGGTCTCCAGATACCCGGTATGGGCAACCTGGGAGATTTCCTCAGGTGAAAGGGCTTATAGAGGATCTGATAGAGGCACTTACCCTTCTACCGGGGATAGGGAGAAAGACCGCCCAGAGGCTTGCCTATTTTATTCTTGCCATGCCATATGATGAGGCGTCATCTATCGCCCGTGCAATTACAAATCTGAAAGAAAAGGCCAGGTTCTGCAAGCGGTGTTTCAATATCACCGAGGAGGAACTCTGTAGTATATGTACAGATCCCAACCGTGATGCAAAGACCATATGTGTTGTGGAAGAGCCAAGCAACATCATGGTTATAGAGCGGTCGGGGTCGTTCAGGGGGATGTATCATGTACTTCTGGGGGCGCTTTCACCCATTGATGGTGTTACCCCGGAGAAACTGAAGATCAGGGAACTGGAGGAACGGGTGCGTGAGGGGGGGGTTGAGGAGGTTATAATTGCTACAAACCCTAACACGAGAGGGGAGATGACAGCCCAGTACATCAGAGAGGTTCTCCAGCCCTATGGGGTGACGATAAGCAGAATAGCCTACGGTCTTCCCATGGGAGGGGATATAGAGTTTGCCGATGAGGTGACACTTACCAAGGCCCTGGAAGGCCGCAGGAGGCTATAACCCGCCTGAAATACCCTGCCTCTTTATCATATGAAAGTGTGCCCATAAGAGGAGTGACATGATCAGTGGGAGCCACAGCACATGAAGACTGTAAAACCTCACAAGGGTGGTTCCGTCCACATCCGTCCCGCCCCTCAAGAGATACAGCAATGTTTTGCCAACCACAGGGATACTTCCAGCCATAGAGGTGCCCACAACTGTTGCCCAGTATGCCTTCTGATCCCATGGAAGCAGATACCCGGTAAACCCTGAACCAAAGGCCATGAGGAGTGTACCCATACCACCTACCCAGTTTAACTCCCGCGGTGGTCTGTATGCACCATGAAGAACCACCCGAAGTGTGTGAAGTATTATGAATACTATAAGAAGATGGGCTGACCATTTGTGAAAACTCCTTATGAACCCTCCGAACCTGACCTCTCGGGTGAGCCTGAGGATGCTCTGGTATGCCTCTGCCTCTGAAGGCACATAGTAAAAGGAAAGAAGTAGCCCGCTCAAAACCAGCGCGAGAAAGAGCGTAAACGCCACACCGCCCATACAGTACAGGTAGTTTACCCCCGGGGGGAGCCTCCTTATGAGAAAGTTCCTGTGAGGAGCCTTTATGCCGAACCGCTGGTCTATCCAGTCAAAGACCTTACCCATCTTTATACCCTTACCCCGAGGAGCACCTTTCCCTTTTCTACCTTAAGAGGCAGCCGCGTAAGGGGTGCAGGTGGGGGCCCACCAATCACCCTGCCGGTAATGTCATACCTCCCACCGTGGCAGGGGCAGAGAAACTCCCCCTTCTTTCTGTGCCAGGTTACCATACAGCCAAGATGGGAACATACGGGGGAGAGTGCAAAGAGTGATCCACGGTTGTTGACGATAAATGCACGGGAGTTTATCTCGTGCTTTCCCCTTTTATAGGAGTAAAACACGCTCTTAACCCCCCTTCTTGGCAGGTCATCCTCCTGGAGTACAGGGAGGTAGATTACCCTTTTCTCCCTTATCCTCGAAGGGTATAGAAATAAAAAGGTCAAAAGGGTGTAAAACAGCGACAGGGACAGAAAGAATCCCTTGATTACGGAAGCAAGGAACCGCCTCCTGCCTACTTCAGATGGGGATTGAGTAACTCCCTGAGCTCCTTTCCCGTCTTGAAGTACACGACCTGCTTTTCAGGCACATCCACAGACTCGCCGGTCTTTGGGTTTCTTGCCTTCCTGGGCCGCCTGGTCTTGAGCCTGAAGTTTCCGAAGCCTCTCAACTCCACCTTCTCGCCTCTCTGCAGCGCCTCCTTAATGGCATCAAAGAAGGTCTCCACAATAATCTCCGTCTGTTTCAGCGTGAAGCCGTCAAGCCTTTCAGCCACCTTCTCGATAAGGTCTGATCTGGTCATGTTCCCTCCCTTAATAGTACATCATGTATTTTAACTGCATGAAGGAGAAAAACCCCTTCATCCTGTCAGGGATCTGGCCTGTGAGATAATCAAAGATTGAGGGTTTTTCCTTTTTCTCCGTCACATGGGGCTCGCCCTTGATCCCTCCGAGTTCACCTGCAGCCTTGATGGCATCCTGGAGGTTTCCTATGCTGTCTACCAGCCCGATCTGAACCGCCTGTCTTCCGGTAAATATCCTTCCGTCGGCTATGCCTTCTACTTTTGAACGGTCAATCGATCTGCCCTCTGATACTGCAGAAATGAACTGGGAATGGACATCGTCAAGCACGCCCTGGAGTATCTTCCTCTCCTCCTCCCCAATTCCACGCCAGACGGAGGCAAGGTCTTTATGCCTGCCGCTCTTTATCACCTCGGTTTTGATCCCTATCTTGTCCATGAGTTTCTTCATGTTTGGAAGTTCCATGATCACCCCTATTGAACCGGTTACGGTTCCGGGGTTTGCATAGATCCTGGTGGCAGGTGCGGAGATGTAATAACCTCCCGATGCGGCGACCGACCCCATGGAGACCACCACGGGTTTTTTATCCTTTAATTTCCTGACCTCTTCGTATATCTCCTGTGATGGTGCAACTGCTCCACCGGGGCTTTCCACCCTGAGGACGACCGCCTTTACCGATGGGTCCTTGCCGTACCCTCTGAGTTCTTCAATAACCCGGTCTGAACTGATTATCGGCCCTTCCACCCTTACGATGGCAACCTTCTCACCTATGGGGAGTTCCCGGTTTACCATAACCAGAAAGAGGCTCAGGATGAGGGTGATGACAATCAGAAAAGCAAGAACTATACAGACCTTTTTCATTTCACAGACCTCCCCGTAAGGGTGGTGATATTCAGTCTTCCCTTTCTTCTACCTCTCCCTGTTGTTCGGTCTCATCAAGGGTGCTCAGGTTTTTCATGCTGAGTCCTATCTTCCTTCCTTCCAGGTCTATCTTGATTATACGGGCACGAAGTTCGTCGCCTTCCACCGGGTCATCCTGTCCTGGAAGCAGAGACCTCTCTATCTCCGATGAATAAATAAGACCCTCAACAAAACCATCTATCTCTACAAATATCCCATACTCAGTGTTTCTGAGCACCTTGCAGGTGACCTCATCACCAAGGTTATACCTTGATGGTATCTCGCTTTCCCAGGGATCGGGCTCCAGTTGTTTGAGCCCAAGCGCCATACGCTCCTTTTCCGGCTCCATGCTGAGAATTACCGCCTCGATCTTTTGTCCCTTGCGGAGCACCTCGGAGGGGTGCTTAATGTGGCGCGTCCAGGATATGTCGGATATGTGAAGCAGGGCATCCACCCCTTCAGGGATCTCAATGAAGGCACCAAACTCCGTAAGGCTTCTCACCTTCCCGATCACACGTTGTCCCACCTTGTATTTCTCGGCAACCACATCCCATGGCTTGGGTTTGAGTTGCTTGATCCCAAGGGATATCCGCTTCTGGTTCATGTCCAGGTTGAGGACCTTTACATCCACATAGTCGCCCACCTCTATGTAGTGTGAGGGGTGTTTTGGCCTTGGAGACCAGTCAAGTTCGGATACATGCACAAGCCCTTCCACGCCCTCTTCGAGTTCTATAAATGCACCGTAATCCGTAAGGCTTACCACCTTTCCACTTACTATCTTACCAGGTGGGTACTTCTCATCAACAGTAAGCCATGGATCGGGCTTTCTCTGTTTGTACCCGAGGGTTACCTTTTCAGTCTCAGGGTTGAAGTCTAAAACCACCACCTCAATCTCCTGCTCGGGTTTGAATACATCAGAGGGGTGCTTTATCCTCCCCCAGGAGATGTCGGATATGTGCAAAAGACCATCGATACCACCAAGGTCAACAAATGCTCCATAATCGGTGAGGTTTTTTACCACACCCTTCATTATGGCACCCACCTTCAGATGCTCAAGAGTCTTTTCTTTGAGTCTGTTCCTTTCCTCCTCAAGCACCTCCCTGCGGGAGACAACCACATTCGTCATCTTGGGGTTGAGTTTTAGTACCTTAACCATGATGTTCTGCCCGATAATGGAGTCGGGGTTTTTCAGTGGCTTCAGGTCGGCCTGTGAGCCCGGCATAAATGCCTTGACGCCTTCGATACTTACCCTGTAACCACCCTTAATACGCTCTGTTACAACCGCTTCAACAGGGGTGCCGCTCGTTAGAGCCTCCTGGAGTTTGTGGTGTACCCGTATCCTCCGTGCCTTTTCCACCGAGAGGCTCACCATTCCCTCCGGGTCTATCCTTGAAACAAAGACCTCGATATCTTTGCCGGGTGCAAGGTCGGCTAACTCATCCTCTGTGAACTCCATCTTGGGGATGAACCCCTCAGACTTGAACCCTATATCGACAATAACACTGTCGTCTGTAATAGTTAACACCTTTCCCGTGAGCAGTGTTCCCTCTTCCACCGGAGTGATGGTTTCGGAGTAAATCTCATCGAGTCCCTTTTCCTGTGTATCCATTAGCAATATGACCTCCTCATTGGTTTATCAGATAAAAAATCATTTATCAGACACCTCCGGGCTCTCCCCCGAGAGGGTGATGATGGCATTATAGACCTCTTTTATTATCCACTCGGGAGTGGATGCCCCGGCTGTGATTCCCACGTTTTCCTTCCCGCGCAACTGGTCAGGTATGATCTCTTCGGCCGTCTCAATGTGGTACGTCTCTACACCAATGGAATCGCAGAGCCGAGCAAGTTGTTTGGTATTGGCACTGTTCTTGCCGCCAATCACATACATAATATCCACCTTTCTGGCAAGTTCTTCCGTTTCCAGAAGCCTCTGTGCGGTGGAATTGCATATGGTATTATAAACTTTTATCTCCTTTGCTGTCTCCACAATCTGGTGGAGGAGCCGTCTGAGGGCATCTACAGGCTGGGTCGTCTGTACGACCACACCCACCTTCCCGGTAACAGGTGGAAGATCAGTGTCCGACTCTACAACCTCAGCCTCCGGGCCTGCATAACTCAGGATACCCTGTACTTCAGGATGGTCTTTGTCTCCAAGTATAAGTACCTTATAGCCCTCTTCAGAGAGAAGTTTAGCATAATGTTGTGCCTTTTTTACAAATGGGCATGTGGCGTCGATTAGTTTTATGCCGGTGCTTTTGAGTTTTTCTGAAAGGGGCATGGGAATACCATGTGTTCTTATGATAAGCGTATCCAGACCGTCAAGACATTGGGGTGGGATTTCGGCTGTGGAGGGTGCAAGGTTGTTAATCGTTTTAACTCCGATATTTTTTAACTGCTCAATCACCTGGGGGTTGTGTATTATTGGGCCAAGTGTGGCAACCCTGCCAGCACCCTCTTCCGCCTCCTTAAAGGCTATATCGATCGCCCTTTTTACACCAAAGCAGAACCCGGCGGTATTGGCTATAAATATGTTCATCTACAGTTTAAAACCTCTAACAATAGACTGTCACTACCTGAAGTGATGATAAATGAGTGTTTTTGTAGCGTAAAAACACCTGAGCAGTGCTCGACTACCTGCCAGTCATGGGGTGTTTATTTTTATTATAACTTAAATGTTGTATAAATTATTCTGCCTAAACGGCACAGAACGAAATAGAGAAAGGGGATTGAAGTGTTTTTTAATGCTTTAATTGAAAATTTAAAAGGTGTAAAAATTGCCCTGAACCAAGGAATCTCTGTGCCCTGCGGGGTTTTTACGTTTGGGTTTTTATATCCTTCGGGAGGACTTACCCCACTGAGAGGTATATGTAATAACGGGGGGAATATGCCGGCTTTCAAAGGGGTGTACATTAAAGGTGGGAGAGGACCTTTGATATAACCTCTTCCAGTTCCAGATTGGTGGTGTCGATGTATATTGCGTCTTCGGGTTTCTTTAAGGGGGCAATATCTCTGCTTGAATCCCGCCTGTCCCGCTCTCTCACATCCCTTAGGGCATCCTCATAAGAGATGCTCTTACCGGCCCTGGTAAGTTGTTCGTATCTCCTCTTTGCCCTTTCCTCCTCTGAGGCATCCAGGAAGAACTTCCTCCAGGCACCAGGGAATACAACCGTTCCCATGTCACGACCTTCACACACGGTGTCATCTCCCTCCGGGAATGCCCTCTGCATGCCAAGGAGGTAATCCCTTACAACCTTGCGGGCAGAGAATACAGAGGAGTAGTGGCCTACGTCGGGGGTGCGAATTTCCGTTGAGACATCCTCCCCGTTAATGTATGTCCTGCCATCTCTGAATGAAAGATTGAGTCCTTCAAGTGCATCTGCAATCTCCTTGTCTGTGGCATCTTCTGAAAGTTTCTTTCTCCTTAGATAGAGGGCTACGGCGCGGTAGAGCGCACCGGTGTCAAGGTACTGAAACCCCAGTTTTTCGGCAATCCGCTTTGCCACAGTGCTCTTTCCTGCCCCCGAAGGGCCGTCTATTGTGATGACCTTTTTCATTGAATACCTCTCAGGTCGGTCGTGCTATTTGTAACATTAATAATGTCCGTTAATGCAGACAGACTCCATCGAAACCGGATTTAATGCGATTTTATCGATCATAAAAACAGTTCTATGGGCTGTGTTTTTACGGCACTTGAGGTATCGCGAAAATCCGGTGTTTCTCCTGAGTTCTGCAAGCCCTGCTCCATCAGGGTTGTTGGTATCACAAATGTAGATATTAGTATAACACCCTTACATGACCGCTTTGTCAACTGACTATCTCCCATGCCCCCTTTTGCACAATGGAGAGGGTTTTTTTATCTCTGATTTTGAGGTGTTTGATTGCCATATCAGTAAAAGGGGATTGCCGTTATTATGATATAATAAAGACAAGAGGCGCGGAGGCAATGCAATGACAGAGGGACTCACCAGAACGGGTGAGGAGTTTCTCCGTCATATCCTTGTGGGATATCATATCGGGGAGGAACTCTTTATCGCCATCATATGTATCCTCATCGCTCTGAGGGCGTTCAGCACCACCGGCGGTCTTTCAGAGGATAAGGACAAGAGGGCAAGGGTCTTTCTAATAGGGGCAGCGTTTGTACTTCTCTGCCTTAGCAGCGCCCTTCATGCGGTAATACACGCCTTTTCACTGAATGAAAACCTCCTTTACCAGACCCTTTTCGGGTATGCAGTTGGTCTGCTGGTGATAATTATAGCCCTTTCATCTGAGCATCCCTCCGGGAAGAGGGCACTTCCGTTACTATACCTCCCCACAACGCTCTTACTAATACCAGGGGTTTACAAACACTTCCCCATCTTTGGCGATTTCAGGCCGCTTGTCTGGATAGGGATTGCCTACTTATCGGGTGTGCTCTGTATGATCTATGTTGCAATGTATTACAGGACGCGAAAGAAGAGGTTTCTCTTTTCAGGGCTTGGACACGGGATGATCTGTGGCTCTGGCATACTGCTCTTCTTTCCTGCGGGTATAGGCTCGCAGGTCTGGTTCTGGGGGCATCTGCTCAGACCACTTGGCTTTGGGATACTCTTTTTCAGCATGACCCGTGAGGAACTTAAACTCTTAGGGGTGAGCATACTCTACAGGGTGCTTGTGGCATTCAGTCTCCTTTCTGCGATCCCCCTGTTTGTGTTTGGCACGGTGGTGTTTTACGAAAATATCAACCCCATTGACTTTGTTGGGAGAAAACTCCTTGTCTTTCTCCTCCTGCTCGTTACACTGCTTTCCGCCCTGATCTTCGGCCTCGGGATCATAATAAGGCTTATAAGGCCAATTATCTCACTGAAAGAGTCTGTTACGAAACTCGTGGATGAGGATCTGAGGAGCCAGGTTGAGGTCAGGTCTAACGATGAGATCGGGGAACTTTCCGAGGCTTTTAACGAAATGGTTTTGAGGCTCAGGGGGTCACTTCAGGAACGTGAGCGGTTAAGCCGTCTTGCCGCCACAGGTGAACTTGCAGCCACGCTTGCCCACGAGATAAAAAACCCCCTGAATGCAATAGGGGGCGCTGCAACCTATCTTGGTAACAACTTCAGGGGAGAACTCATAAGGGAGTTTTTGAAGATAATAACCGAAGAGGTCTCAAGGATTAATACCCTTACCACAACCCTCCTGAACTTTGCAAAACCTGTTACACCAAACCCCAGGGATACAGACCTTAATACCGTTGTCTCTGGAACCATTGAACTCCTTGAGCAGGAGGCAAGAGAAAACGGGATAACCATAAGAAAAAACCTCTCTCCTTCTCTCCCCCCTGTGAGTGTTGATCCCGACCAGATCAAGCAGGTGCTTATAAACCTGATTGTAAACTCCTTTGATGCCACCCCGGAGGGCGGGGAGGTGGCTGTGCAGACAGAGGCGAATAACGGCACGGTGCACCTGAGCGTGAGGGATACAGGTGAAGGGATACCGCCTGAGAGTTTGGACAGCATTTTTAATCCCTTCTTTACTACCAAGACGAGGGGTACAGGTCTTGGGCTTGCCATATCAAAGAAGATTATAAAGGAGCATGGAGGGGATATCACTGTAAGAAGCAGCCCTGGTGAGGGGAGTGAGTTCACTATTGTACTACCTGGGAGAACCGGGAGGAGGATATGAAAACGATACTTGTGGTTGAGGACGAGGTAAACTCCTTAAAGGTCATCTCGGCGGCACTACGGAAGGAAAAATACGAGGTAAGAACCTCCACAACCGCTGAGGATGCCCTTGAGTGCCTTAAGACAGACAATGTGGATCTGGTGCTTTCGGATTACAAACTCCCCGGGATGAGTGGAGAGAAACTCCTTGAGAAGGTGAGGCAGATTAACCCCTCTGTGCCCTTTGTCCTCATCACCGCCTTTGGAACCATAGAACGGGCGGTGAATGCCATGCGCAAAGGTGCATACACCTACCTCACAAAGCCGGTAAACCTGTCAATACTGGTAAATGTGATCCGGGAGGCATTGAGGGAGCAGGAAAAGGACTATACCGGCGACTACGAGGGGAAGTACCAGTTTCTCAACATCATTGGCAAGTCACCCCCTATGCAGGAGGTCTTCTCACTGATCAATCGTGTTAGTAAAACCGATGCAAATGTCTTAATCCTTGGTGAAAGCGGCACCGGTAAGGAACTTGTTGCAAGGGCCATCCATTATACCTCCCTCAGGTCTGATAACCCCTTCATCCCCATAGACTGCACAACCATACCTTCGGAGTTGATGGAAAGCGAACTCTTCGGGTATGAAAAAGGCGCCTTTACCTGTGCTTATGACAGCAAGGTGGGGCTCATTGAGATGGCAGCCGGGGGGACGGTCTTTTTTGATGAGATCGGGGATCTGGATATAAGCCTTCAGAAGAAACTCCTGAGGTTTCTCCAGGAGAAGGAGTTCTTCAGGCTTGGTGGCAAGAAGAAGATCGCTGTGGATGTAAGGGTGCTTGCTGCAACCAACAGAAACATTGATGAGGCGGTGGAAAAGGGGGAGTTCAGGTCAGACCTTTACTACAGGCTAAATGTGATAACCATTCACATGCCGCCCCTCAGAGAGCGTAGGGACGATATACCGATGCTTGCCGGGCACTTTCTTGAGGTCTTCTGCAAGAAGAACAGAAAGGAGATTAAGGGGTTTGACGACGAGGCGATGGATGCCCTGCTTAACTATGACTGGCCTGGGAATGTTAGAGAACTCGAAAATGTTGTAGAAAGGGCGGTGATACTATGCGGGGCAGATCTGATAGGGGTTGATAACCTCCCCAGGAAGATGCGAATATCTGAAGGGGAGGGTACATTGAGTATGGGAGCCGACGAATTCAACCTCTTTGACATTGAAAAACGGGTGATCCAGAGGGCGCTTGACAGGACTGGATGGAACCAGTCACAGGCTGCCAAACTGCTTGGCATATCCAGAAAACAACTTCGCACAAAGATGAAGAACCTGGGGTTGATGAATGAGCAGTGAAGGCACTGAAGTTATTGCGGTAATCGGTGGCAGAGAGGCGGGAGAAGACCTCCTGAGAGAGGCCGAGACACTGGGTAGGATGATTGCAAGGTGGGGTTTCATCCTTTTCACAGGTGGGCTCGGTGGAGTGATGGAGGCGGCCTCAAGGGGTGCCAGAGAGGAGGGTGGCATCACCGTAGGGATACTCCCGCAGGACAACCCTGACGAGGCAAACCCATATGTGACTATACCCGTTTGTACTGGACTGGGAGTGGGGCGAAATGTTATCATTGTCCGGTCGGCAAGGTTGCTCTTTGCGGTTGGTGGTGGCTACGGAACCCTATCCGAGATTGGCTTTGCACTCCAGATGGGCAAACCGGTGATCGGTATCAGGAGTTGGGATGTTCAGGGGGTTATAAGGGCTGAGACCGCAGAGGAGGCATTTGAGATCGGCCTTAAACTGATAAACAAACAGTAACCCGGTAATCCCGGTTTCTCAATAACTTGCTTGGTTTTCCTCCTGCCCCCTTAGCTCAGTAGGATAGAGCACAGGATTCCTAATCCTGGTGTCAGAGGTTCGAATCCTCTAGGGGGCACCACCTTTCTGATTTAGTGGGGGCTGATTAGATTATAAAATAAGAGAATTGGAAGGCGGTAAGGAGTAAGTTGTGTGAAAGAAGGTGTTTGGTTGGTCTCGTTTTCTTCAAAAACCAGTTGTTTCACCAAATTATACCAGTCAGACCACCTTCTTGGGCATTTTACGAAACTACAACGTTTATCACCCTCTTGATAATAAGAAGGTGTGATTAGCCAATAAGATTTTTTAATTTGACCATTTTGGGTTGACTGTATTAATGTTTATTGCTCTCCTTTTGGAGAGTGCTTTTCATGTGTGTTTTTTTATGAGTTTAACAGGCTGATATTATTAAGAAAAAATCCAAACTTGAGGAGGACACTATGAGCATGAAGCACGAAACGCCGCTTATTGATGAGCTGGAGAAGGGTGCCTTCCCGAGTTTCGTCAGGGAGATCAAGAGGGCAGCAGAGCACAGTGATTATGCCCAGGATCTTCTTGGACAACTCGAACTCTCCTATAAGGAGAAGGTGACCCACTGGAAGCATGGTGGTATTGTTGGTGTGCGTGGTTATGGTGCAGGTGTTATCGGAAGGTATTCCGATGTGCCTGATAAGTTCCCTGGTGTGGCACACTTCCACACGGTGAGGGTGAACCAGCCTTCAGGGTTCTTTTACACCACAAAGGCACTCCGTGAGATCTGTGATATCTGGGACAAGTATGGCAGCGGACTCACAAACATGCACGGATCCACCGGCGACATTATCCTGCTTGGAACAAACACCGAGAGCCTTGAGCCCGTATTTGCTGAACTCTCATCCAGGGGATGGGACCTGGGCGGCTCGGGTTCTGCCGTTCGTACCCCCAGTTGTTGTGTAGGTGCAGCAAGGTGTGAGTGGTCAAACATCGACACAATGGCCATTACTCATGCCATCACCATGAGGTATCAGGACGAACTTCACAGACCCATGTTCCCATACAAGTTCAAGTTCAAGGTGGCAGGGTGTGCTGTTGACTGTATCGCATCAATAGCCCGTGCAGATATGTCAATAATCGGTACCTGGAAGGGCGACATCCAGATAGACCAGGCTGAGGTCAAGAACTACGCAAACAACGGGATGGACATACAGGCAGAGATCATCGACATGTGCCCAACGGGCTGCATGTCCTGGGATGGCAATGAGTTGAAGATTGACAATTCAAACTGTAACCGTTGTATGCACTGTATAGCAAAGATGACCAAGGCACTACGCCCCGGCCCTGAAAAGGGTGCAACCATACTCCTTGGTAGTAAGGCACCCATCGTTACAGGTGCACTCATGTCATGGGTGATCGTTCCGTTTATGAAGATGGAGCCCCCCTATGAGGAACTCTTTGACCTGGTTGACAGGATCTGGGAGTTCTGGGATGAGCATGGCAAAAACCGTGAGAGGGTTGGTGAACTCATAGAGAGGATGGGCTTTCCCACCTTCCTCAGGGAGACTGGCATCGAGCCTCATCCTGCAATGGTGAAGGAGCCGAGGAGAGACCCATTCTTCTTCTGGACAGAGGCAGACATAGAGAAGTAATTCAGGTATAAACAAAATCACAATATATTTTAAGGAGGTTAGTAAAATGGCTGAGAATCTTCCTGAAAGACAGACAGACATAGGACCGCCTCATTATGAGCAGTTCCTCCCTCCTGTAATAAAGGAGAACTACGGCAAGTGGAAGTACCATGAGGAATTGGGTGCCGGTGTTATGGTACATGTCTCCGAGACAGGGGCAAAGGTCTGGACGGTAAGGGTTGCAACCCCCCGTCTCCTTTCCACGGATACCATCAAGGACATCTGCGATATGGCAGACAAACACTGTGACGGGTACCTCAGGTTTACCACCAGGCACAATGTGGAGTTCATGGTGGATGATGAGAGCAAGGTTCAGCCCCTAATTGACGATCTCAAGGCCAACGGTTTTATGATCGGTGGTATCGGTAACAGGATAAGCAATGTGGTGCACACCCAGGGATGGGTTCACTGCCACTCTGCAGCAACAGACGCATCCGGTCTTGTGAAGGTGATGATGGATGAACTCCACGAGTACTTCACAGACAAGGAACTCCCCAACAAGGTGAGGCTTGCAGTTGCATGCTGCGTGAACATGTGCGGCGCAGTGCACTGTTCGGATATAGCGCTGGTTGGTGTCCACAAGACACTTCCAAGGATCGAGCATGAAAAGGTCAAAAACCTCTGTGAGATCCCATCCACCGTTGCAGCATGTCCCACAAGTGCGATAAGCCCTGATCCAAAGAACAAGAGTGTTAAGATCAAGGAAGAGAAGTGCATGTACTGTGGTAACTGCTACTCGGTCTGCCCTGCCATGCCGATCTCAGACCCGAAGAACGACGGTGTTGCCATCGTGGTCGGTGGTAAGGTCTCAAACCTCAGATCAAACCCGAAGTTCTCCAAACTTGCTGTGCCGTGGCTTCCAAACAACCCACCGCGCTGGCCTGAGGTCACAGAGGCGGTTAAGAAGATACTTGATGCCTACATCGCAGGTGCAAGGAAGCATGAGCGTGTGGGTGAGTGGATCGAGAGGATTGGCTGGGAGAAGTTCTTCAGCGAGACAGGTCTGCCCTTTACAATGCAGCATATCGACGACTTCACCTTTGCAAGGGAGACCTGGAGGATGGCAGCAACATTCAAATATTAATTATAATAGTCCAGAACGGGGAGACCCCTTTGTGGGTCTCCCTCAATGCTAACACCAAAACAACGAGAGGTGCATAATGGACAGGGAAGAACTGAAGAAGATAATCTATGAGATGGTTGAAAAGTCAATGGGCAAAAAACTCCTTAAGCCCGGCGACCTTTTCAAGAAACTCAATGCCGAACACGGAGTTCCCAAGCCCGAGGCAAAGGCTGCGCTTAAGGAACTCATGGATGCCGGCACTCTCATCTATTCCTACAAGGGAGGAAGTTACGTGGAGATCCCCCCAAAGGAGTAGTGGGGTGTTCTGAATATCTAAAAATATATGCTTGTTAAAACTCCAAGGGTGGTTATAGCAGGGCTTAGAGGGGGCTCTGGTAAAACCACCCTTTCTATTGGTATTGTACGGGCACTTAGAAACCGTGGGCTCAGGGTAAGCCCGTTCAAAAAGGGGCCTGATTATATCGATGCCGGCTGGCTTGCGAGGGCAGCAGGCAACACCTGCCGTAACTTAGATGCCTACCTGATGAGTAAGGACAATATCGCCAGGTCATTTTCATATGGTGCGCAGAATGCCCATATTGCGGTTGTGGAGGGTAACAGGGGGCTTTTTGACGGGATGGATGTTGATGGCTCTTTCAGCACCTCTTCACTTGCAAGGATATTAAATGCCCCGGTCATCATTGTAATAGACTGTTCAAAGGTAACAAGGACTGTAGCAGCCATTCTGAAGGGAGTGGCGGAGTTTGAGGAGGGGCTCCAGATAGGTGGTGTGATACTGAACCGGATAGGTGGCATAAGGCATGAGCGGATGGTCAGGGGTGCAATTGAGAAATATACCTCTATAGATGTGATAGGTGCCATTGGGAAACTTGGCGAGGATGTAATACCTGAGCGGCACCTCGGGCTGGTTACCGTTTCTGAGTCGGAGGAGATAGAAAAGACCATAGATGGGCTCTCCAAGGCGGTTGAGGGCGGGCTGGATCTGGATCGCCTTATAAATGTCTCAGGCCGGTGTGAGGCAGTTCATGTCTCTCCGGAGCGGCAGACTGAATCCGGCGAGGCGGTGAGGATCGGGGTGGTTATGGACAGGGCATTCCAGTTTTACTATCCCGAAAATATCGAATACCTTGAGCAGGGGGGGGCAGAGATAGTCTATCTTAACGCCCTTGAGGCTGATGCCCCTGGGGATATCGACCTGCTATACATAGGTGGTGGCTTCCCCGAGACCAATGCCCCGGCAATCTCCCGTAACGAGAAGTTTATGCAGGCGGTCAGGGAGATGGCAGAAAGGGGGCTACCGGTATATGCCGAGTGTGGCGGACTCATGTATCTCGGCCGTGAGATAGAGATGGGTGGCAGGGTTTACCCCATGACGGGAATACTTCCGCTTTCATTCAGGATGGAGGGAAGACCCGTGGCACACGGCTATACAGAGGTTGAGGTGATTTCGGATACACCCTATTTTGAAAGAGGCACAAGGCTGAAGGGGCATGAGTTTCATTATTCAAGACCACTTGTGGATGAGGGTTCAATAAACCTTGTTTTCAGTATGAGGAGGGGAAAGGGTATAATAAACGGGATGGACGGTATTTGTGCCGGGAATGTCTTTGCCACATACACACACCTTCACGCCCTTGGCTCCCCTGAATGGGCAAGGGGTGTTTTGAGGGTTGCAAGAAGTTACAAGAGGAGTAAACATGAAGTTTAGAGAACTGAGGAAAAAGGTGATCAATGCCCTTGAACGGGGTGAACTGGATGAGATCGTCAGACTTGCCGAAGACAATATCAGAACCGTCAGTGTGCTTATCAACCAGAGTTATGATAAGACCTCGGTTATCACCTGGCGGGCGATAATCGCCCTTTCAAAGGTGGTTGACCGGATCACGGAGAGGTCACTGGAGGAGGGCAGAAACATAGCAAGACGGCTTCTCTGGTCTATCACCGAGGAGTCAGGCGGGCTTGGCTGGTCTGCAATAGAGATGCTTGCAGAGATAATCAGAAAAAGGCCGAAGGAGTACGGAGATATCGCCTATCTTCTGCCGGAGTACTTTGAGGAGGAGGTCTTCCAGCCGGGCGTGCTCTATGCCATGTGTAGGATAGGGAGTCTTTATCCTGATCTAATAGAGGACAAAAATACTCTTATTAACATGATAAAAGAGGCATTGCGGTCTCATCTGCCTGAGGTAAGGGGACAGGCGGTCATCACTATAAACTGTCTCCAGGGAATACTTCCTAAAGACGAGTTTATGGAAGATCTACGAAGGCTCTCTCATGACAGTGAAAAGATCTCTGTCTATGAGGAAGACTCGATGAGGCAGTATCGGGTCTCTGAACTGACAGGAAAAATCCTCACCCACGCCTAAGACGAGTGAGGGTTTGATTTGACTTGAAGACCCCGAAGTGTTATAATTATCAACCTTGCGATGGAGAAGGGATAGGGAAGATAAGACAACACTGACAGAGCCCCGATGTCCCTTCTGCAGGGAACTTTTTGAGAGGCCACGAGACATTCCCACGGAGTTGAGTTTCTTTTTTGGTGGTAGATGCTCCTGTGGTGCTGTGTATGGCTGTGATCCTACGGGGAGGAACCTGGGGGAGGTATTTGCAGACACACTTGCCTTCGCCTGTGGTGACGACTGGGAGATGGCTTCAGGGCTGGAGGAGGGTGAGGACTATGAGGTTAGAGAACTCTTTTATCTCCCTGGTGCTCACCGGGTGTTGCCCGGTGAAATGGCTCGCCTCAGACAGGGCGTTAGGGCAAGGCTGATCTTTGTGAAGATCCGCTTTGGTGGTTCCAGAAAATAGTGGATATAACAATAAGTTCTGCTAATTTGCAGATTACATTTTTTAATTTGACCCTGAAGGTCTGACTGTATTAATGTTTATAGCCTTGATAAAATGGCAACACTTGTTCACAAAGGGATTTTCCCAATAAAAAATTAAAGATAAGGAGGTTCAAAATGGCTACTATTGAGTTTGGTGGCAAGACCATTGAGGTCGATGAAGAGGGTTATCTTCAGAACCTTGAAGACTGGACACCCGAACTTGCCGAGTACATGGCACAGCAGGATGGACAGGAACTTACACAGGAGCACTGGGATATCATCAACTTCCTGAGAGACTACTACAATAAATACCAGATTGCGCCTATGATCAAGATACTCGTTAAGGAGATCAAGAAGAACATGGGGCCTGAGAAGGGCAATACCAAGTATCTCTATCAACTGTTCCCGGATGGCCCTGCAAAACAGGCCTGCCGTTATGCAGGTCTTCCCAAGCCCACCGGCTGCGTATAATTTTAAATCAACAAAAGAAAAACAGAAAGGGTGTTGGGGAAGTCCTCAATACCCTTTCCTTTGATACCCTGCTATGAGACTTGAAGAGTTCCTCAAAGAAAAGAAGGATGCCCTGCTAAGGCAGTGGTACGACCATATTCTTGAGACATACCCGCCTGAGACCGCACGGTTTTTAAAGCACGGGAATAATGAGTTTACAAACCCCGTTGGTCAGTCCTTCAGAGATGGCATGTCAGGGCTTCTGGATGCGGTTATCAGCCACGAGGAGGGTGATGGTGTGGATGCCTTTCTCGACAGGATAATCAGGATACGGGCGGTTCAGGACTTCAGCCCCTCCAGGGCGCTCTCATTCATGCCCGGCCTCAAAGGGATTGTCAGGGAGTTGCTTGGCGAAAGACTCAACGACCCTGATACCCTTGTTGAGTATGTTGCCCTTGAGAGGAGGATAGATGAACTTACCTTCAGGGCATTTGATATCTTTATGGAGTGCCGGGAAAAGATTTACGAACTCAAGGCAAACGAGATGAGGAACTGGACATACAGGCTGCTTGAAAGGGTAAATGAGAGTTTTGGGGTAGAGAAAAAAGACTGAGTTATATTCATTTTCAGTTCACTGAAGGAGGTTATAATGGGAGCAATGGTTTCATTGGTAGCCGTTTTGGTGCTCATCCTTGCTGCTCTCGTGGGTGTTAAGGTGCTCTCCCTGCAGGTCCTCTTTGGTGTTATCGTTCCATATCTTGCTGTGCTTACTTTTTTCGTGGGGTTTATCCTCAGGATACTCAAGTGGGCACGGGTTCCCGTTCCATTTCATATTCCCACCACCTGTGGTCAGCAGAAGTCGCTTCCCTGGATCCATTACAGCAAGATTGAGAGCCCTGCCGGCACCGGAGGAGTTATAGTAAGGATGGCGATGGAAGTTCTGCTTTTCAGGTCGCTCTTCAGGAACCTGAAAACGGAACTGCACGAAGGGCCAAGGCTTGCCTACGGCTGGGAGAAATGGCTCTGGCTTGGCGGCTTTGTATTCCACTGGTCGTTCTTTATAGTGCTGTTGAGGCATTTGAGGTTTTTCACGAACCCCGTTCCGGGGCTGATAAAGATGCTCGATGCCGTGGATGGCTTTCTCCAGATCGGTTCCCCTCACATGCTTATGACCGGCGTTACACTTCTTCTTGCCGCAACATACCTCCTCATAAGGAGGTTCTACATCCCTCAGGTCAGATACATATCCCTGCCTGCCGACTACTTCCCGCTCTTTCTCATCATCGGCATCGCCTCAACGGGTATCATTATGAGGTACTTCCTTAAGGTTGACATCATTAAGGTGAAGGAACTCACACTGGGGCTTGCATCGCTGAGCCCGAAGGTCCCCGATGGGATAGGAACGATATTTTACATTCACCTCTTCCTGATAAGCACGCTCTTTGCTTACTTCCCCTTTAGCAAACTGGTTCACCTTGGTGGGGTGTTTCTGAGTCCTACGAGAAACCTTGCCAACAACAGCCGGATGAAGCGGCATGTGAACCCATGGAACTATCCGGTGAAGGTGCATACCTATGAGGAGTACGAGGAGGAGTTCAGAGAGAAGATGAAGATGGCTGGAATCCCTGTTGAGAAGGACGAACCGGAAACCACAGAGACAACAGAAGAGGCCTCTGAAGAAAGTGAGGGAAAGGAGTAAGGTATGTCAAAATCAACCAAACCACCAAAGCCTGAAGAACTTGCAAAGATAGATTACCGTCCTCCCAAGACACAGTGGATGGAAACGCCCGTTGAGTTCAAGCCGGGCACATACTGCTACGCCTCGAGGCCCAAGTACCTTGAGGAGGTTGGGCTACCAAACCCCCGGGAGTGGAACTCTGCCGAAGAGGACTGGAAACTCCCGGAAAACTGGAAGGAGATCGTCCTTGAGGGTATGAAGGACCGGCTCGGCAAATACAGATCCTTCCAGTTGTTCATGGATATATGTGTGCGTTGTGGTGCCTGTGCAGACAAGTGCCACTTCTACATAGGTTCAGGAGATCCGAAAAACATGCCCGTCCTGAGGGCGGAGTTGATGAGGTCTATTTACAGAAAGTATTTTACTACCGGTGGTAAACTCCTTGGCAAACACGCAGGTGCAAGGGAACTCACTGAGGATGTGATCAAGGAGTGGTGGTACTACTACTACCAGTGCACTGAGTGCCGCCGTTGTTCCGTCTTCTGCCCCTACGGGATCGATACTGCAGAGGTTACCATCATGGCCAGGGAACTGACAAACCTCCTTGGCCTTCAGACAGACTGGATCGGAGGGCCGGTGGCTAACTGTTACCACAAGGGAAACCACCTTGGGCTTGAGCCTCACACGATCCAGAGCAACATCGAGATGATGTGCGACGATATCGAGGAGATCACCGGTATCAGGATAGAGCCATCATTCAACAGAAAGGGTGCGGAGATACTCTTTGTAACCCCATCGGGTGATCTCTTTGGCCTTCCCGGTGTATATACCTGCATGGGCTATCTGATGCTCTTTCACGAACTGGGTCTGGACTATACCTGGAGCACATACGCCTCTGAGGGTGGTAACTTCGGGTTCTTTACATCAAACGAGATGGCCAAGAGACTCCACTATAAGATCTATGCCGAGGCAAAGAGGCTCGGCGTGAAATACATAATCGGTGGTGAGTGTGGCCATATGTGGAGGCTCATACACCAGTATCTCGACACATGGCACGGGCCTGCCGACTTTCTCGAGGTTCCCAAATCACCCATAACGGGAACGGTGTTTGAAAATGCAAAGTCCACAAAGATGGTTCATGTTACCGAGTTTACGGCTGATCTGATCAGGCATGGCAAACTCAAACTCGACCCAAGCAGAAACGACCATCTCAAGATCACCTTCCACGA
Organism: uncultured Thermodesulfovibrio sp.; assembly: GCA_964391515.1. Taxonomy (GTDB): domain Bacteria; phylum Nitrospirota; class Thermodesulfovibrionia; order Thermodesulfovibrionales; family JdFR-85; genus WFTX01. The sequence continues at coordinate 2,138 of CAYMML010000001.1, read as the reverse complement.
CTCCTGTAACACCTCCCGCGGAATGGGTATCTTTGAGGAGCCGAGATACATAATCAAGAATGTGGCAAGAAACTTTGTCGAGATGCCTGAGGATACGATCCGTGAAAAGACATTCTGCTGTGGGAGCGGCTCGGGTCTGAATGCAGGAGAGAATATGGAACTGAGGATGCGTGGCGGCTTTCCAAGGGCGAATGCGGTGAGGTATGTTCACGAGAAGTACGGGGTGAACATGCTTGCCAACATCTGTGCCATAGACAGGGCGGCACTTCCCACCCTGATGCAGTACTGGGTTCCTGAGGTTGATGTCTGTGGTGTGCACGAACTGGTTGGTAATGCGCTCGTGATGACCGGTGAGACGAAGAGGACGATGGATCTGAGATTAGAACCCCTCCCAGGGATGGAGGATACAGAGGAGGAGGATGAATAATGTATGACGGTGGAAAGATAATAATCGGGTTGCTTATCTTTCTGGCATTTGCCACCTTTCCCTTTTATGCCAACATTGGCAAGTCTCAGGCAAAACCGGAGCCGAGCCTGGACACACCTGTCATAAAGGCTCTCTCCGAGAAAAAGTGTGTGGAGTCAAAGGAGTTCATGAGGGCAAACCACATGCAACTCCTCATCGAGTGGCGTGACTCGGCACTCCGCGAGGCAAAGCGTGAGTACATAAACTCAGAGGGCAGACACTACCGGATCAGCCTACAGAATACCTGCCTGAAGTGCCATTCTAATAGAAAGAAGTTCTGTGATGAGTGCCACAGTTACGCTGCTGTTGACCCCTACTGCTGGGACTGCCACTTCGCAAAGGAGGGTGTAAGATGAGCATGGATAGAAGAGAGTTTCTCAGACTTGCCGGACTGACATGTATAGGTATAGGGGTTGGTGGTGCCCAACTCTTCGTAAGAAGCAGGGTGGCCATGTCGGAGTATGCCCCTTCTGCACAGGGGCTTCAGGCGAACCGCTGGTCTATGGTGATAGATTTGAGGAAGTTCAAGACCGAGGAGGACTACGATAAACTCATTGAGGCATGCCACCATGCCCACAATGTGCCGAGTTTTCCTGACAAATACCATGAGGTAAAGTGGCTCTGGAAGGAGGAGTTTGAGCACGCCTTTCCTGATCAGGAGAACAGGTTTATCCCCGAAGCGATAAAGGAAAAACCCGTTCTTCTGCTCTGCAATCACTGCACACACGCCCCGTGTGTAAGGGTCTGCCCCACAAAGGCGACCTTCAAACTTGAAAATGGGATTACCGCTCAGGACTACCACAGGTGTATCGGCTGCAGGTTCTGTATGGCTGCCTGCCCTTATGGGGCAAGGAGTTTCAACTGGCTTGATCCAAGGCCTTACATAAAGGATGTAAATCCGGAGTTTCCCACAAGAACACCTGGTGTGGTTGAAAAGTGCAACTTCTGTGTTGAACGGCTATCAATGGGCCTGAGGCCTGCATGTGTGGAGGCATCAGAGGGTAAGATACTCTTTGGTGATCTTGAGGACGAAAACTCTGAAGTAAGAAGGTATCTTGCCAGACACTTCAGCATGAGGAGAAAACCTGAACTCGGGACGGAACCGGCCGTCTTCTACATAATCGGAGGAGGTGAGGAAGATGTTTGAGAAGGCACTACAGGGAAGACCTAAATACTGGCTCTGGTTACTGTTTTTGCTTGGGATTGTTGGGGCTGGGTTCCTCGTTTATCTCAGGCAGTTAGAGGTTGGACTGGGAATTACCGGTATGAGCCGGGATGTATCATGGGGGTTTTACATCTCCCAGTTTACATTTCTGGTCGGGGTGGCCGCATCTGCCGTGATGCTGGTTATCCCGTATTATCTGCACAATTATAAGAAGTTCTCCAAGATAGTTATACTCGGGGAGTTCCTTGCCGTATCTGCCGTTACCATGTGCATACTCTTCATCTTTGTTGACATGGGGCAGCCCATGAGGATATTCAATGTGCTACTTCACCCAACACCAAACTCAATTCTGTTCTGGGACTCTGTGGTTCTTACAGGTTATCTCCTGCTTAACATCATAATCGGCTGGACAACCCTTGAGGCAGACCGCAAGGATGTGCCACCGCCAGGCTGGGTAAAGCCGCTTATCTATATCTCCGTGCCCTGGGCTGTTAGTATTCACACCGT